>JBARXS010000138.1:0-74772 GCA_049647465.1 Erythrobacter sp.
AGAACCTGAAGGAGGTTGAGCGCTCCGGCAAAGGCCAGACCTCGGCGATGGACGGCGTCGCCCTTGCTCTGCCAGCCTTGATGCGCGCGCAGAAACTGCAAAAACGCGCGGCCCGAACCGGCTTTGACTGGCCTGATCCATCGGGCTCCAAAGACAAAATTCTTGAAGAAATCGATGAAGTTGAAACCGCAACCTCAGACGCGCACAAGGCCGAGGAAGCCGGCGACCTGCTGTTTGCGGTGGTCAATTATGTGCGCGCCCACGGCATCAGCGCCGAAGATGCTTTGCGTGCGGCCAATACAAAGTTCGAAAAGCGCTTCCGGTCCATGGAGGACATGGCGCAAGGTGACTTCGCTGACCTCTCTCTGGATGATCAGGAAAAGCTGTGGCAGGCAGTCAAACGCTCCGAATAAGCGCATGAATCCCTTGTCTTTCACAAGGTTTCATACTGCCCGAATTCCTTCGGATTGAGCCGCACTGTAAACCGCCGCAGCGGGCCGTGCTCGCCCTCGCCTGCATCGTCCTCTTCCAGAACATCGCCGTGGGCATGCAGCCACGCAATCCGGCGACCGTCACTCAGAGGGAGGGTCACGACCAGTTCACGCGCTTTGGCCGTCAGCAATTCGGCAATGCGATCCGAAAACGCTTCCATACCTTCGCCGGTTGATGCCGACATCACAACAGCATCCTGTCCGGCCGCGGCTTCGGACAATGCTGTGCGCATGTCCTCGTCCAGAAGATCAGCCTTGTTCCAAACCTCAAGAATGGGAATTTCCGAGAGGCCCGTTTCGCGATCAACCACGTCGAGATCGGCCAGGATATCCATCACCTGCTTTTTCTGCGCGGCATGAGCCGGGTTCGCCATATCACGCACATGGCAGATAATATCGGCCCCGGTCACTTCCTCCAATGTCGCGCGAAACGCGGCCACAAGCTGAGTGGGCAGGTCCGAGATGAAGCCCACAGTGTCCGAAAGGATCGCTTTTTCAACGCCCGGCAGACTGATGGCGCGCATCGTCGGATCAAGCGTCGCGAACAGCAGATCCTCTGCCATCACATCGGCGCCGGTCAGACGGTTGAACAGGGTGGACTTGCCCGCATTGGTATAGCCGACCAGTGCGATGACAGGCCACGGTGCCCTGCCCCGCCGCTCCCGGTGCAGCGCGCGGGTCTTGCGCACCTGCTCCAGCTCACGGCGCAACCGGCTCATCCGCGTGCGGATCATCCGGCGGTCAGCCTCAATCTGGGTTTCCCCCGGACCGCCAAGAAAGCCAAAGCCACCGCGCTGGCGTTCAAGATGGGTCCAACTGCGCACAAGCCGGCTCTGCTGGTAGTCGAGATGCGCCAGTTCGACCTGCAAGCGACCTTCTGCGGTTGCCGCGCGCTCTCCAAAAATCTCAAGGATCAAGCCAGTGCGGTCGATGACCTTGCGCTTGAACTTCTCTTCCAGATTGCGCTGCTGGATCGGTGTAAGCGCGCCATCGACGATGACCAGTTCGGCTTCATGCTGCTCGCAGGCGATCTTTATATTCTCGACCTGACCGGACCCGAACAGGGTATTTGGCTGCATCTGGCGAACCGGCAAAATCTCGCTGTGAGCGATGACCACGCCGATTGCCAGGGCAAGTCCCATCGCCTCTTCGAGCCGTTCGGGCGCGTCAAGGTCATAGGAGAACGCCCTGATATCCGGGCACAGGACAAGGGCCCGCGCACCGCGGGTTACCTCATCCATCAAATCATCATCAAAGCTCAGTCGCCGTCTTCTTCCGTTTCGCCAACATCGTCTGACGCATCATCGTCGGGTCCGTCATGCAAATCGACCGGGCTGGCGGGCTGAATGGTCGATACGGCGTGCTTATAGGCAAGTTGTACCGCTCCGTCACGCTCAAGCAGCATGCAGAACAGGTCATATGCGGCGATCCGCCCCTGTAACATGACGCCATTCACAAGGAACATGGTCACCTGAACGCCCGCTTCGCTGACGCGGCTCAGGAAAATGTCCTGCAACAACCGCTGCTTTTTGCCACCCGCACGGCTTTCAAACAGCGCGGGGTCGATGGGTAAGCCCGGCATGATCGTCGAAATGGCATGTTTGTAGACAAGCTGGGACTGCCCATCGCGGCGCAGCAGGATGGAGAAATTGTCAAACCACGTGACAATCCCTTGCAGCTTCACACCCTTGACCAGGAACATGGTCACAGGCGTTTTTGTCTTGCGCAGATAATTCAGGAATGCGTCCTGAAGGTTCCCGCCAAGTGGCCGGCTTTGTGCCTGACCGCTTTCAGCAGTGCCTTCCTGAGTGGAACGCGAAACCGGACGCGGAGAGAGGGTACGTCCGTTGGACATTTTTAAATGCTCCTGTTCTTGGATGACCGCTACTCCAGCCCGCTTTTTATGGCGTGGGCTGTATAGCCTACCTGACAGTCACCTTTGGACATAATGCATCTTGCCGGGGTTCGCGGCAATGATTGAATTTATGTCAAGAAACTCGGGAGCTCCAAATAGAGCACGGATCATTCTTTTCGCAAGGCTTCCCGCCGTTCCGCCATTCCCAACAGCTTGAGTTTACGATGTAAAGCGGACCGCTCCATACCAATGAATGTTGCAGTTTTCGAAATGTTGCCAGAGAATCGACGGATCTGAATTGCTAAATATTCGCGTTCAAAGCTTTCGCGGGCTTCCCTCAGCGGCACTCCCATCATGGCAGACAGGCCCTGCCCCGATGCTGCCAATCGGCCACCCGTAATCTCGGCGGGAAGCATGTCGGTCTCTACTGTGGTCAGCCGATCTCTTGGTGTCATGATGATCGTGCGCTCAACAACATTGCGCAACTGGCGGACATTTCCCGGCCAGTCATAGGCCTGCAAAGCCGCCATTGCTTCCTCCGCAATGGTCGGTGGCGCAATTCCCTGATCAGTCGAATAGCGGGTGAAGAAATGCTCGGCGAGCGAAGGAATGTCATCGCGCCGGTCAGCCAATGACGGGATCGCGACCGGGACAACATTCAAACGGTAGAACAGATCTTCGCGAAAACGCTTCTCCTCCATCTCCTGATCAAGATCGCGCGAAGTTGAGGAGACAACCCGCACGTCCACGCCAATCTGGCGCGTCCCGCCAACGCGAACAAAGCTCTGTTCCGTCAGCACTCGCAGGATCCGTGCCTGGGTGGAAAGCGGCATGTCTGCCACCTCATCCAGATACAGCGTGCCCCCGTCCGCCATTTCCAGGAGGCCCGGTCGCACCTGCTTGCCATCAGCCTCTTCGCCGAAGAGTTCGTGTTCAAACCGGTCGGGTGTGATGCGCGCCGAATTGACAATCACAAAGGCGTTTTCCGCGCGGGTGCTCCACGCGTGCAGCAGCCGTGCGGCGACCTCTTTGCCGGCGCCGGGAGGGCCGGAGATAAGCACGCGGCTGCCGGTGTTCGCAACCCTCTTCAGCGTCGCGCGCACGGTGTTGATAGAGCTTGAATTGCCGGTGAACTCGCCCGCTTCGTCATCACCCTCACGCAGGCGCGTATTCTCGCGCCGAAGTCGCTCCGTCTCGGTCGCGCGCTCCACCAGCAGCAAAAGGCGCTCCGCCTCAAACGGCTTTTCGATAAAGTCCATTGCCCCGCGCCCGACGGCCGAAACGGCAGTGTCGATATTCCCATGGCCCGAGAAAATAATGACCGGCAAATCGGGCTCTCGCACCTTGATTTCGTCGAGCAGTTCAAGCCCGTCCATCTCGCTGCCGTGCAGCCACACATCAAGCAGGACAAGACTGGGCCGACGCTCATCAATCGCGGTCAGCGCACTGGTGCTGTCTGCGGCGGTGCGGCATTCATATCCCTCGTCACCCAGCACACCGGCGACCAATTCGCGAATGTCGCGTTCATCATCGACTATGAGGATTTCTAGCGCCATCCGCGCCTCCTTTGGGGAATTGATATTGTGATAAGTGTTTGAGTCATCATGCGGGCTCGCCCTCGGCAATCTGGGGGTCGCGCGCAAACCGCAAAGTCACGCGGGTGCCACCATCATCGCCAGCGGCAAACGCCATACTGCCACCGTGCTCGTCGACGATTTTTTTGACGATGGCGAGGCCAAGGCCAGTGCCTTTTTCCCGGGTGGTGACATAGGGTTCGATCAGGCGCTCGCGGTCAGCGGGCAAGCCAATGCCGTTGTCCTCGACTGTAACGCTCAGATGGTCATCCTCGCTCAAGATGCGCACGCCGATTGTGCCGGCATAGGCACCCCGCCCTTCAGCAGCGCGCGCTTCGATGGCTTCCACCGCATTCTTGAGCACGTTAGTCATCGCCTGGCCGACCTGATGGCGGTCACAGCTGATTTCGCGATTGTTCACGCCCTCAGTGCTGACGTTGAACTCGATCCCGTTATGCGCGACCTCCTGGAGGAACACGGCCTGACGGACCAGATCGACAGCGTCCTCGGTGCGAAAGACCGGCTTGGGCAGGCGCGCAAAGGATGAGAATTCATCGACCATTTTTCGCAGGTCACCGACTTGCCTGACGATGGTGCTGGTGAGTTCATCAAACAGCTCGGTGTCCTCATCGCCCAACTTCTTGCGATACCGCCGCTTCAGGCGTTCGGTCGCAAGCTGGATGGGCGTAAGCGGGTTCTTGATCTCGTGCGCGATACGGCGCGCCACATCCGACCATGCGGCCTGCCGCTGATCGAGGAGCTGGCGGGTGATATCTTCAAAGGTGATGACATAGCCGCTTGATCCCGGAGCGACCTTCACCGCCAGTGTTAACAGGTCTGTCCCCTTGGCCTGGCTTACAATTCCGCGTGACCGGCCCTCACGCACCATTTGGCAGATTTCGGGCGAGACCGTATCAAGCGGCGCGCCGACCAGATCCGCTGCCGCCTCACAGGAATCGGTGTCGCCCAGCAGCGCCTGAGCCGGTGAATTCATCAGCAGAACGCGGCTTTGATCATCAACCGAGATCACCCCTGCACTGACCGATTCAAGCACAGCCTCCATAAAGGCGCGCCGATCATCAATCTGACGGTTGGCGCTGACCAGGGCGTGCGTCTGGCGCTCAAGCTGCGCGGTCATCCGGTTGAAAGCGCGGTTCAAGAGTCCGATCTCATCGGCACCCGTGCGCCCTTCAACCCGCAAAGAAAAGTTGCCCTGCCCCACCTTGCGCGCTGCACCCACCAGATCGGTCAGTGGCTCAACCTGTCGATCCGCAAAGCGCAAGGCAAACCAGACCGCCAGGCCCACCAGCAACAGGCTCATGGCAATCAAAGCGACGTTAAACCGCAATTGCAGCGTGCGCGCCTCGCTTGTCAGGGTATCGTATGCGCGTGAAATGGCCTGCGCTCGCGCCCATGAATTGAACAAGGTCTCTTCGGTGTTGCGCGCATTATAGAGGTAAATCCCGCTTTCCTTGTCAATCGGAGCGAGAGCCGCGATCCGTTCGGGACTGCCCTCGACAACGACGAATTCTCCCTCGTCAAGTTTTGGCAGTGCCGCCTCGCTGAAAGGGATCGGCTCATTGCCTTCCATCAGATTGAACACCGCCGCTGTTCGCAAAGAGCCATCTTCAAGCCGCTGAAGGATCAAGCTTTCGTTGATCTTTCGCGACTGTGCCTGATAGGCATAGAAGTCCGGAAAATCGGGATCGGCAATCGGCACGCGCTGCAGGGTTTTGCGCATGTCCGTCGCCATGGTGAACGTCTCATCCCGAACGTCGCGCTGGTTTGCATCGTAATAGCTTTGCGCGAGCTCATTCGCATTCTCCATCAATCCGCGTGATTCGTCCGAGAACCAGAAATCGACGCCCGTTTGAAACAGGAAAGCGGCAAAGCCTGCCACCAGCAATGTGGGCACCGCTGCGACCATCGAGAAGAAGAATACAAGCCGCACATGCAATCTGGCGGTGCTGCCCGCCGCGCGCCTGAGCGCGAGCCTGCGGCCCACCAGAACGAGGATCGCCATTGCAGGCACAAGGATCGCCATCAGGAGGATGGAGACTTGCATCGTCGGCAACAGATCACCGTCGGCAGACTCATTGGAAAAGGCGATATAGGTGGCCACAACCGCCAGAACCAAAGCCAGCCCGGCAAAGATCTCTAGCCAGACAAACAGGTTTGCCCGGCGCGAAACGACCATGAATTGTCGCCACCAGCGCGGTGTTTGGCGCGGTGTCTGACGCGATGACGAGGGGGGTGATGAAGGAGGTGAGGTTGGCGTATTGGCGGGGCTCGCATCACGCTTGCGCTCCAAAAGCCCGCCTTCTGGCGCAGTTGTAACGTCCAAACCATCCATCGTGGCAGACTTACAACCATGGTGTTGCGCATTTGCAAGAACTACTTGCAGCAAGATGCGCTTTTATGCGTCAACCCGTTCTCGCAAAGCGATCAGGTTCAACGCCCAGCTCTCCGATACGCTTTCGCAAAGTGTTGCGATTGATGCCCAAAAGCTTGGCCGCGCGCAGCTGGTTTCCGCGCGTTTCCGCCAAGGCGTATTCTATCAGCGGCTTTTCAAACTGGGCCAGAGCCTGATGGTAAAGCGTGCCATCAGCGGGCTGCGCCTCATGCAACCAATGCGCAAGGGCGGTATCAAATCCGACGGGCTCTCCGGCCAGAGGGATCGGCGCACCCCCATTTTCAGCCTCAATGATGTCATCCAGCTGTTCCGCCCCGATCACATCATCGCGCGCCATAAGGGCAAGGCGGAAAATCACATTGCGAAGTTCGCGCACATTACCCCGCCAGGTGCGTTGTTCAAGCCGCTCAATCGCATCGGCGGTAAGCTGTCGGCGTGGAAGGCCTTCTTCGGTTGCCAGTGCGAGGAAATGATGGCTGAGGGTCTCAATATCCTCCGGCCTGTCGCGCAGCGCAGGCAGGGTGATGGGGACAACATTCAGACGGTAAAACAGGTCTTCGCGAAACTCTCCCGACGCTATCAACGGGGCGAGGTCACGATTGGTTGCTGCGATAATGCGGACATTGACTTCAATTTCCTGGCGTCCTCCCACACGGCGGATGCGTCCCGATTGCAAGGCGCGCAAAAGCCGGGTCTGCGCCTCGGATGGCATGTCGCCGATCTCGTCGAGAAACAGGGTTCCGCCATTGGCTTGCTCAAATTTGCCAATCGTCTGTGCGACAGCCCCGGTGAACGCGCCCTTCTCATGGCCGAACAGCTCGCTCTCGATCAAATTGGCGGGGATCGCCGCCGTGTTGACCGCCACAAATGGCCCGGTGCGGCGACTGCCCAATTCGTGAATGGCTTCGGCCACCAGCTCCTTGCCTGTCCCGCTCTCGCCGGTGACGAGTACGGTGAGATCGTTGCGGAGCACCCGCGTGATCATGCGGTACACACCCTGCATCGCCGCGCTGCGCCCGACCAACGGCAATCCCTCTACCGGCGCATCTTGCGTCACCTCGTCTACCGATGCGCCCTTCCCCGCAGCCGTGCATACAGCTTGCACCAGTTCATCAAGGTCAAAGGGTTTGGGGAAGTACTCGAAGGCATCGCTGTCACTTGCACGCACCGCTGTATCAAGGGTGTTTTGCGCAGAAAGGACGATGACCGGCATGATCGGCGCTTCGCGACGGACCGCAGCGAGAGAGGCAAGCCCGTCTCCGTCCTTAAGCATGACATCGGTCAGCATCACGTCGAACGGGGTTTTAGCCAGCAGTGCATCACGCTCTGCGATGCTGCTGACCTGCGTTGTGGCAAAACCCTCATCCTGAAGCGCGGCCTCGATCACAATCGCAATCGCGGCATCATCCTCGACGATCAGGATACTGGCAGGTTTGGCGCTGGTCATCGCGGTCCCTGTTTATGGGCCTGCGAGAGGGTATCCGCCTTGACCACGGGCAAGTGCAAACGGAAATGGGTCAGGCCTGCACGGCCTTCGCGTTCATGGCTGACACTGCCATCCATATCGCGCATCAGCTTCCGAACCAGAGCGAGGCCCAGCCCCTGACCCGAAGACTTCGATGAAACAAACGGTTCGAACACACGCTCGCGCAGGGCAGGATCCACGCCCGCACCGTTGTCGGTGACCGTAATTTCAATCGGCAGGCGCACCGTGCGGCCCAACCGTATCGCGCTGAATATCTGACCGCTGATATAGCGTGTGCGGATCGTGATTTGCCCTTCGCTCCCGCCCGTGACGCGAGCCGCCGCTGCGGCATCGCGCGCGTTGGATATGAGGTTGATCAAAACCTGCTCCAACGCATCCCGATTGGCGATCACGGGGGGCAGCGACGGATCAAATTCCTCGTTTATTTCGACCCCGTCCATACCGCCCGTGCGCACGGTTGCGATCGCAGAACGGATCGCCTCGTGCGGATTGCAGGCGACACCGGGCTCTGCCTTGGTGCTCCCCAGTTGTTGCATCCGGTCAATCAGCCGGGCAATCCGGTCAACTTCATCGGTGATCATGCGTGCAAGTTTCTTGTCCCCATGCGGCAGTTTGCGTGCAATCAGTTGAGCCGCGCCCTTGATCGCGGAGAGCGGATTTTTAATCTCGTGCGCAAGGATCGAAGGCGCACCGATTGCCGATGCTCCCTGCTCCTCACTTGAGGCCTTTTCGCGTCCCAGTTGCGTGATCGTCATCACTCGCCAACCCGGATAGTCGGCCATCTGCGACATGGTGAGATTGACGGACGTCTCGCCTCCCAAGAGCCGCACGCGAACATCGCGCGCCACCAGAGCGGCGTCGTCTTGTACCAGGCTATGGCTGACCCTTTGATCAAGCGGACTGATCACATCCTCCAGAGGCAGGCCAATCAGCCGTTTCGCGCTTGTGCCCAGCAGTATCTCAGCCGCGTAATTGACCTGAGCGACGCGCCCATCCGGATCAACCAGCAGCAGAGCGAACACCAGGCTGGCAATCTGCGCCGCCGGATCGGGCTTGTCTGGCGAAGCGGCACCGTCCTGCGGTGGAAGGGTTGGCTCACTGGCCATCGGCTATGCCCATGCCTTGATCGCGGCTCAGGCCGCAGCCGCACGGCGGTTCAAAAACGGCTCATAAAACCGTTCAACCTCGCCAAGCACCTGATCGGGATCGTCAATCTGGTTCGCAAAGTTTCGGAACTCCGCCGAACCGTGCATCCCCTTGGTGTACCAGCCCAGATGTTTGCGCGCGATCTTGGTGCCGACGTTGCGTCCATAATGGTCCAGCATCCGCTCATAATGCTCCACCAGAGTCGCATATTGCAGATCGAAATCCGGGGTCGGAATGCGCTCACCCGTGCGCAGCCAGTGCATCACCTGACCCAGCAGCCACGGCTTGCCATAGGCGCCGCGCCCGATCATCAGACCGTCTGCGCCCGATTGCTCCATCGCCTTCTGCGCGTCTTCAATGGTGCAGATATCGCCATTGACTATGACGGGGATTGAAACAGCCTCTTTAACCTTGCGGATAAAGGACCAGTCGGCAGAGCCCTTGTACATCTGGTTGCGCGTGCGACCATGGACGGTGATCATTTTCACGCCAAGATCCTCGGCAATGCGTGCCATTTCAGGAGCGTTCAGGCTCTGGTGATCCCAGCCCATCCGCATCTTGACCGTGACGGGCACATTCACCGCTTTTACGGTGGCTTCCATCAGCTTGGTCGCCAGCGGCACTTCGCGCATCAGGGCGCTGCCAGCATATTGGCCCACGACTTTGCGCACGGGACAGCCGAAATTGATGTCGATGATCGCGGCGCCGTTGCCTTCCTGCAATTTGGCCGCCTCGCCCATGCTTCCCGGATCACAGCCAACGAGCTGCATGGAGACGGGCTCTTCCGTCTTGTCCCACTCTGCTTTCTGCACAGACTGGCGCGTTTCGCGGATCGCCGCCTCGCTCGCGATCATCTCCGTCACGTTCAAACCTGACCCAAAGCGCCGGACGAGCACGCGGAATGGCATATCGGTGACGCCGGTCATGGGCGCGAGCAGCACAGGCTCTTCAATAGTGACCGGGCCGATCTGGATCGGTTTGAGCGCCGTAGGGGGTAATTGGGTTGTCATGAGATCAGGTTGCCTAATTATTGTGCAGGCGCATAGTGGATTGCGGAAATTCCGTCCAGTCCCTAAGCGCTGACCCGCAATGGCGAGCCCCTCCTCCCTTCCCCCATTCGCGGCCGTCATTGTGGCTGCTGGCAAAGGCCTTCGCGTTGGAGGAGACACACCCAAGCAATTCCGCGCCTATCGCGGCAAGCCGGTGCTGCAACACTCGGTCGAAGCCCTTGTGCGTGCCGGATGCGAAACTCTGGTGATTGTTGCACCTGAGGGTTTGCACAAAGAAGCGCTGGCCGCTTGCGGGAACCCCAACGGTGCGCTGACGGTGAGCGGCGCGGAGACACGGCAGGGGTCGGTGCGTGCCGGGCTGGAGGCTTTGGAAGAAGTCGCGCCGACCCTTGTGCTGATCCATGATGCCGCCCGTCCCGACCTGCCGCAGGCCGTGATTAAACGATTGCTCGCCGCCCTTCAGAACCACGCCGGAGCGATCCCGACCCTGCCCGTGGTTGACAGCCTTGCTTTGGCAGACGCCGACAACATGATGGCAGGCAAGGCTGAACGAGAGACCCTGCGCCGGGTGCAGACCCCCCAGGCCTTTCACTATGACACGATCCTGACTGCGCACCGCGATTGGACGGGCGCGCCCGATGCAGGAGACGATGCACAAGTGCTGATAGCCAGCAACCATTCAGTCGCGCTGGTCGATGGCGATGAACGCCTGAAGAAGATCACCTTTGCCGAGGATTTTGCACCCGCCATGACCACGCCGGCCTTTCGCATTGGACAGGGTTTTGACGTTCACCGTCTCGTCGAAGGCGAAGAGCTGTGGCTGTGCGGTATCAAGCTTGACCACACACACGGGCTGGCGGGCCATTCCGATGCCGATGTGGCGCTGCACGCGATCACCGATGCGGTGCTGGGCGCTATCGGTGATGGCGATATCGGCACCCATTTCCCGCCGAGCGACCCGCAATGGTCTGGCGCGCGATCAGGCCAGTTTCTGGAACATGCGGTCAAACTGGCCAATGCGGCGGGCTATTCGCTAGGGAACATCGACCTTACCATCATATGCGAGGCACCAAAGATCGGCCCGCACCGGCCAGCCATGCGCGCCGAAGTAGCCCGCCTTACAGGGCTGGAAGAAAGCGCCGTCAGTATAAAGGCGACGACCACGGAGCGGCTGGGTTATACCGGGCGCGGTGAGGGGATCGCGGCGCAAGCGATTGTCGGACTATCGAAGAAGGAAAGCTGAGAGATGAAGCCCATGAAAAGTATCCGCTGTTTTGGCCCCGTGGTGGCTTTGGCCGCGCTGGCAACCGCGCAAACCGCTCAGGCACAACAGGTCTGCGTCGCTCCGGAGGATGCCGCCGATGCGATGGTCTATGTGATGCCCGGGGCGTATGATGCGGTGCTGACCACCTGCACCGGAGAGTTCACCGAAAAAAGCTTCATACCCAGCGCGGCAGGTGCCAATTTCGTCGAACAGTTCCGCGCAGAACAAGATGCGCGTTGGCCGGGGACCATGCGCTTTTTCCGGATTTTCATGGCCCGCGAAACGCAGGATGATGGCATGGCCGAAGTGATCGCCGCGCTGCCGGATGATGCATTGCGGCCCTTGATCGATGGCATTCTGGGCCAGATGATCGGAAAGGAAATCAAATCGGACAATTGCGCCAAGATTGACCGCGCGGTCGAATTGCTCAGCCCGCTTCCGGCTGAGAATATTGCAGGCCTTGTCTCCTTCATTCTGCCGGAAGTCGATATGAAGGATCCCCCGGTTTGCGGCGGCAAAAACGGCACAGTTGCCGTTGGAAGCACGTCTGAATGAGCGTTCTTCTGCTCCCCGCTGACATCACCGAACTCGCGGGCCGTGTGGTCGCGGAAAACCGCGAGGCCGGACGCATGGTGGCAACGGCTGAAAGCTGCACTGGCGGCCTGGTAGCGGGAGCAATTACAGAGATTGCCGGATCATCGGCCGTGCTGGATCGCGGTTTTGTGACCTATTCCAACGAAGCCAAGATGGAGGTGCTGGGCGTTGCTTCCGACATCATCGAGACGTTTGGCGCTGTTTCCATCGCATGCGTGTGGGCGATGGCAGTTGGCGTGCTGGAGCGATCCAATGCCGACGTTGCGGTGGCGATTAGCGGGGTCGCAGGGCCAGGCGGCGGCACCCAGCTGAAACCGGTTGGCACAGTCGTGTTTGCCCGCGCTTTCCGCAACCAGACCGGAGAGCCTGAAGGCGAATTGAAGCATTTCGACGGCGGATCAGACCCCGACGGCGCCCGCGCGTCCATCCGGCATCAGGCGACGCTGTGCGCACTGGAGCTGTTGCTGACTCAGGCGGACTAACCCGCCGCGCCTTCAGTGTCATACAGGTCAGCCGCGCGTTTCTCGAATGCCTCAACCATTCTGCGGAAGGCCCGGTCAAAATACTGCCCGGCGATCCTTTCAAACATGCGGTTCTTGAAGGTGAAATCGACGTAGAATTCGATCTCGCAGCTTTCGAGGCCATAGGGGCGGAATTGCCAGACATTGTCGAGATCGGACAGCGGCCCATCGAGATAGTGCACGCGGATTTCGCTCGCCCGGTCCTTTGACACCCGGCTGGTAAAGCTCTCTCGCAGGCTTTTGAATCCGACGACCATATCCGCGATCATCTCAGTCTCGCTGTCAGAGCGAACCCGCGTTGCAATTACCCATGGCAGGAACTTCCGGTAATTGCCGACATCGGCAACCAGATCGAACATTTGCTCGGGCGTATACGGCAATTGCCGGGTTTCACGAATGGACGGCATCGGACGGATCTTACGCTTGCAAGCGATCCTTTTTGCGCTCGCTTGCTTTCGCCAGCTTTTCCTCACGGGCGGCCTTCATCACGGCGAAATCATCGCCCGCATGATAGCTAGACCGGGTAAGCGGGCTGGAAGCAACCTGCAGGAAGCCCTTGGCGCGCGCAATTGAGCCATAGGCGTCAAATGCCTTGGGCGTGACATATTCTTCCACCACCGCGTGTTTGGGCGTGGGTTGAAGGTATTGCCCCATGGTCATGAAATCGACTTCGGCGCTGCGCATGTCATCCATGACCTGATGCACCTCAAGCCGCCCTTCGCCGAGTCCAAGCATGATCCCGGACTTGGTGAAGATCAGCGGATTGTGCGCCTTCACCTCCTCAAGCAGTCGCAGCGATGAATAGTACCGCGCGCCGGGACGGATCGTCGGATACAGGCGCGGGACCGTTTCGAGGTTGTGGTTGTAAACGTCCGGACCGGCTTCACAAATCGCCTCAACCGCCGCGCGCATCTTGCCCCGGAAATCGGGTGTCAGAATCTCGATAGTCGTATTCGGCGTGTTGCGGCGCAGCGCTTCGATCACCTTCACAAACTGCCCCGCCCCGCCATCGGGCAGATCGTCGCGATCCACGCTGGTGATGACGATATGCTCAAGGCCCATCTTGGCCGCGGCAACGGCGGTGTTCTCCGGCTCCATTGGATCGACCGCGCGCGGCATTCCGGTCTTTACGTTGCAGAACGCACAGGCGCGTGTGCACACATCGCCCAGGATCATCACCGTTGCGTGCTTCTTGCTCCAGCATTCGCCAATATTGGGACACGCCGCCTCTTCACATACCGTATTGAGGTTTAGCTCACGCATCAATTTGCGCGTCTCGTTGTATTCCTTGCTCACCGGCGCACGCACCCGGATCCAGTCAGGCTTGCGCTGGCGCGGCGGGCGCGCTCCTTCGGGAGCGCTGGCGGGCGTGTTGGCGAGGTCGTTCATAGCAGCCCACTTAGGCTTCCATTGCCTGCCCCGCAAGCACGGGTGGCCCGACAAATATGGCAGGTTTCGGCGCAATGTGCGCAAGCAGGCATGCACCCGGCACAAGCTGGGCGCATCCATAACGGTTTTCCACGAGGATAAGCGCGGGCGCACCACCAATATTCTTGCGCGGCGGAGCCTTTCGATGCTTATCAGGCGGCGGGAGAGACACATGCCGGAATATGCCGAGCTTTTGAAAGGCTATCAGCGCTTTCGCGAGCAAACCTATCCGCGCCAAAGAGAGCGCTTTCAGGAAACTGCGCAGGAAGGGCAGCATCCCAAACTGATGGTGATCGGCTGCTCTGACAGCCGCGTCGATCCCGCGCAGATCTTCGATGTTGATCCCGGCGACATATTCGTGGTGCGCAATGTCGCGGCGCTTGTCCCACCGTTTGAGACTACGCCCGGCTTGCACGGAGTGTCCGCAGCGGTCGAATTCGCTGTGCAGATGCTGGAAGTGAAGCAGATCGTGGTGATGGGCCACGGCCGTTGTGGCGGGTGCAAGGCGGCGCTGACGCAGGATTACGCGTCGGCAGCGCCAGGCGAAGGCGGATTCGTCGCCAACTGGATCAACCTGCTCAGCGATATACGCAAACCGGTTGCCGATAAATATGGCACCAGCGGCAGAAAAGCAGAACTGGCGATGGAGTTTGCCGCGATCCGCCTGAGCCTTGCCAATTTGCGCACCTTTCCGTGGCTGGTCGAAAAAGAGAAGCAAGGCGCGGTCAAGCTGCGCGGGGCGCATTTCTCGATCATGGAAGGCATCCTCTACACGCTGGATGAGGACACCGGCGCCTTCCTGCCGGAGGACTGAGCGGGGACAACAAGCAATAAGCCCTTGCCCGCGCCAAGCTACGCGCGCATCTAGCGCGGCATGTCGGATATCAATCTCCAGAATATCGCCCTGCTCATCGATGCGGACAACACAACACCGGACGGGATTGATCCTGTGCTGACCGTCATGGCGGAGCTGGGCCAGGTGAACATCCGCCGCGCATATGGCAACTTTGCCAAGGACAATCTGGCGCGCTGGGACAAGATTACCAACAAGTTCGGCATCCGACCGCAGCAGCAATTCGACGTGACGCGCGGCAAGAATGCGACCGACATGGCGATGACCATCGACGCGATTGATCTGCTGTATCAGGGCAAGGTTGACGGGTTCGGGATCATGACATCGGACAGCGACTTCACCCCGCTGGTCACACGTCTGCGGCAGGACGGTATTGTGGTTTACGGCTTTGGTGAGGCAAAAACGCCGCTCGCCTTCCAGTCGGTCTGCACCCGCTTTATCGACATCAAGAAACTGATCGCGACCAATGCCGCTGATCGCGCAAACGGGCGCAAAAAAGGTGCGAAGCCGGAGCCAGTGAGCGTGGATGATGATCTGCTGGAATTGATCACAGCAGCCTATTCCGAGGCAAAGAGCGTGGGCGGCTATGCGCGCCTGTCGCAGGTCGGCCAGATCGCGGGCAACCGGTCCAGCTTCGACGTGCGCAATTACGGCTTCAAGAGCCTGAAAGACATGTTCGAAAGCTTCGACAGTTTCGCGGTGGAAACCCGCGAGGACAATCAGGTCTTCGTCAAACGCCTGCGTTAAGTGAGGCCCCGGCCATCACGATGACACCGCAAACGAAAAAGGGCGCCGGAGATAATCTCCGACGCCCTTTTCTGTAGTCGTAAAGAGCAGATTAGCCGCCCATTTGCTCGCTCGGCGACGCGCCGCTCTCCCCGGCTGTCGCACCGCCTGTCTGTTGCACGGCATAGCCAGTCCACAGCTTCGCGATTGGCACGCGGTTCCCGGTGATCTTGGCAAAGCTTTCCTTGGCGGCGGCATAATCGCCCGTGCCAATCTGCGCGATGCCCAGACGGGTCAGCGCTTCGTTGGCGTCAACGCCAGGCATCCCGAGAGCCTTGGTATAGAAGGTCACGGCCTTGTCGTATTCGCCATAGCTCAGGAACGCGCTTCCCGCCGCAACAACCGTGCGCAGACCCGCATCAGCGGCCATTGCATCACGTTCAAGCGCGGGGAGATCAGCGCGGTCACTTGCGATCCGGCTGTTGGCCGTTTCCAGCGATTCCGCAACGAAGATATCGTCCCGACTAACTGCGTCCGCTGCGTAAGCCTGCTCAATGACGTCCTTCACTTCCTTGGGAAGACGCCGCGCATCAGCAGATTCGACGTAGATCACATAATCAATCTTGTCCTGCAGCGCATCAACCTTGCGGCTGAGACGCAGCAGATCGAGCATCTCTGCGCCTTCATACGTGTTCAGGTTGCGCGCAAGGTTAATCGCATCGCGCCAGTTTTTGGCTGACGGATAATCCGCAACCCATGCCAGCGCCATGTCATAGACCTGCGGCTCGATTTCGTTGTTGTAAGCCACCGTAATGCCGCGGCGATACCAGGCCTCTTCAACAGCCTCGCCCTTGCTCTTGCGACCCTCAATGGCACGCTGGAGGTAATCGAGGCCTTCCATGTTTTCATCATTGGAGAAATAGCTCTCTGCCATCGCGATTTGCAGGTCGGAAATCCCAACCGTCTCGGTTGTGAAATTGCTATCGATGGCCGCCTGAAGGTACTTCCGCGCTTTTGCGTAATCCTTCAAATTGTTGGCGATCTGATAGGCAATAAAGTTGTAGCGGCCCGCGTCGGCACTCGCCACCTTGCCGCTTGAAAGCATCAATTCCATGCCCTGAAGCTGCAAGCCGCGGTCGGACGACTTCACGCCCGCATTGTAGATCAGGCCACCCGCCGCAATTTGCTCATCCGGCGAAACCGAAACCGGGATCAGCGCGTCAAGCTGCGGTCGGACCGTAGCGATATCCACGCCTTCCACTTTCAACGCTTCCTCAGCGGGGTTGTAGGCGGCAATGAAGGCTTCGGAATATTCGGCCTTGGGCGCTTTTTCCTTCTTGTCCTTCTTCTTGCGCTGGGCGTGCGCTTCGTCAGGCACGATGTGGCCTGCGACCATGGCGGTGCCGGTGACAAGCGCAATGGCGAGAACAAAGTTCGAGGCCTGTTGGCGCAGAGAAATGATTGTCATGCGGATGTTCTCCCTTGGGGTTTTTGGCGGAGCACTGCCGGGGCGTGCTCAGCGAATAATATCATGCGCGATGCCATGACGGCATTGCGCTCAATTTGCAATTGTTCGTAGTCAAAGCGGGCTTAATGCCCTTTGAATGAAGTTTATGCCGGAAAGGCAACCGTTGATGCGGCCATCCGCAAACACTGCGTGACGGCCCGCCATTCCTGCGGTGCGATTACATCAATAGACGAGGCGCGCTTTCGCAAAGCTGAACCGTTGCCGGTACCGCGTTCTGTCAGGTGTGGAAAAAGACCGCTTTGTATTGCGTTTGTTCCCTTGCATCGGTGGTGAAAGGGCCAGCCCTTCCCTACATATAAGGCACATGAGCGGCGCGATGCCGAATGATAACAGAACTGGCCAGAACCCTTGAGCGACGACAATATCCCCACCAACTCCACCAATCCCAACGCATCGGGCGAATTCGAACGGATCGATATCGTCGATGAGATGAAGACGAGCTATCTCGATTACGCGATGAGCGTGATCGTAGCGCGCGCGCTTCCCGATGTGCGGGATGGATTGAAACCGGTGCATCGCCGCATCCTTTATGCCAGCAAGCTGGGCAATTTCGTCGCTGGCCGGTCCTATGTGAAAAGCGCCAAGATCGTCGGTGACGTCATGGGTGACTTCCACCCTCACGGCGACAGCGCGATCTATGATGCGCTGGCGCGTATGACGCAGGACTGGTCGATGCGGGTTCCGCTGATCGATGGTCAGGGCAATTTCGGATCAATGGACCCCGATCCGCCCGCTTCGATGCGCTATACCGAGGCAAAGCTGGCGCGGGTGGCGAACACGCTGCTGGACGATCTCGACAAGGACACTGTCGATTTTCAGGACAATTATGACGGGCGAAAGCAGGAACCGACGGTTCTTCCGGCGCGCTTCCCCAATCTGCTGGTCAATGGCGCGGGCGGGATCGCGGTGGGCATGGCCACCAATGTGCCGCCGCACAATCTGGGCGAGGTGATCGACGGCTGCTTCGCCTTCATGGACAATCCCGCGATCACATCCGAAGAGTTGATCGAATACATCCCCGGCCCCGATTTCCCGACCGCTCCGTTGATCCTCGGATCAAGCGGCGCGCGCTCGGCCTATACGACCGGGCGCGGCTCCATTCTGATGCGTTGCCGTCACGAGATCGAGACGAACCGCGGGGACCGTCAATCCATCGTCTTCACTTCCATTCCTTATCAGGTCGGCAAGTCTGGCCTGGTCGAGAAGATCGCCGATGCCGCCAAGGAAAAGCGGATCGAGGGCATTTCGGACATTCGCGATGAGAGTTCGCGCGAGGGCGTGCGGGTCGTGATTGACCTGAAGCGCGATGCGAGCCCCGATGTCGTGCTCAACCAGATCTGGCGCTATACCCCGGCGCAATCCGGCTTCCCGGCAAACATGCTGGCAATTCGCGGTGGCCGTCCCGAAACGCTAATGTTGCGCGACTTCATTCAGGCCTTCATCGCCTTCCGCGAAGAAGTCATAACGCGGCGCACAAAATTTGACCTGAACAAGGCGCGTGAGCGGGCGCATATCTTGCTGGGTCTGGTGGTTGCAGTCTCCAACCTTGACGAGGTTGTCGCGATGATCCGCACCGCGCCCAACCCTGCCGAAGCGCGCGCAAAGCTGCTCGCCAAGGAATGGCCGATCGGCGATATCGCGCAATACATTGCACTGGTCGAGGCGATCCAGCCCAGCGATGACGAGGAAGGCGGCAGCTACAAGCTTTCAGAGCGTCAGGTGAAAGCCATCCTTGATCTGCGCCTCCACCGCCTGACGGCTTTGGGTCGCGACGAGATCGGCGACGAGCTGAAAGAGCTTTCGATGCAGATCGAGGAATTGCTCTCGATCCTTGCCGACCGGGTGAAGCTGTATGCCGTGATGCGCGAAGAGCTTCAGGAAATTCAGGCGACGTATGCGACCCCGCGTGTCTCCGAAATCGCGCCTGCATGGGACGGTCTGGAAGATGAAGACCTGATCGAGCGTGAGGATATGGTCGTCACCGTCACCCATGGCGGATATATCAAGCGCACCCCGCTTGCGACCTTCCGCGCACAGGCGCGCGGCGGCAAGGGCCGCTCTGGCATGGCGACGAAGGAAGAGGATGCGGTCACCGAACTGTTTGTCACCTCGACCCACAATCCGGTGCTGTTCTTTACCAACACGGGCCGCGTCTATCGCATGAAGGTCTGGAAGCTGCCCGAAGGCGGTCCGCAAACGCGCGGTCGTCCGATGGTCAATCTGCTGCCGCTAGGCGCGGATGAAGCGGTGACGAATGTGCTGCCTCTGCCCGAGGATGAAAGCGAGTGGGATTCGCTCGGCATCGTCTTTGCGACAGAGCAAGGCATGGTCCGGCGCAATTCGATGGATTCCTTCGCCAATGTGCCCACCAACGGCAAATATGCGATGGGCTTTGTCGAAGGGTCCGATGACCGTCTGATCGGTGTGAAGCTGGTCGATGAAACGCAGGAAATTTTCCTCGCAAGCGACACTGGCAAGGCGATCCGTTTCGCCGCGACCGACGCGCGTGAGACCAAGAGCCGCACGGGTATCGGTGTTCAGGGTATGGGGCCGAAGGGCGCTATCAAGGTGGTCAGCCTTGCCGTGCTCAATTCCACCGGCACCACATTGGAAGAGCGCGAGGCCTATCTGCGCGCGGCCCCGTGGAAGAATAACGATGCCGTGCCCGAGTTGAGCGCTGAACGCATGGCCGAGATGGAGGAGAAAGAGCAATATATCCTCACCATCTGCACGCGCGGCTATGGCAAAATCAGCTCCAGCTTTGAATACCGCACCACCGGGCGCGGGGGCAAAGGCGTCGTCAATATCGGCGAACCCGCCTCGGAGCCGGATCGCAACGGTCCGGTCGCAGCCAGCTTCCCCGTGCAGCACGGTGACCAGATCATGCTGGTGACCGATCAGGGCAAACTGATCCGGCTTGGCATTGATTTCCGCCACCTGCTTGAGAACGGTTTTGAGGAAAATGCCGGTTTCTCGATTATCGGGCGCAGTTCGTCCGGCGTGCGCCTTTTCAACGTGGCGAAGAATGAGCAAATCGTCAGCGTCGCGCGGATCGACGAGACTGAGGAGCCGGAGAACAATGCCGAAGAGGCAGTTGTGGAGGAAATGGTGGAGCGTCGCGGAGGCGGTGATGAGACCACGCCCGACACAACGCTGCATTCGGACAAGAACATTGGCGAGGAACCGGACAGCTAGGGCGCAGGCCGCTCCCCTCTGAGGGTCTGCACAACGCCCGTTGCAATCATGATTTGCGCGGCGAAATAGGTCGGCCACACCAGAAAATCGGGCACTGGTGCCAGATCGAGCGGACCCATCCGGCTGAAGATCAGCCAATCGCTCACGATGAACAGCACCGCGCCAAGCCCCACGCGATAGCGCGGAAAGCGGCTCATCCAAGCCGCCGCCGCCATTGCGCCCAGCGAAGCGGAATACAGCGCAATGTCCCCGCGCCCGCTCAGCAGGTAAGACACAGCAGGCGTTCCAAGCAGCAGCGCCGCTGCGCACAGCTTCTGGCTCAGCGTCGTCTCAGGCCGCTGATTGCGCAGATACAGGAAAACTGCAACGGCATGGCTGGCGAAGAACAGCGCGCCGCCCGCTTCAAACTGGATGACCAGAACCATGTCGGCTGCCGCGCTCAAAACCAGCGCCAGCGTCAGGATCGCGCCGTCCACTCCGGAGGTGCGCTGGAATGCATAAACCGCCAGAAAGCCGACGCCCCCGCCTTTCAGCAATATCTGCCAGATGCTCTCATTCGCATCGCCGGACAGGAAGTAGTAGGCGATACCCGCGATCAGGCTCGCCATCAGCCATGGGCGATGCTCGATCAATGCACGATGTGCCATGTGCCCTCCCCTGACGGCGATTGTTTGCTGGCGCTGGCCCGACTGGCCTTGCCGTCGCGCTAACACGCAATTACTTGGCATGGAATGGCACATGACGTTCATATTATCGGCGGCGGGCTCGCCGGGTCGGAGGCTGCCTGGCAGCTGGCACAGCGCGGCGCAAAAGTGCGTCTGTCGGAAATGCGAGGGTCAGGAGAGATGACCCCGGCGCATCAGACCGACGGTCTCGCTGAGCTGGTGTGCTCCAATTCCTTCCGCTCTGATGATGACACGAAGAATGCAGTTGGCCTGCTCCACCACGAAATGCGCGCGCTTGACAGTATCGTGATGCGCGCTGGCGGCGTGGCGCAAGTGCCTGCGGGCAGCGCGATGGCTGTGGATCGCGACGTATTCAGCGCGGAGGTTGAAAAGGCGCTGTCCCAGCATCCCAATATCGAAATCGTGCGCGAACGCGTGGATACCTTGCCGACCGATGGGCTGACCATTGTTTCAACCGGCCCACTGACTGCGGCCACCCTCGCCCAGAGCATCGTAAAGGCGACCGGTGAAGAGCGTCTGGCCTTCTTTGATGCCATCGCGCCCATCATCCACCGTGACAGCATCGATATGACCAAATGCTGGGTCCAGTCGCGCTGGAACAAGCGGACAGAGGCGTCCAATGAAGACGGCGATTACATCAACTGCCCGATGACCAAGGAGCAATATCTCGCCTTTCATCAAGGCCTGATGGATGGCGAAAAGACCGATTTCAAGGAGTGGGAAAAGGACACGCCCTATTTCGATGGCTGCATGCCGATCGAAGTGATGGCATCGCGCGGGGTTGAGACCTTGCGCTATGGCCCGATGAAAGGGGTCGGCCTTGATAATCCGTATGACACGAATGAAGAGCACCCACAGGGCCGCTGGCCCTATGCCGTGGTGCAATTGCGGCAGGATAACAAGCTGGGCACGCTGTGGAACATGGTCGGCTTTCAGACGAAGCTGAAATATAGCGCTCAGGTTGAGCTGTTCCGCACGATCCCCGGACTGGAAAACGCGGAATTTGCGCGGCTGGGCGGGCTGCATCGCAACACCTTCCTGAATTCGCCGCAGGTTCTGGACCGCCAGCTTCGCCTGCGCGCGGCCCCGCACATCCGGTTTGCAGGGCAAGTGACGGGCTGCGAGGGCTATGTCGAAAGCGCTGCCATTGGCCTTGTCGCAGGGATCATGGCCGCGACTGAAATCGCCGGGCGCGACTGGCACCCCCTGCCGGCATCCACCGCGATGGGCGCGCTGCTCAGCCACATCACCGGCGATGCCGAGGCCGCGACATTCCAGCCCATGAACGTAAATTTCGGGCTCTTCCCGCCGCTTCACGAGGTTAAAAAGAAGGTGCGCAAGGAGGCATACACTTCGCGCGCAAAGGCCGACATGCAACGCTGGATCAGTGAGACGCGCGAGCTAATGCCGGCCTAACCCGGCCCGGCCCATTAGCACTTGCAGCGCGGCTTCTTCGCCTTTGGCTTTGGTGCGGTGGATGCGAATTCGGCTGGCGACAGCTTGTCATCACCATTTCCATCGGCCCCTTCAAAACGCTTGACCGTGGTCACCGCCCATTCCTCAAAGGTCAGCAGATTGTTGCCGTCCTTGTCCAGCTTTCGGAAGGCATCGGATCTGGTCGAGAGCATTTCATTGCGCGTGATAATCCGGTCGCGATCGCGGTCATAGCGAAAGAAGCGCTTTTCCTCGCGGGTCAATTCGCTCGCCTGGGGCGGCGCGGGGCCTTCCAGGTCGCCCGGATCAATCAGCGGAAGTTCCTCGGGCGCGGGCTCGGTCTCTTCAGGCGCAGGCGGCGGCGGTGCAACCGCTTCCACCTGAGCGCGGCCCTGCCACCAAAATGTTCCCACCCCGGCAAGGATCAACCCTACAAACACTCCAAGAACGACCTGCCTCATTGAACACGCCCCTCCTTGCAGGCGCCTTGCGCAAAGGTAGCGGGTTTCATCGCCCTAACAAGCCAGCGCGCATCGCAACCAGAGCCGCACCGCGCCCGGCCATGAGCGGCGCACCGTCATTCTCAAGCGATCTTTGCGCCAGTGCTCCCAAAACCGCGACCCCGCGCAATGGACTGCCGAGCCGTTCCGGCGCGGGCACTTCGCGGGCCAGATTAAGAAGCGTCGCGCGCTCATCGGCTTGCGCCACATGGCTTGCCGCGTCGGTCAACGCCCATAGCTGGCCGATCGTCCGCACGGCATCGCACTCAGGCCCAGCCACTCCGGCAAGAGCAGCACATCCCGCCAGCCCTTCCCCGCGACCTGCGGCAAACTCCAGCGCAGACGCTCGCGGCAAAGGCGGCTCTGCCAGCATGTGTTCCCACCCGTCAGCAACCGCGATCAGCGCGGCTTCATGCCCGCGCCAGTGCGCGTTGATGGCATCGAGCACTTCGTCTCCCGCAGGTCGATCGGCGACATCCGTACCCAGAGTATCGCGCCACCAGGCTAACCGCATCTGACCCAGCATCACCTCACTGGTCTGGGACACGATCCTGCCAAGCCGGAAATCGAACTCAAGGAATATCCTTAACGCCTCACGCATAATTGGAGGGGTATATGCGAGTGCAAGGTGCGCTTCGGGAGCCAGATTTTCGGTTTGCTGCGGCGCCATTACGAGCGTCAAAACGCTGTTGCAGCGATAGTGTCAAGCGTGCTGTTGTGCTGTCAAATATGGATGCAGAATATTCCAGTCATTCAGCATTCATGCTTTGCAATGCTCGGCACAGGCGTGACATCGAGAAGCGCGGGACCGCGGGTGCGGAAGGTTGATGTCTGTCTGAAGATGCCGTTGTTAGGAAGCATACCCTCAACCAGCTTTGCGCTCACGATTTCCTTATAGGGAAAAAAGACCTCGGAAACAATGACCATCTGGTTCTGGCTCAGTTTTAGACTGTTGGGTAACGTGACTTCCGGACCCTCGCTGATATCGTTGGTGGCCGTCCATTCGTCGCCAATGTTGCTTTCGAAACTGTCCTTCGCAATGCAGCGTTGCCACGCGACCTTATTCTGGATTTCGTCATCTTCCGCGTCATATACGCCAATGACAGCGGTAAGGATCGCATTACCCTCAGGAGCGAATTCGAACGGCTTGGATATCTGCGCTACCGCGATGAACATGTCCTTGATCTGCTCTTCACTCGGAGGCAGCTGGTTGCTCGCGATCTGGTCCGCCAAAGTGGATGCAACACGCTCCGATTTCTGCTGCGCGAGCACGACATTCGTAAACTCGATGCCTACCAGCCCAAAACCGAGAAAAATCGGTAGCGTGTAGGCAAATTCGATCAGCGCAAGGCCCGAGGTGTCGCTTTTGAGGTGCCTGACAAAACGGATTAGGTGATTGAGCATGATGCATCCTCATAAGGCTCGTTGCGAATGACGGTAACAGACTCGATCGTATAGAAATTCTGACCGCTGTTTATCCGTTGCGCGATCCACGGAAACAAAGAAGGAACATTGAACGAGGCTTTGAACTCAACAACTTCGCCGAAGGTGCCGTAGTGCCCGTCCTGCCCCATGTCCGCGTCCCACTCGCCGTTTCCGTTTACGTCTGTGTAGGATTCGCCAACGCTGTGGGTGCCATTTCCATCGGTGTCATCGAAAGGCTCGGGATTGCCAACATCGCCGAACTTCTGTCCATACGACTGGACGGAAAGTGTTGGCGGGGCTCCGTCGGCGCTCATGATGACTGACATGCGTTTCGTAAGCTGTTCTGCCAATTCCTCGGCGTTCTCGTTAGGACATTCGGTCACCCGGGAGGCGCGGGCTGCCGCCAGAATAGAGCTTTCCAGCGTTGAACGCGCAAAGGTAACGTATCCGATTTCCAGAATGCCGCCGATAAAGAGCAGCATCACTGGAGCAACGAGAGCAAACTCGACGATGGTGACGCCTTGGGTATCTGCCCGTAATGCTTTGAGAAACCTCATCATTTGACCAACCGAAGATTGACGAGTTCGGAAGCAATTGTGACGAAGGCATCGCTCAGATCCGCGCCGTTTGCAGCTGAGAAAAAGTGCGTGTTGCGATCAGTTGCACAAGAACGGAACATCTCACGCGTGCGATTGCCGCGGTCGTCATTGCTGAGCGCGAAGGCGATGGTGTAGATTTCAAGGCCATCGGCCTTCATCGCTTCGCATGATTTTTTGAAGCGAAATTCCAGATTGTCGATCGTATCGTTCTTGCTGGTTCCGGAAATGATCATCCGGTCTTCATAGGTTCTGTACGCCGTATAGGCTGTATCCAGAACCTTCGATCCACCAACCTTGCGCCCATCATCCTTACTATCAAAATTGCCGTCTGTCATGAAGATGACGACCCTTTTGACAGCTTTGTTTCTCGGCGTATCGCGGGGGAATACGTCGTCACGCGTCACCAGTCTGTAAGCCCATGTCATCGCAGCGTTATGGAACGTACCAGTGCCGGGCAGCAGCGCTTCGTTCTCGACGTCGATATAGGTTTTCAGGGACGTCTTGCTGCGATCGTACTGGATCGGAAGCGCCTGCGCCGGACACTGGTAATTGGGTGATGGCCCCCACAGATTGTTGGGGCTTGCACCGGATCCTGTGCCGGATTTATGGCTGTAATTGCGAACGTCCTTGAAGTCATTCTTATCGGGAAGCTTATCGATCGAGACGACCGAATTTGATTGGTCGCAGGCTCGGTCTTGCCCCCCCTGACGATGGACGCAGATGTTATTCCCGTAGCGGCGGACAAGCGCCTCTTTCACGGTCGGGATTGCCATGATGCCATTCCTGTCGTTCGGCACCTTGTACCGATTGTTGATATTCTGGAATGAATCAACAAAGATCGGCGGGTAGATGAACGGCTCGAAACGTGGCATCGGACTGCCAACATCGCCCGGCATGTTGTCTGTAATATCGAACGCGCCATTATCGATGGTGTACGGGTCGCTCGAAATGTTGCGAACCGTGTCATCCGCGAACAGGCACCCCTTCCAGGCAAGCGGATCGGAGACGTTCTTGTCGGTATAATCCGGGTATTCCTGAAGCATCGTGGTGCGGTTCGCTCCAGTGATGAGCCGCCCGACATTGACCATTGTGTTGTATGGCAAAATGCCGATCGCCACATCCTTGCGATTCTCGTTGCCGCTGTAAACGGTTTCAACGAAGTCCTTGGAGGCGGCTTTCAATGCGGCCATCTTGCCGCCCGACGCCATGGACCCCGTGTTGTCGAGGACAAGCAGAGCTTCGATTGCGTTCGGCAGGTTCTCGGACGATTCAGCCACAGCAGTCGCGCCGAACGGAAGTGTCTCAATCCCGACGAGACGCAACAGAGTGGTCTGGATTGTCCCGCTGACTCTGATCTCAGCAGTGATAATATTGTTGTTCTCGGTAACCTCGACTTTTTCGGACGTGATCGTTGAACCGAGATAGCCCGGCGCAAAGTTCGCCTCGACGTAACTCTCGCCGACGCTTTTGGACTGGGCGATGCTGGTGCTGGAGAGCTGCTTTGACCGGACCGCCGCAAGAGCGCCGGCGTCTACCGCGCCCTGCAACTTGGACTCTGCCAGATATGCTCGGCCAAAATCGATCCCGCCGCCGATCATCGCCATCGACGGGACAAGCGCCGCAGCCATGATCGGGAGGACGTTTCCGCGTGTGTCATCCAGAATTGTCGACGCACGAAGACGCACTCTGTTAAAGCGCGTTTTGAGCCCTGTTGACTTCAGCATTACGGTCTCCGTGAATTTCCCATGTCACATAAGGGATAGCCCCGAAGACCTTTCGACTTTCTAAAGTCCTATGCTTTCAGATTTCTAAAGCCCTTTTCCTAACGCTCAAGGTTAACCGAGCGATCTCGCCGCAGCATCAGATGTAACACACTTTCTTCACCGCCTCGATGATGCGCGGCGTGTCGATCAGGGCCAGTTTTTCAAGGTTGGCAGCATAGGGCAGCGGCACATCCTCGTTGCAGACCCGCAGGACGGGCGCGTCGAGATCATCAAAGCCCTGCTCCATGCAGACCGCGATCACTTCGCTGGCGATGGAACATGTGGGCCAGCCCTCCTCCGCGATGACCAGACGGTTGGTCTTGGCCAGGCTTGTCAGGATTGCTTCGGTGTCGAGCGGGCGCAGCGTGCGCAGATCGATGACTTCTGCATCAATCCCCTCGCCCGACAATTGCTCGGCCGCCTCCAGCGAGAGGCCAACGCCGATTGAGTAGGATACGATGGTCACATCACTGCCCTCACGCATGGTGCGCGCCTTGCCGATAGGCAGGACATGATCGTCAAGGTCCGGCACATCAAAGCTGCGGCCATAGACCAGCTCGTTTTCGAGGAAGACCACCGGATCCTCGCAACGGATCGCGGCTTTCAAAAGACCTTTCGCATCCGCACTGTCATAGGGCGCGATCACGATGAGGCCGGGCACGCTGGCATACCACGGGCCATAGTTCTGACTGTGCTGAGCGCCGACGCGTGACGCGGCGCCGTTCGGGCCGCGGAACACCACCGGGCAACGCATCTGGCCACCCGACATATAGTTCGTCTTTGCCGCCGAGTTCACGATGTGGTCAATCGCCTGCATCGCAAAGTTGAAGGTCATGAATTCGACAATGGGCCTCAGGCCACCCATCGCAGCGCCCGTTCCGATACCCGCAAACCCGTATTCGGTGATCGGCGTGTCAATCACGCGCTTGGGACCGAATTCGTCGAGCAGGCCCTGGGTGACTTTGTAGGCGCCCTGATATTCGGCGACTTCCTCACCCATCACGAACACGCGGCGATCTGCGCGCATTTCCTCGGCCATGGCATCGCGCAGTGCTTCGCGGACCGAGACGGGCGTGAAGCTGGTGCCTGCGGGGATCTCCGGATCGCTGACAGGCGCGGACGGCGTGGGCTTTTCAGTAACTGGCGCCGGAGCGGGGGCCGGAGCGGGTGCCGGAGCGGGTGAAGGCTCAGGGGCCGGAGTTGGAGCAGGAGCAGCGGCATCGTCCCCCTCGCTCTCGCCTTCCCCGGTCATCATTGCGATAACGGTTCCAACGGCGACATTCTCGGTGCCCTCTGCCACCATGATTTTCGACATGGTGCCTTCATCAATGGCTTCGAATTCCATCGTCGCCTTGTCGGTTTCAATCTCGGCGATGATATCACCCGGCGAAATCGCGTCGCCTTCGGATTTGAGCCATTTTGCAAGCGTACCCTCTTCCATCGTCGGCGAAAGCGCGGGCATTTTCAGTTCAATCGACATGGCTTAATACTCCCCCACCAGAACTTCGGTGTAGAGTTCCTGCGGCGCTGGCTCCGGTGAGTTTTCGGCAAAATCCGCGGCTTCGGCCACGCGCGCCCGGATCGCCTTGTCTATCGCTTTCAGATCTTCTTCAGTCTTGCCGCCTTCGATCAGGGTCTTCTTCAGCCTCTCGATAGGATCATGATGATCGCGCTGGTCCTGCACTTCGTCACGTGTGCGATACTTGGCCGGATCGGACATTGAGTGGCCGCGATACCGATAGGTGTTCAGCTCCATCAGCACCGGACCCTTGCCCTCGCGCACATGTTTGAAGGCGACTTCAGCCGCCGCGCGCACTTCAAGCACGTCCATCCCGTTCACTTCCATGCCCGGAATGCGGAACGACGTACCGCGCCGGTAGAAACGCGTCTCAGCCGAGGAACGCGCGGTCGATGTGCCCATCGCATATTGGTTATCCTCAACCACAAAGACGATTGGCAGGTTCCACAGCGCGGCCATGTTGAAAGTCTCATAGACCTGCCCCTGGTTCGCCGCACCGTCACCGAAATAGGCAAGGCACAGCCCGCCATCCTCGTTGTATTGATGCGCGAGCGCCAGCCCGCCGCCCAGTGCAACCTGAGCGCCGACAATGCCGTGGCCACCGTAAAATTTATGCTCGGTCGAGAACATGTGCATCGACCCGCCCTTACCTTTCGAGATGCCAGCCTCGCGGCCGGTCAGCTCGGCCATGATAACTTTGGGATCGATCCCATAGGCAAGCATATGGCCGTGATCGCGATAGCCGGTAATCACGCTGTCCCTGTCACCATCCAGCGCGGATTGCAGGCCAATGGCGACCGCTTCCTGACCGATATAAAGGTGGCAGAATCCGCCAATCAGGCCGAGGCCGTAAAGCTGGCCCGCCTTTTCCTCAAAGCGCCGGATGAGCAGCATTTGCTCATAGAATTCCAGCATTTGCTCTTCACTGGCATCAAAGCGTTTTGACGCTTCAAATTCTTCCTGCAGCGAATGAAGAATGAAATCCGGGTCATCCGATGCTGCGGGTGGTGATGCCGGCGCGGGTTCTGGTTTCGCCGGTTTGCGAGAGCGGGCCGCCGTCTTTTCAGGCGTCTTGGGCTGCTTGGCCAAGGCTACGATTTCCTTTGTCTGTTCTGCGCTGGGGAGGAAATGCTCGCGACCGAGCATGCGCGGCCTGGATATAGGCGTAACGTAACGTCAGACGCAACGGTAACCCGCATCAAAGAAAGCATCACCGCGTGAAGATAACGCGACAGCCTACCCTAGTCGTCAGGAAGAGTGACGACCACTTCGTCGGCATGCAGCACACCCAGATTGCGGCGCACCAGCTCACCGGCCAGATCAGGATCGGCGTTGTTCGGATCAAGCAGCCTTACGCGGTTTTCCAGCGCGGCCAGATCCTCTTTCAGCACAGCGATCTGCTCTTCGCGCGTTTCCAGCGCCGCCGCATTTTCGTACCACGCCAGAACACCCCAGGGCCCGGCAATGGCAAGGCCGCTCAGGACAAGCAGCAAAAGCAGAGCCGACCATAGCTTAATGGGATCGGACGGCAAAAGCACGTTGGGGCGCATTGTGTGCGATAGGTGATCCCGACCATCCATAAGTGCCACAGAATCATAGTTAACCCGCGGGTTCAAGCGCAAACTGCCCGATCTGCTGATTTATGCGGTCAATAGGAGCGTGGGAGCCCCAGAACATGCTCGGAAAGGTAGGACAGGATCAGGTTCGTCGATATCGGGGCGACGGTATAAAGCCGCGCTTCGCGAAACTTGCGCTCGACATCATATTCCTCGGCAAAGCCAAAGCCGCCAAAGGTCTGCACGCACATATCCGCCGCTGCCCAGCTGGCCTCCGAGGCGAGCAGCTTGGCCATATTTGCCTCTTCGCCGGGATTGCCCCCTTCGTCGAACACATGCGCGGCGTGGTGCACCATCAGTTCTGCCGCGCGCATCTGGGCGTAGCACCGGGCAATCGGAAACTGGACGCCCTGATTCTGTCCAATAGGCCGGGCGAACACGTTGCGATCGCTGGCATAGGCAGAGGCCTGTTCGATAAACCACTTGGCATCGCCGATGCATTCGGACGCGATCAGAATGCGCTCTGCATTCATCCCGGACAGGATGTAGCGAAAGCCCTTCCCTTCCTCGCCGACAAGCGCGCTGGTCGGGATGCGCAGATCATCGAAAAACACCTCGCACGATGAATGGTTCATCATCGTCCGGATCGGCTTTACCGTCATGCCAGACGTAAGCGCCTGCTGCATGTCGACCAGAAACATCGAGAGCCCATCGGTCTTCTTTTCGACCTGATCGCGCGGAGTCGTGCGCGCAAGCAGCAGCATGAGATCGGAATGCTCGGCACGGCTCGTCCAGATCTTTTGGCCGTTGATCACATATTCGTTGCCGTCCCTCACCGCCCGGGTTTTCAGGCTAAGCGTATCGGTGCCGCTGGTGGGCTCAGACACGCCAAACGCCTGCAGGCGCAGCGATCCATCGGCGATTTTGGGAAGGTACTGCGCCTTCTGTTCCTCGCTCCCGTATCGCAGCAGCGTGTTCATGATGTACATTTGCGCATGGGCCGCGCCGCCATTGCAGCCGCTTGCCTGAATCTCTTCCATGATCACACAGGCCGCATCCAGGCTCAGCCCGCTGCCGCCATATTCCGCCGGGATCAGCGCGGCGAGAAAGCCAGCCTTGGTCAATGCATCCACAAATTCGCCGGGATATTCGCGTGCAGCATCCTTTGCCCGCCAGTACTCGCCCGGAAAATCATCACACAGCGCGCGCACGGAACGGCGGATTTCCGCGAGGTCTTCGGATTCGTTTTTCATATCGGCTCTAATATCCTGTTTCGTGGAGTGATTGCCCATCTTGGACCGCCAAGTCCACCTCCCCTATTCAGGTATGGAGCCACAATGCCGCAGCTTGGCAGGACGGCGAAAATCGCGCGCCAAAAAGAGTTGTTCCATGATACCTATCGCCACAAATAGGAGAGAATCATGCAGATTCTGAAAGCCGACCTCGCCCGCTTTGCCGGCATTCCCGATTATCCCTTTGCCGAAAACTGGGTCTCAATCGACCTGGGGGAGGGCCATTCAGGGCGGATGCATTACGTGGATGAGGGGCCAAAGGACGCCCCGCCCGTTCTGCTGTTCCACGGAGAGCCCAGCTGGAGCTTTCTGTATCGCAAGATGATCCCGGTGCTGGTGGACGCAGGCTTTCGCTGCCTCGCGCCTGACCTCATCGGTTTCGGCAAAAGCGACAAGCCCGATGACATCGGCTTTTACACCTATGACCGGCACATCAGCTGGCTGAAACAATGGCGCGAGGCCGTTGTCCCGCAACCTGCAGCGCTGTTCTGTCAGGATTGGGGCGGACTGCTGGGCCTGCGCATGGTCGGCGAAGAGCCAGATAAATTCACCTGTGTCGTTGCCAGCAACACCTTCCTGCCGACCGGCGGCACACCCTCGCCTGCCTTCCTGGCATGGCGCGAATTCGCCAAGAGCTCGCCCGAGTTCCAGATCGGCGAATTGCTCCAGCGGGCAACAGCAACCGAACGCACGCCCGAGGAAATCGCAGCCTATGATGCGCCCTTCCCCGATGAGCCGAGCAAAGCCGGTACGCGCGCTTTCCCCGCCCTAGTTCCGGTGGAAGACGGGATGGACGGCATTGCCCAGAACAAGCTTGCGTGGAAAGGCCTCGCAGCGTTCGACAAGCCTTTCCTCACCCTGTTTGGCGAAGATGATCCGGTGACAGGCGGCCTTGCCCAACCCCTGATTGACAAGATCGCGGGAGCCCAGGGACAGCCCCATGCGATGCTGCCTGTTTGCGGGCACTTTTGTCAGGAGGATCGCCCGGTCGAACTGGCGCAAGGCGTGATCGACACTGCAAAGGCCGCAGGCTACCACGGTTGAACGCACCCTACCCAACCTATCTCACCCGCCGTCAGGAGCTGCTGCTTGCGCTCGCGACGGCGGTGGTGACTGCAAATGCCTATTACATCCACCCCATCATCGGTGAGGTGGCGGACCATTTCGGCGTCAGCAATGGCGAAATCGGGATCGTACCCGCGCTGAATCAGCTGGCGCTGGCGGTGGGTATTCTGCTGCTGTTGCCGCTTGGCGATATCTATTCGAACAGGCGGCTTTCGATCATCTTCACTGCCTGCCAGTGTGCCGGGCTGCTGGTGATGACCGTGGCGCCCACTCTGCTGATCTTTACAGCGGGCTCCACTTGGTTGGGCTTTTTCACCATCGCGCCCTATCTGTTGCCCGCCTATGCATCGAAACGGGTCGCGCCCGAACGTCTGGGCCACGTCACCGCCACATTGACGGCGGGGGTGGTCGGCGGATTGCTGGTCGCGCGGGTCGGCTCTGGCGTCATTGCAGATATCACCGACTGGCACACCGTATACTGGGCCGCGAGCGCGGTCATGATTGCGATGACGCTTGCCCTGCCCCGGATCATGCCAGCGAATGATCCGGCCAATCCGGCTTCCGGCGGACCCGCCGTTTCCACAAGCTATCTTTCGCTGCTCGGTTCCGTCTTCGCCCTGATGCGATCCCACCGCGAAATCCTCGTATCGGGCGCGATACAGGGCATCGGGTTTGGCCAGTTCATCGCCTTGTGGCTGGGCCTCGCATTGCACCTGACCTCGCCTGAAATGGGCTATGGCACCGATGTCGTCGGATACCTCGCCGGGTTTGCCGCGGTCAGCGTTCTCACCACGCCGCGCCTTGGGCGCATGGCCGACCGGATCGGGCCAAGGCGCGCGCGCTTTTACCTCGGCTGTGTTCAGGTTGCGGGCACATTGCTGTTCCTGCCCTTTGGCTCAAACCTGTGGCTGTTGATGATACCGATCTTCATCACCACCACCGTTGGCCCGGCGATCGACGTTTCGAGCCGCATGACCTTTCTGTCAGAAGACCCGTCGCTGCGCACCCGGCTCACCACGATCTATATCGTGATGATGTTTATCGGCGGCGGGATCGGCAGCAGCGCAGGCACACTCCTGTATGATCAAATGGGCTGGGATGGCACCGCGATTGCATTGGCGGTATCATGCGTGGTGCTGACAGCTCTGGCGGGACTCGCATGGCGCATTTGGGGTGCATACGCGCAAAGCCGGAATGATTTTGCCACGCGGCCTTCCTCCACCGGCAAAGAATTGCCCCAAGGTTAACACTTTCTTAGCCATAAATCCCTAGATGCGAACCCGAAGGTGCTACGCGGTTTGACCGAGGCTCAGCCCCGCCCCTGGCAGGACTTTGGCGGTTTTTACCGAATGTCTTCGATCGTATCACCAGCCCACTTACGGGCTGTAGAGGAAAGCGCTTAGGCTTTGTTCCGAATGGTCTTGTTAAAAGATCACTCCGGGTCAGCCGAGCGCTTTTTTCGTATTCAGCTGTGTTGTGCGGTAAGATCAGGCTGCTAAACGGACCTCACGTCCCCGTAGCTCAGGTGGATAGAGCGTCGGATTCCTAATCCGAAGGCCACAGGTTCGAATCCTGTCGGGGACACGTCCTTTTGGCGCAGCCCATCCGGACTGCGACGTCCTCGCGCCATCGGCGCTGCGGGCGGGCGGTCGCCCTTGCGGCCCTGCGGGCCGTTTTCCGTGCATCGCTGGTTGTTCTTCGCCAAAAAAGCGTCTGCGAACAGCGGACGCAAGGTGCTGCCTCAAGCTGAACCGCCAGCTCAAGCTACCTCCTTCAATTCAATTCTTCGGGATCAGCAACCGGGAATGGCAGGGGAGCCAACGGCACGCCCTCTTCTGCCAGTTCCTTAGCTTCCTGAAGGCTCGCCTTGCCGTGGATCGGAGCTTCTTCGCGGTCGCCATAGTGCATTTCGCGCGAGGCTTTGGCGAAGTCGCTTCCGACCCAGGTGCTATTCTTCAACGCTTTCGCCTGTGCCTCGGCAAGCTTTTGCATCGCCTGATGCAGTTCGGCGGGAACCACGTGATTGGCAAGGCTTTCGGATTTGCCGGGCGCAGGTTCGCCGCCCTGCATCGGAGTATCGTCTCGCAATGATTGTGGAGCGGAGTGCCGCGTGTTGCCTTTGGCAGCAACAGCCGGAGCCATCAGCGCTTTCCCAATCTCACCAGAGCCACATTCGGGACACGAAACAAGCCCGCGATCCAGTTGCTGCTCATAGTCACCGGTTGAACCGAACCACCCTTCAAACCGGTGGCCGCGCCCGCAATGCAGATCGAAAACAATCATTGTTCGACCTAAATGGGAATTTCGCGCTTGTTAGCAAGGCTTGGCAATTGACTGCGGACCTCGTCAATGCGCCCAAGGTCAACGTCGCAAAACCCCAGCCCCGGCGCATCGCTGCCCATATCGAGCAACACTTCGCCCCATGGGTCCACCACCAGACTGTGGCCGTAGGTTTCGCGGCCGTCATCGTGCTTACCGACTTGCGCAGCGGCGATGACGAAGGCTTGCGCTTCGATTGCGCGGGCTTTCAACAAAGTGTGCCAATGCGCCCTACCGGTCGGCACAGTGAAGGCGGCGGGCACCGCAATGGCATCACATTGCCGCTGGCCGAGCGCCTCGAACAGAGCGGGAAAGCGCACGTCATAGCAGACGGTCAGACCGAGCCGCCCCAGCGGCGTATTCTCGGCGCATACGACCTGATCGCCAGCCTGATAGGCCTTGCTCTCTCGCCATGTCTCACCGGTGGACAGCTCGACATCAAACATGTGAATCTTGTCATAGGTGACGGGATTGATCGCGCCTTCGCTATTGCGATCAAAGTACATGGAGCGGTTCGCCCACAGCCCGCCTTCCCCAGCCACAGGTTGTGAACCCAGAGCAATATCGATGCCGCATTCTCTGGCAGTTTTCGAAAGTCGCTCGGCAACTTCACCCGGTCCGCTGCCCTCAATCCACGATGCGGCGCGCTTGCGATCCCGATCCAGCAGAATCGACATTTCCGGCGTGAACAGAACCTGCGCACCCTTGGCCGATGCCTCCTGCGCCGCGTCTTCGATGGCGGACAGGTTGGCCTCGGGTGCAATCCCCGACGTCATCTGCAAGACGGCTATCTTGGCCACTCGCGCGCCTTATCCCGCCAGCAATGCGTCAAGCTTGCCCGCATCTTCCAGCGCGGCCAACTCGTCTGAGCCGCCGACATGCACATCGCCGATGAAAATCTGCGGGACCGTGCGCGCCATGGGTGCGCGTGCAATCATTTCGTCGCGCTTCTCGCCGCCCATCGTAATGTCGAATTCATTGAACTCCACACCCTTCGACGCCAGCAGATGCTTTGCGCGAACGCAGAACGGGCAGGCAAACTTGGTGTACATATCGATCACAGGTTGGCTCATTTGTATGTCCCTCAGACCCCTTGAAAGGCGGCTTAGGCGTACCAGATAAGCGGTGTCGCAGCATTTCGCCAGTCATTGGGGAGTGCATATGCGATGCTTGATCCGGTGCTGCATGAGGCAGGCCGGATGTTTGAAACCAAATTGCTCAAAACAGAGGATTTGAAACTATGCAACGTCTTGATTTTACCCCCTATCGCCGCAGCACTGTTGGCTTTGATCGCCTGTTCGACTTGCTCGAAAGTCAGGCTCGCCAGAATGCCGGTGACAATTATCCCCCGTTCAATATCGCCCGCCAGGGTGAGGACAATTACCGCATCACTCTGGCTGTGGCCGGTTTCCGTGCGCAGGATATCGACATCACCGCTCAGCAGAACCTGCTGACCGTCCAGGGTCGCAAGCGCGATGATGCCGATCAGGGCGCGGAAATGCTGCATCTCGGCATTGCCAATCGCGGGTTTGAGCGGCGCTTTGAACTGGCCGATTTCGTCCGCGTCGAACGCGCCGATCTCGCCGATGGCCTGCTGATCATCGATCTGGTCCGCGAAGTGCCCGATGCGATGAAGCCCAAGAAGATCGCAATCGGATCGACCACTTTGAAAGCGGTTGAAACCGACGTTGAAGTGGATGCAGAAGATACGGCCAACGCAGCCTGATCTGCCGGGCGTCTGACACAAAAGCAAAGAGCGGCTCTGTGAAAGCAGGGCCGCTTTTTGTTTGCAGGTGAAGCGTTCACAGTCTTGGGATGTTCGAGAATTGGAGGCGGACCTGAAAGATCCGCCTCCGCGACCAAAGTCGCCTCGACCAGAGAAAAGCGTCCGGGTCGCAGAAGACGCTCTACTCAGGTGCGAGCTGGATGCAGTGTGCGAACATAGAGTTCGTCCCCATCAAACCACTGCGTGCTCCAACGGGCGAGATAGCACCCGCCCCCTTTCGAACTTGCGTTCAAAAGTTCCGACGGTGGCCTAAAGCCTGATTTTGCCTGCGTGCAAGGACTAAATTTGAACCTTGTAAGAATACGACAGCGCTGATTTCATGGCAAAATTCCAAGATTTGGCGGCGTTTACCGCGAAGCTGCATCCAAAACAAAGACTTGGGCCTATGCGCATTCGTTCAAACGCACACCAACCTGACCGGACGGTAAATTTCAAACCAGTCGTGACTGCTTCAGTGCCGCTGCAATGAAACCGGCAAAAAGAGGATGCGGATCAAACGGTCTCGATTTCAATTCCGGGTGAAACTGCACGCCAACAAACCACGGATGATCGGGTCGCTCGACGATTTCCGGCAAAAGGCCGTCAGGCGACATGCCGGAAAAGACCAACCCGTCACTTTCCAGCGGTTCGATATAGGCGCTGTTCACTTCGTAGCGGTGGCGATGGCGCTCAGAGATACTCAAGGCCCCGCCATAGATGTTTGAGACGCGGCTGTTGCCTGCCAGTCTGGCCTCATAAGCGCCCAGACGCATTGTCCCGCCCAGATCGCCGCCTTCCTCGCGGCTCTGGATGCCCTCTTGGCTCATCCATTCGGTGATGATCCCGACGACGGGCTCCTTGGTTTCGCCAAATTCGGTCGAGGATGCATCGGTCACCCCTGCGGCGCGCGCGCCTTCGATGCAGGCCATCTGCATGCCGAGGCAGATCCCGAAGAACGGCACCTTGCGTTCGCGGGCAAAGTGCACGCTTGCAATCTTGCCCTCGCTGCCTCGTTCGCCAAAGCCGCCGGGCACCAGAATGCCGTGCATCGGCTCCAGCGCAGAGGCGATTTCATCGTCATCGCCTTCAAAGATTTCCGCGTCGATCCATTCGATATTGACCTTGACGCGATTGGCCAGGCCGCCATGCACCAGCGCTTCGTTCAGGCTCTTATAGGCGTCAGGGAGCCCGACATATTTGCCGACAACGCCGATCGTGACTTCGCCTTCGGGGTTGAAATAACGGTCTGTGACATCGTCCCACGCCGAAAGATCGGGCGCGGCTGCATCTGTGATACCGAAACTGCGCAACACCTCGGCATCCAGGCCTTCGCGGTGATATTGCAGCGGGACCGAATAGATCGAAGGCGCATCCAGCGCCGGAATGACCGCTTCCATGCGCACATTGCAGAAATTGGCGATTTTCCGGCGCTCACCATCCGGGATGGGATGCTCTGCCCGGCATAGCAGGACGTCAGGCTTGATGCCGAGGCTGGCCAGTTCGCGCACGGAATGCTGGGTCGGCTTGGTCTTCAACTCACCCGCCGCCGCGATGTAGGGCACCAGAGTGACGTGCACGCTCAGCGTCTGCGAAGGTTCCAGCTCGTTCCGGATCTGGCGAATCGCTTCCATGAATGGCAGCGACTCGATGTCGCCCACCGTTCCGCCAATCTCGCACAGGATGAAATCGTGATCGTCCTGATCGGCCAGCGCGAATTCCTTGATCGCGTCCGTCACATGCGGGATCACCTGAACCGTCGCGCCCAGATAGTCGCCTCTGCGTTCGCGCGCGATGATGTCGCGATAGACCCGGCCTGAGGTGATGTTGTCGCTCTGGCGCGCGGACACTCCGGTAAAACGCTCATAGTGGCCCAGATCAAGGTCCGTCTCCGCCCCGTCATCCGTCACATAGACTTCGCCATGCTGATACGGGCTCATCGTGCCCGGATCGACATTCAGGTACGGGTCGAATTTGCGAATCCGCACCTTGTAGCCGCGCGCTTGCAGGAGTGCTGCAAGACTTGCTGCCATGAGACCTTTGCCGAGCGAGGAGACCACGCCGCCGGTGATAAAAATGTACCGCGCCATGGGAGGCAAGCCTTAAGCGTGCATGTGGATTCGGAGCAAGCGAATTGCAGCGCTTACCGCAACACCATCCACAGCGATTTCAAAACAGGTGAACAGCGCTATGAGCTTACGCGCGGATGATCGCAGGCAAATGTCCCAAGCCCATTACTCGGCGAGCGGATCGTCGCTGGCGGGCGTTTCCTGTGCGCCAGAACCAGAAGGAGCATCTGCGGGAGCCGCGCCCTCGGCACCATCCGCCGGGGCCACAGGATCAGCCAGCAAATCATCCCCGCCAAGTCCGCCGGGCGCATTGCGGTCCAGCGTCGTGGAAACCGCATCAGTGCTGCCCGTTTCCACCGCCACCGCTGCCAGAGTGATCGACAGGACCACAAACGCCACCGCCAGCCACTTTGTCGCGCGGGTCAGGAAATCCGCAGCTCCGCGCGCGCCAAGAGCGCCGGTCGGACTGCCACCAATTCCAAGGCCACCCCCTTCGGAACGCTGCATGAGCACAACGCCAACAAGCGCCGCGGCGACAAGCGCCTGAAGAACAGTGAGGAAAATGAACAAGCCCATTGGGAAAAATCTCTGATCAATACGTTTCTGGATGCGCATTTAGGGGCCGCGATGCCCCTGCGCAAGTTTCGCCTCGCTCGCCCGAGCCAGGTCAGGCCGCCTGCCTCAGGTCTCGGCCGTCTCTCCGGCAGCAAGAGCTATACCCATAAAGCTGTCTGCAGTCAGGCTGGCCCCACCCACCAGCGCGCCGCCTACTTCGGGCACGCCCAGAATCTCGCGCGCATTTTCCGGCTTAACCGAACCGCCATAAAGGATGCGGACTTCATTGCCCTCTTCCTCGCCGAAAAGCTCGACCATCAAGGCGCGCAGGGCCGCGTGCATTTCCTCGATATCTTCCAGGGTCGGGGTCTTGCCGGTGCCAATTGCCCAGATCGGCTCATAGGCAATCGTCAGCCTGTCCGACGCGTTCTCGATTGTGGCGGGGAGCGAGGCCTTGACCTGTTTCTTGACGAAAGCCAGCGCCCGACCTGCTTCGCGGGTTTTCTCGCTCTCGCCGCAGCACAGGATGACCCGCAGGCCCGCATCGATGGCGGCTGCGACCTTGGCTTTCACCATGGCGTCATTCTCGGAATGGCCTTCGCGCCGTTCGCTGTGCCCCAGAATCACGAACTTTGCGCCCGCATCGGCCACCATCGCGGCAGAGATATCCCCGGTATGCGCGCCGCCATCTTCATAATGGCAATTTTGCGCGCCCACGCCGATCTGCTCGGCTTCACGGTGAATCGGATGGATGAGAGTGTAAGGCGGCGCGATGGCAACCTCCACTTTCATATGGCGCTGGGCGGCGCGGTCGATCGCGCGCGCTTCGGAGAGCATGGCGCGGGTGCCGTGCATCTTCCAGTTTCCGACGATATAGGGCCGCTGAGGCATCGGGTCAGTCCTGAATGTACTTTTTGGGAATACGAATCTTCGCCCCCATTTAGGATCAGGGGGCCGCGTCGGCTAGCCGAGGTAACGCTTCCAGTCAAAACCCTGTGTCACCTGTTGCGGCAGGGTCGCAGGGCGGATAGAGCGCACCGCAGGATGTTGCACACACTTCATGCGTGTGCGGCGCGCCAATTTATCGCTGAAATAATATGCGGGAATACACACTGAAATGATAACGGCGTTTCGCAGATTCTTCCAATCCAAGATCGGAATGGCGGTTTTCATCACTTTTCTTGCCGTCGTGGCGCTGGCCTTTGCGGCGACGGACATCACCGGTTCGACCTTTGGCGGCATATCGGGCGGGGATCGCGTCGCGGTGGTCGGCGATGATGAAATCACCACCAGCGAGCTGACCAGCACCGCTCAATCGGCCATCGCGCAGGTGCGGCGCGAAAATCCGACGGTCACCATGCCCGACTTTATCGCCGATGGTGGCCTTGATGAAGTGCTGCAGCAATTGATCGACCGCTATGCCATCGGTGCCTATGCCGAACTCGCCGGGCTGCGCGCTGGGGATAACCTCATAAACAGTGAAATTCTGCAAATCCCTGCCTTTCGCGGGGTAAGCGGAGAATTTGACCAACAGGCCTATCAAAGCGCCCTTGCGCAACAGCGGATCACCGACGCGATCCTGCGCCGCGATCTGGCCGACGGCCTGCTGGCCCAGCAAATGATATTGCCCGCGCTGGCCGCCCCGCAAATGCCGGGCAAGGCCGCGCGCCAATATGCGTCCTTGCTGCTGGAACGCCGCAACGGGCGGATTGCGCTGGTGCCGAGCGCGCTGTTTGTCTCTGAAAAGACACCCTCGCCCGCCGCTGTCCAAGCGTATTACACGGAAAACCGCTCTGACTATATTGAACCGGAACGCCGCACGCTGCGCTATGCCGTGATCAGCGCAGACAATCTCAACACCTCGCTTGAGCCAACTGATGCAGAGATAGCGGCGCGTTACAAAGCCAATGCAGCGCAATATGCAGCCTCGGAAACGCGCGATGTCACGTCATTCTTTGTCCCGACTGAAGAAGGCGCAAAGGCCATCGTTCAGCAGATTCGCGGCGGCAAAAGCCTTGAGGCAGCCGCGCGTGATGCCGGGTTCAACACCACCAGCGTGGAAGGCCGCGATCAGGAGCAATATGCGTCGGGCACCAGCTTTGCCGTGGCCCAAGCTGTGTTTGCCGCCAATCAAGGCGCGATTGCAACGCCCGCCCGCAGCACATTGGGGTGGTACATTGCGCGCGTCGACAAAATCACGAAGATCCCGGCGCGCTCGCTTGCCGATGCACGCAGCGAAACCGCCGAACAGATCACCAATGAGAAGCGCGGCGCAGCGCTGGCTGACCTGTCCTCACGCATTGAAGAGCAGGTTGATGTCGGCACCTCTCTGACCGAGATTGCCGCAGATTTTGATCTGACCCTTGAGAATACTCCGCCGCTGCTTGCCGATGGGCGCGTCTTTGGCTCTGAGCAGGCGCAACCCAACCCGGCGTTGCGTCCGGTTCTGGATACGGCATTTGCGCTTGATGAAAGCCAGCCTCAGCTCGACGAATTGGTCCCGGGCTCGCAATTCCTTGTCTATGACGTTGTGGAGATCGTCGAATCGGCCGCTCCGCCGCTCGCCGAGATCAAGGAAGAGGTGAGCCGCGATCTGGCGCGGGCCAACGCTGCCAAAGAAGCTAAAAAGGCAGCGCAGCGCATTCTGAAAAAGGCGCGCGGAGGCATGTCGCTGGCCGATGCTATTGCTGCAGAAACGGTCGCGATCCCGGCCCCTGATGCAGTTTCACTGGAACGCCGCGAATTGTTGCAAGCGCAGCCCGGACAAAATGTGCCGCCCGCTCTCGTCCTGCTGTTCAGCATGGCGAAGGGTACGGTCAAACTGCTTGAGGCGCCCGCCAATCAGGGCTGGATTCTCGTCGATCTGGAAGAGATTGACAGCCAGATCCTTGAGGAAGGCAACCCCCTGCTTGCGCAGGCGCGCCAGCAACTGGCACCGGCTCTGTCCAACGAATATTCGGCCCAGTTGACGAAGGCAATGCGCGAACAGGTTGGTGTTGAAACCAATGAAAGCGCGATCGAAGCTGTGCGCGCGCAGCTTGCCGGTGGAAACTGACCGGCGCAAAGCACGACATCCGCTGTGAAACCCGCCTCCCCTGATCACGCGCTGCCCGCAGGCGGACCTGAAAACGCAAGAGCAGCCGCGAGCGCTCTGGCATCGGGTGAGTCCACGCTGGTGTGGCGCCGGATTATCGCCGACAGCGATACGCCGGTGGGCGCGGCGCGGCGATTGATAATGCCCGGACGCGGCGATTTCCTGCTGGAATCGGTCGAAGGTGGAGAAGTGCGCGGGCGATACAGCCTGATTGGGCTGGACCCTGATCTGGTCTTTCGCGCCACCGAAGGCGAAGCGGCCATCAACAGCGTGTGGCGCTCGGATCGCGATGCATTCGTTCCTTGCGAGAATGACGCCTTGAGCGAATTGCGCGCCCTTGCCGATACCTGCCGGATTGATGTGCCCGAGGAACTGCCGTCTGCCCTCGCCTGTCTGGTTGGCTATTTCGGCTATGAGACCATCGGTCTGGTCGAAAAACTGCCCCGCGCGCAGCCAAGCGCGTTAGCACTGCCCGATATGCTGTTTGTGCGGCCCACGCTGATTCTGGTATTCGACAGCCTGACCGATGCGCTGTTCTGCGTCGCCCCGATCTGGCCGGATCGCGCCAACCGCAATGATCCGTCACGCGCCATTGACGATGCGAATGACCGCATCGAAGAGGCGCTGCGCACCCTCACACTCCCGCGCCCTGCCGAATTGCGCGGGGCTGCCGATCTGCCTGTGCCGGAACCGGAGCCGGTAATGGCGGGGGATGATTACAAGCAGTTGGTCGCCCGGGCGAAGGACTATATTCTTGCAGGCGACATTTTTCAGGTCGTGCTGGCGCAGCGGTTTACCTGTCCGTTCACTCTGCCCCCACTGGAGCTGTATCGCGCGCTGCGCCGGGTGAACCCCTCCCCGTTTCTCTATTTCCTCGATCTGCCCGGTTTCGCGATTGTGGGTTCCAGCCCTGAAATCCTTGTCAGGGTGCGCGATGGCGATGTGACGATCCGCCCCATTGCAGGCACGCGCCCTCGCGGGGCAACGCCCGCCGAGGATAACGCCAACGAAGCCAGCCTGCTCGCCGATGCCAAGGAACGCGCCGAGCATCTTATGCTGCTTGATCTGGGTCGCAATGATGTGGGCCGGGTTGCAGCACGGGGCAGCGTGGAGGTGACTGACAGTTTCGGCATCGAACGCTACAGCCACGTCATGCACATCGTCAGCAATGTTGTGGGCCGATTGGCAGAGGGCAGCGATGCTCTTGACGCGCTGTTCGCGGGCTTTCCGGCGGGCACAGTGTCGGGCGCGCCGAAAATCCGCGCTTGCGAAGTGATTGCCGAACTGGAGCCGGAGACGCGCGGAGCCTATGCGGGCGGCGTCGGCTATTTCGCGCCCGATGGATCGGTGGACAGCTGCATCGTACTGCGCACCGCCGTGGTGAAAGACAACGTGATGCATGTGCAGGCGGGCGCTGGGATCGTTGCGGACAGCGATCCCGATTATGAACTGGCCGAATGCCGCGCCAAGGCGGGGGCGCTGTTCGCCGCCGCGCGCGAGGCTGTGAAGCTGTCCAGTGAACCGGGGTTTGGCCAATGAAGCATGTCCATCTAGCTCTCGCTCTCGCTCTCAATCTCACTGGCCTGATCGCGCTGACGGGGTGCAAGGAACAAGCCGAGGGTGAACCGGTCGTGCGGGTTGAGCTGGGTGACCGCGATGATGCTGAAATCGTTCCGGGCGCAGGTGGTAATCCGTCGCCGGAGGCCACCGAAACACCGCAAATTGCTGTGCCGTCCGCATGCAAGCCCGCCAGTTTTGAAGGCGTGGCGCTCACCCACTGCATCGCCGATCCGGCAGAGCACCGGATCGCCGTCACCTTTGGCCCCGGCGACGGATCGAGCGCTTTCGGAACGCTGGCTGACTACGCCCAGACCGTTGAAGCGAACACCATCGCCTTTGCGATGAATGGCGGAGCGTTCAGCGATGATCTGTCACCCAAGGGTTATCTCGTTGCATCGGGCGCGCGCCTGGCCGAACTCAACCGCGGCGAGGGTGAAGGCAATTTCTTCCTCAAGCCCAATGGCGTGTTCTTTGGCACTGGCGGCACATGGCGCATCATTGCGACGGACCGCTTTTTCAGCAGCGTGCGCGATCGGCCGCAATTCGGCACCCAGTCCGGCCCGATGCTGTTGATGGACGGAAAGCTCCACCCCGAAGTAAGCGAAAACGGCAATTCGCGCGCAATCCGCAATGGCGTGGGCGTCAGCGCAGATGGCAAAGCGCATTTCGTGATCTCCAACGATCCGCTGAGCTATGGGCAGCTCGCCCGGTTTTTCCGTGACGAGCTTTCCGTGAAGCAGGCGTTGTTTCTCGACAGCAATTCCTCGTCATTGTGGGACCCTGCGACGGGGCGCATGGATGCAGGGCGCACCGGGCCGATTATCGTCGTGACAAAAAGGAATCCGTCATGAGCTCTGGATTGAATGCCCCTGCAAACGAACGCCGCACGCTCTATCCCGAGATTGAGCCCTATGAGACGGGGATGCTGGAGGTCGGCGATGGCCATTCGCTTTATTATGAGCGGGTCGGCGCTCCGGGCGCAAAACCGGCGGTGTTCCTGCATGGTGGCCCGGGCGGTGGCATGGCGCCCTCGCATCGCCGCCAGTGGAACCCGGAACACTATGACGTGCTGCTGTTTGACCAGCGCGGCTGCGGACGCTCGCTGCCCTTTGCCGAAATCGAGCACAACGATACGTGGCGCATCGTTGCCGATATTGAGCGGTTGCGCGAAATGTGCGGGCATGATGCGTGGCAGGCCTTTGGCGGCAGCTGGGGATCGACGCTGGCGCTAGCCTATGCCCAAAAGCACCCCGAGCGCGTGACCGAGCTGATCCTGCGCGGCATCTTTCTGGCGCGCGGGCGGGAAAAGCAGTGGCTCTATTCGTACGGCGCGAGCGAGATCATGGCGGAGCAATGGGACCAGTTCACCGGCCTCATCCCCGAAGGCGAGCGCGGCGATATGGTGAAGGCGTATTACACCCGCCTCACCAGCGATGACGAAACAACACGGCTGGCTGCGGCGAAGGAATGGTCGCTGTGGGAGGGCACGGTCGCCACCCTGCTGCCCAATCCCGGCCTGCTCGAAGAGTTTGCCGACCCGTCAAAGGCGGTGCCTTTCGCCCGGATATGTGCGCGGTTCTTTCTTGAAGACTTCTACCTTGAGGAAGGTCAGTTGTTGAATGACGCGGATCGCATTGCCGATATTCCGGGTATCATGGTGCAGGGTCGCCATGACATCTGCACTCCGCCGGGCGCGGCATGGGCCCTGAAAAAGGCTTGGCCCAAAGGCGAACTCTGGATGGTGGACGATGCTGGACACGCCGCAAGCGAGCCGGGCATTATCGACGGACTGGTGCGCGCCACCGATCACTTTGCGGATCAACGGCCATGAACACGCCCACAATCCTCGTCATCGACAATTACGACAGCTTCACCTTCAACCTCGTCCATTACCTGATGGAGCTGGATGTGGATGTCCGTGTGGAGCGCAATGACGCGTTGAGTGCGGCTGAGGCTGTGGCGAGCGATGCTGTGGGTGTGCTCATTTCCCCCGGTCCCTGCACGCCCAACGAAGCGGGGATCAGCCTTGATCTGGTTGCTGCCTGCGCGGATGCGGCGCGCCCGCTTCTGGGGGTGTGTCTGGGCCACCAGTCCATTGGACAGCATTTTGGCGGAACCGTGACACGCGGCGGGTTGATGCATGGCAAGACCTCTCCGGTCACGCATGATGGCAGCGGGGTTTTCGCTGGACTGCCCTCCCCCTTCACCGCGACGCGTTATCACAGCCTTGAAGTGGTCGACGTGCCCGCCTGCCTCATCCCCAATGCCCATGCCGATACGCCGGGCGAGGAAGCGCCCAGCATCATGGGTTTTCGCCATGAAAGCCTGCCGATCCACGGCGTGCAGTTCCACCCTGAAAGCATCGCGACCGAACATGGCCACGCACTGCTCGCCAATTTCCTGCGCGAATGCGGGATTGAGGCGACACTGCCCGCAGGCCGCACATTGGAGCCAAGCGCGTGAGCACCCTGCCCGACATCTCCAGCCCGCTTACCGAAACCGAGGCAGAGACCGCTTTCGGAACGCTGCTGGACGGCGCACCCAGCGAAACCGAGATCGAGGACTTTCTGGTCGCCCTGTCCCAGCGCGGCGAAACTTCGAACGAGATCGCCGGAGCGGCGCGCGCCCTCCGTGCGCGCCTGCTTCCCATCGCCGCGCCGGCCAATGCCATCGATGTCTGCGGCACAGGCGGAGACGGGCACCACACGCTAAATGTCTCAACCGCCGTGAGCCTGGTGGTCGCCGCATGCGGTGTGCCGGTGGCCAAGCATGGCAATCGTGCAGCATCGTCCAAGGCGGGCGCGGCGGATACTCTCGAAGCGCTGGGCCTTGATATGGACGCAGCGGGCGAGACGGCGGAAAAGACGCTGGCGGAAATCGGCATCTGCTTTCTCTTTGCCAAGAACCACCACCCCGCGATGGGTCGCATTCAGCCCATCCGCCAGAAAATCGGCACACGCACAATCTTCAACCTGATGGGGCCGCTGTCAAACCCCGCCCGTGTCAAAAGCCAGCTGATCGGCATTGCCCGGCCAGCCTATGTCCCGATTTATGCTGGCGCTCTTGCAAAGCTGGGCACAGGACAATCGCTGATAGTCTCGGGCGATGAGGGGCTGGACGAGTTGAGCCTTGCGGGTGGCAATGAAGTCGCCATTGTCACGGGCAACACGTTCGCGATGAAGCGCCTTCATCCCGATGATGCCAAACTGCCGACCGCGCCGGTCGAAGCCATTCGCGGCGATGATGCGAAACACAACGCGGCCGCGCTTAAGGCTCTGCTGGATGGCACCCCGGGGCCTTATCGCGATGCGGTTCTGTTCAACGCCGCCGGAGCTTTGGCCGTCGCGCAGATGGGGGATGACTGGGTGGAACGCACCGCACTCGCAGCAGAGGCAATCGACAGTGGGCGCGCGCGCGATCTGCTTGCCAAATGGATCGAATTGGCCGTTTAGGGCCGTTTAGGGAACGGGTCTGAACCGATGAACAAGCTGGAAGAAATCTGCGCCACAAAGCGCAAAGAGGTTGCCGCGCGCAAGGCCGCGATCAGCACGGACGATCTGAACACTGCCGCCGCCACCCAGACCGCGCCGCGCGGCTTCGAGTCCGCCCTGCGTGCCAAGGCGCAAGGCGGATACGCCCTGATCGCCGAGGTCAAACGCGCCAGCCCCTCAAAAGGCCTGATCCGCGAAGACTTTCACCCGGCGCATCACGCTGCTGCATATGAGGAAGGCGGCGCTGCCTGTCTGTCCGTCCTGACCGATGCGCCCTATTTCCAGGGGCACGAAGACTTTCTGGTCGAGGCCCGCTCCGCCTGCACCATCCCGGTGCTGCGCAAGGATTTCATGGTGGACCCGTGGCAGTGCCTCGAAGCGCGCGCAATCGGGGCCGATGCAATCCTGATTATCGTTGCGGCATTGGACAATGGCACCATGGCCGAGATCGAGGCTGCGGCTCTGGAACACCAGATGGACGTGCTGATCGAAGTGCACGACGAGCCGGAACTGGAACGCGCCGCTGCCACCCTCACCTCAAAGCTGATCGGCGTGAACAACCGCGATCTCAAAACCTTCACAACCAGCCTCGCGACGACCGAGCGACTTGCTTCGCTGGCCCCCGAGGGTGCGCTGATCGTCGGGGAAAGCGGGATCAACACGCACGGCGACCTCGATCGCCTTGCCCGGTCGGGTGTGCGCACCTTCCTTGTCGGAGAAAGCCTGATGCGCGCCGATGATGTGGCGGCGGCTACTCGGGAATTGCTGGAAGGGTGAACGCGCAAAGCCTGTGATACTGGCGTGATACTGGCTGTGATATCGCTTGTGATACTGTCCTACATTGCAAAGCCGTGGCACAACGCAATCCATGACTGTTTCACGTCCCACCCCTTCATCGACGCACTCGATCAATCAGCCCATCTGTAATCGATTTGATTTTGACCCTTGGACAGTGTGTCAGGTGTGTCAGCCGTTCCCCACATGCGACGAGGCGAGCTGATGAGCGATCTCACCCATCTCGGAGAGGACGGCGCGGCGCGCATGGTGGATGTGGGCGCGAAGGTCGAAACACACCGCGTGGCCATCGCCAGCGGGCGCATCACGATGAGCACAGCGGCGCTTGCCGCAATCCGCGAAGGCGACGCGCCCAAGGGCGATGTGCTGGGCACCGCGCGCATCGCTGGCATCATGGCAGCCAAGCGGACAGGAGACCTGATCCCGCTGTGCCATCCCCTCGGCATTGAAGCCGTTACGGTAGAGTTCGCCTTTGAGGATAACGCCATTCGCGCCACAGCCACCGCTTCACTGACCGGCAAGACGGGAGTGGAAATGGAGGCAATGGTGGCCGTCTCAATCGCGCTCCTCACCGTCTATGATATGGCCAAGGCGATCGATAAGGGCATGGTGATCGAAGAGGTCCGCCTGATAGAGAAACGCGGCGGCAAGTCGGGCACGTGGAAGTTGGCCGAATGAGCGATCTGCTCAGTCTGGAAGAGGCGCAGGCGCGGCTTCTGGCGCTTGCACCCGCCATGCCGGTGGTGGAAAGCGACGCGTCAGCCCCGTTGGTCCGCTTCCTCGAGCATGATCTGGAGGCGCGGCGAACGCAGCCGCCCGCCGACCTTTCAGCGATGGACGGCTATGCGATTTCCGGGCCTGTTGACGATGGCGCCCCATGGCAGCGCGTCGGGGAAAGCCGTGCAGGCGCGTCCTTTACCGGATCGCTTGAGCCCGGCCAATGCACCCGCATCTCGACCGGCGCTCACATGCCGCAGGGTGCCGACCGCGTGCTGATACAGGAAAACGCAGCGGTCAACGGAGACAAAGTGGCGCTCGCGCAAGGGCAAAGCCTGCCCCCTCCCCACCGCCATGTACGAAAGCGCGGCTTTGACTTCACCGCCGGGGAAACCGTGCTGCGTCAAGGCACGCTGCTAGGCCCCGCCCAGCTGGCCCTGGCAATAGCGGCAGGGCACGATACGGTGCCGCACCGACAGGCCCCGCGCGTGCATGTGCTCGATAGCGGGGACGAACTGAGCGCGGTGGCCAGTGCATGCACTCCAGACCAGATTCCCGCCAGCAACGGCCCCATGATTGCAGCACTTCTCCGCCCCTATATCGGCGAGACGCAACGCCTTGGACCGGTGGCCGATGATATGGACGCACTCGCCCAAGCGCTGGCGCGGGCAGACGGGGACATCCTCATAACCTCGGGCGGGGCATCGGTGGGAGACCATGATCTGGTGCAGGCCGCGCTCACGGAATGGGGCGCGGATATCAACTTTTGGCGAGTCGCGATCAAACCGGGCAAACCGCTGATGGTTGCGACGCGCAAGACCGGGCACGGGCGGCAAGTGATCCTTGGCCTGCCGGGCAATCCGGTGTCCAGCTTTGTCACGGCATTCCTGTTTGCCCTGCCGCTCGTGCGCGCGGCCATTGGTGACCTCTCTCCCCTGCCGCGCCCGGTAGCGGTTGTCGTGCGCGATGCCCTGCCCGCAACCGGCAAACGGCGGGAATTCCTGCGCGGCGTGAGCGATGGAGCGCAGGTGCGGCTCGCAGCATCGCAGGACTCAAGCGCGCTGATGGCGCTGGCGCAGGCCAATTGCCTGATTGACCGTCCGCCCTTCTCTGATCCGGTCAGTGTTGGCGAGCCAGTTCCGGTGTATAACCTCCAAAATGGCTGAATTGCAGGGGTTTTCCGTTGACGAGCGCTTGACTTGGCAAAACAAGTTGCCTAATTGTTCCTTATTCGTTCACCTATTGGTGGATGAGATGCGCTGATAAAGCACCCAAGTCGGTTGGTTGGTTCCGGACGACATGGCTGTGCCTCTTGGAGCGCGCTCTTAGGCAGCCTGTGTGCGACCTGTGTCGTGCAGGGCGATTTGCGACCAAGGGAGATTATCGCAATGCTGACGGCCAAGCAGCACGAATTGATCCGTTTCATCCAGCAGCGTCTGGAGGAAACCGGCATCTCGCCCAGTTTTGAAGAGATGAAAGAAGCACTCGATCTCAAGAGCAAGTCAGGCGTACATCGCCTGATCTCGGCGCTGGAGGAACGCGGCTTTATCCGGCGACTGCCCAATCGGGCACGCGCACTCGAAGTGATCCGTCAGCCCGAAGACGCGGTGCCACCCGCTCGGGCAGAAACGGTCATGCCATCGGCCAGTGATACAGTGACAGCTCTTGGCGCCGCTCCAAAGAGTGCCGCCAATGCGCCCTCGATACCGCAGCCTGCCAATGATGTGATCGAGATACCGCTTCACGGCCGGATTGCCGCAGGTGCTCCGATCGAAGCGCTTGAAGGTCAGACATCGCTGCCAGTGCCCGCCGCCCTTCTGGGTCCGGGTGAGCATTATGCGCTTGAAGTGTCAGGCGATTCGATGATTGAGGCCGGCATCTTTGATGGTGACTTTGCGCTGGTGCGCCGCACGGATGATGCGCGCGATGGCGAAATCGTCGTGGCTCTCGTCAATGGCGAGGAAGCAACGCTCAAATATCTGCATAAGGATGGGGGTAAGGTCCGGCTCGATCCGGCCAATTCCGCGTATGATGCGCAGGTCTATGGCGCTGGCGAAGTGCAGGTCCAGGGCAAGCTTGCAGGGCTGCTGCGCCGCTATCACTGATAGTGTGAGTTTGGGACGGGAGTTGCATGGTGCGGCTCCCGTTCTTTCGAGTGGTGGTTGCCCCCGGGCCTAGTTGCGCTCGGAAATCACGCCGCCCTTCCCTCGCCACCATCCATGCGCGCCCTGACCATTGGCAACGTAGGTGATCCGCGCATTTGTGAGGTCAAGCGCAAGCCCGCCATGCTGGTCGAGGAAGCGCTTGTCCGCGCGCAGCCAGCGCGGGCGGCAAGATCGCGGCAGATACCTGTCGGCCACTACAATATCGGCGCGCTCGCAAGCCGCCGCCAAGGCGCGCTCCTCCACCAGATCGCGATTGCGCGCCATCAGCACAGTCCATTCACGGCCACCGCGCACAAGATCGATCAGACAGAACTCCGCCGAACACCGCGCGCCCGACCACTCCGAAAGGGGAATGGGCTCGCTTGTAACGCTAGCAAGTTCCAGCAAGTTATCGCGGGCATAGCTTGACCGGGTGTCGCGCAACGAAAGGAGACGTCCGTCGCCCAAAGCAATACCGACATGGCGACCGTCCCGGCCAACAAGGACTTCGGGTATGGGTGTCGCAAGCAACAGACCTATTGCAAGGCTAACGGGCACAAGGCCCAGCAGCCGCGCGCGATTGGTCCATAGCGCCAGCCAAAGCCCTCCCGCGGTGAACAAGGCCATGGTGAAACCACTCATTTGCGGCATCAGCTTCACAGCGCCAGGCTGCGCCGAGGTAAAGCGCGCTATGGCCAGAAGCACATCAAGCGATTTGCCCACACACCACCAGACCGGCGCGCCAAGGGTAACGCTGTCCAGCACAAGGGCAAATGCAATCAGAGGCATGGAGAGGAAAGTCACGAGCGGAATGGCGATCACATTGGCGACCGCGCCGTACACCCCGGCCCGATGGAAGTGAAACAAGACGGTCGGCATCAAGGCGATTTCGATCACCAGACCAGTGATGAAGAGCATCACAACCTGCCGCCCGGCCCGCCTCCACCATGGCTCTTCGCGGGGTGCCAGGAATGCGCGCGCAGGGCCGGATGTGTGCAGGGCAACAATGGCGAGAACCGCGGAAAAGCTCATCTGAAAACTGGGTCCGATCACGCTTTCGGGCCACAACAAGAGTACTGCAATTGCCGCCACCGCCACCATCCGCAGCGATAGAGCCTCGCGCCCGATGGCCAGCGCGCCGAGGACCAGCAGCGCGGCGACACAGGCACGAACGGTTGGCACCTGCGCCCCCGTCAGCAGAGTGTAACCAATGCCGGCAGCTGCGCCGATGGATGCGGCCACAAGCGGAAGCCGCACGCGCAAGGCAATGGCCGGGAACAGCGCCAATAGCTTGAGCGCCACCAGATAGGCCGCTGCGATAACAGCGCTCACATGCAGGCCACTGATCGCGAGCAGATGCGTAAGCCCGGCATCGCGCATCGCATCCGCATCATCTTCGCCAATTGCCCCGCGATCCCCGCTGGCAAATGCAGCTGCGATGGTGCCCGCCGATCCGCCAAGCTGCTCGCGGACATGGCCGGAGAGCGTGCGTTGCAACTGCGAGAGCCCCGAACCGGGCGGTGCTGGACTGATGGTCTCGACCTGTCCGATCACGCTTCCCGTGCCTGCAAGCCCCTGGAACCAGGCCGCTCGCGCGAAATCATAGGCTCCGGGCAGCATCGGGCTGGCGGGCGGCATCAACCTGACCCGCGCGCGCACGACCGCGCCCTCGGCGAGCTCATCTCGTGCCTGCTCCATCGGGACATTGATGCGGATCTTGCGACTTTGCGCCGTCGCCGCATCGCGGACGGCCAATGTGAGGCGGAAGCGTTGCTGAGCTGGCTGGTCATCGCGCTCAAGCACATAGCCCTGTACACGCTCTACCATAGGGCGCTCAATCGGCTCCGCGCCAACCATTTCAGAGCGCAGCCAGATAATTGCCAGGCCGCTGGCAAATACGAGCGCACATGCGATCAAGGCACTGCGCAGATGCGCGCGTTCCTCGTCCGCTTCACCACCGCGCGGCCACACCGCCAAGGCTGCAAGCGCCACCAAACAACACAAGCCGATGGCACTCGCCCATTGCCATGGCGATTTAAGCGCGAACCAGGCCAGAATTCCGCTCGCGAACACGACCGCCAGCCACGGGGCACGATCAAATCCGGCAGATGCCAGAAACAGCTCTGATCCGTCTGCGATTGTGCGAGCGGTGCTGGACAATCCCCAGCCTCTTTGCCACAGGCGCGGACGTTCGGCCCGCTCCGGACTAATCGGGGCGCTTCCCGCGGCAGGAACGCTGCCATCAGGACCCTCCCCCATGGGAATGATCGGCGTCTGTGCCATTGATCCCCCAATTCGGGCCCCAATTTGGGGAATGCGGTGATAGACTGCGACAATTGAATAGGAATTACAACATTATGGCAAGCGAAGTCGTTACAAGGTTTGCCCCTTCCCCAACAGGTTTCCTGCATATTGGCGGCGCCCGTACCGCTTTGTTCAACTGGCTTTATGCCCGCCACCATGGCGGACGCGCACTGCTGCGCATCGAGGATACCGACAAGAAGCGCTCCACGCAGGAGGCCATAGACGCCATTCTTGACGGGTTGAACTGGCTCGGGCTCGACTATGATGAAGCGCCCGTCTTCCAGTCGGAGCGGGCCGACCGGCACGCCGAAGTCGCGCAGAAACTGCTGGATGCAGGCTATGCCTACAAGTGCTTTGCCACTCCAGAAGACCTGGAAGCTATGCGCGCCGAACAACGCGCAAACAAGCGGCCGATGCGCTATGACGGGCGCTGGCGGGACCGCGACCCTTCTGAAGCGCCTGAAGGTGCGCCCTATGCCGTTAGGCTCAAGACTCCGCTTGATGGGGTGACGACGATAACTGATGAAGTTCAGGGCGAAGTCTCGGTCAACAATGCCGAGATTGATGACTACATCATCCTGCGTGCAGACGGGACGCCGACCTATATGCTCGCGGTGGTGGTTGACGATCATGACATGGGTGTCACGCATGTCGTGCGCGGCGATGATCATCTGAACAATGCCTTTCGCCAATTGCCGATTTACCGCGCGATGGATGCGATCGCCAAAGAAGCAGGGGAAAGCGGTTGGCAGGACCCTGTCTACGCGCACATTCCTCTGATCCATGGTGCAGACGGGGCGAAACTCTCAAAACGCCACGGTGCCTTGGGTGTGGAGGCTTATCGCGATGAGATGGGCATTCTTCCCGATGCGCTGTTCAACTATCTGCTGCGCCTTGGCTGGGGCTATGGGGATCGCGAGGAAATCACGCGGGCCGAAGCGATTGAACTGTTCGATCTCGCCGGTGTCGGTAAAAGCCCGTCGCGCTTCGACATCAAGAAGCTTGAAAACCTCAACGGTCATTACATCCGCGAAGCCGATGATCAGACATTGGTCGAACAGGTGATGCCGCGCATAGCTGAGGATGCGGATAGCGCTCTTGTGCTCAAGGCCATGCCGGTGCTTAAACCGCGCGCCAAGAACCTCAATGAACTCGCTGATTCCACAGCGTTTCTCTTTGCAAAAATGCCTTTGGACATGACTGAGAAAGCGGCCCAGCTTTTGACCGAAGAAGGGCGCGGGTATCTTGCTCTTGTTGCAACTGCACTTGCGCAGGAAAATGACTGGACAATTGAGGCTCTCGAAGCCACTACCAAAGCGCTGGCCGAGGCACAGGGATTGGGCTTTGGCAAGCTTGCGCAACCTATGCGTGCAGCACTTACTGGGACGACGACATCGCCCGGAATTTTTGACGTTCTGGTCCTGCTGGGCCGGGACGAAGCCCTCGCACGGCTCAACGCACAAGCTGCGTAAGAGCCCCCCACTGAGGGTTGGGATTGGACAGGAGACACACCTTGGCAGACAAGAACGCAACGCTGGAATTCGGCGGCGAAACCCACGAATTCCCCGTGCTCTCGGGCTCGACCGGCCCGGACGTGGTCGATATCCGTAAGCTTTACGGATCGACCGGGGCCTTTACATTCGACCCCGGCTATAAATCGACGGCCAGCTGCGAAAGCGCGCTGACTTACATCGACGGGAATGAAGGCGTTCTTTTGCATCGCGGCTATCCTATCGGACAGCTCGCCGAACACTCCAGCTTCATGGAAGTCGCCTATCTGCTGCTGAACGGCGAATTGCCGAACCGGACAGAGCATGACGATTTCGTCTACACAATTACCCGCCATACGATGGTTCATGAGCAGCTGCGCACGCTGTATCAGGGCTTCCGCCGTGACGCCCACCCGATGGCGATTATGTGCGGTGTGGTCGGGGCGCTTTCGGCGTTCTATCACGACAGCACCGATATCTCGGATCCCAAGCACCGCGAGATCAGCTCACACCGCCTGATCGCGAAAATGCCGACCATTGCCGCGATGGCTTACAAATACGCGATCGGTCAGCCGTTCATGCAGCCCGATAATTCGCTTTCCTATACGGGCAATTTCCTGCGCATGACATTCGGCGTCCCTGCCGAGGAATATGAAGTGATCCCTGCCGTTGAAAAGGCGATGGACCGCATCTTCATTCTTCACGCAGACCATGAACAGAACGCATCGACATCCACCGTGCGTCTCGCCGGTTCTTCAGGTGCAAACCCCTTTGCCTGCATCGCAGCGGGCATTGCCTGTCTGTGGGGCCCGGCGCATGGCGGCGCGAACGAGGCGGCTCTCAACATGCTGCGCGAGATCGGTACGCCAGACAGGATCCCGCACTATATTGAGCGTGCAAAGGACAAGAACGATCCGTTCCGTCTGATGGGCTTCGGTCACCGTGTGTACAAGAACTACGATCCACGCGCGACGGTCATGCAAAAGACCGTGCGCGAGGTTTTTGAAGCGTTGAACGTGACTGATCCGGTGTTTGAAACCGCGCTTCAACTGGAAGAAATGGCTCTTAACGATCCGTATTTCCAAGAGAAAAAGCTGTTCCCGAATGTCGATTTCTATTCGGGCGTGATCCTGTCGGCCATCGGCTTCCCGACCACAATGTTTACCGCGCTCTTTGCCCTTGCCCGCACCGTTGGCTGGGTTGCGCAGTATAACGAGATGATTTCCGATCCCGCACAGGTCATCGGGCGTCCGCGTCAGCTCTACACAGGCCCGACACATCGCGATTACGTCTCAATCGACAACCGCTAATCCATGCGAACAGCGCCTTGCTCGCTGCCAATAGGGCTGGCCATACCAGCTCCATTGGCGGTGAGCGGGCCATTTGCGATAATGACGGATTGACCGGCCAATGGGCAGGACACTTCTCGCCATTTTCTTGAGGATCATCGGTGTCGCGCTCATCGTTTCGGGCGTGATGTGGGCCTTGCAGGGTATGGGCATCCTGATGTGGCCTGCCGAAAGCTTCATGCTGGCGCGTCGCGAATGGGGCCTTTACGGCGCAATCACCGCAGTCATCGGATTGGTCATCGTGTTGATGGCAGGACGGATCAGCCGGAAATAGCCACTTGAGGCGAACTCAATCCTCATAAAGCGGCAGGGTAAGGCGGAATGCGGCGCCTTGCTGGCCCGGATTCGCCACTGTCAGCTCTCCATCCATCGCCGATGCCAATCGGTGCGAAATGTAGAGGCCAAGGCCTGACCCGCCATCGCCGCCGCGTCCCAGTCGTTCAAATTTGTCAAAGATATGGGTGACCTGGTCAATCCCTACGCCGGGCCCTTCGTCGCTGACCGTGACACTCACTGTTTTTGGGTCGATCTGGGTCTCTGCTTTGATTGTGACTGTGCTGCTTACGGGTGAATAAGCGATGGCATTGCCGATCAGGTTGATCAGGATTTGCAAAACCCGCTGAAACTCACCCAATGCGATGTGCGCATCATCCTTGATCGGCAGAACCAGCTCGATGTTTCTGGCCCGCGCGCGAACACCCAGAATACCGGCCGCGCGGCGCGCAGCGTCGGCAAGGTCCACGGGATCTTGATCAGTTGAAAAGCCCTTCGCTTCAACGACTTCCAGATCGGCAAGGTCATCTAGCAAGCCGATCAGGTGTTGCCCGGCAGAGGCGATATTGCCTGCATACTCGCTGTACTCGTCGCGCAAAGGCCCTGCGAGACGGGCGCGAATAGTCTCAGCATTGGCGACAATCCGCGATATGGGCTGCCGCAAAACAGGCGCAAGGGCGCTGCCGACCAATTGGGTGTGCCTCGGCTCTGAGGCACTTGCACCTTCCGCGCTTTCGTCAATCGGCTGATCCGCGACCAACAGCATTTCGAAACCGGTAGGTTCATCAGTCGCAGGTCCGATCGGCAAGAGCCTGATCCGCCATGTGCGCGCTGATCCTTCAAAACTGCATTGCGCACCATCGAGCAAGCGCCAGTGCATGGGCTGGCGATGGGCCATCCCTTCCAGTTTTACATGATCGGTCCAGATACTGCCGGGCGCAGCGTCAACGCTGGCTTGCAGAACTGTCGTATCCTCGGCGGCACCAGTGAGCAGTTGGATGCACTGCCTCGCATCAAGGCGCGCAAAAACCTCAGCGCTCGCACGGTCAATCTCGTCCAGCAGCCGCGCAGTCTCACGCGAATTGGGCTCGGGCACAGCGCGCCGTTGCCAGTTCTCGACCATGACCTCACAGCCACCGCCCTCGCCAGCAGGTTGCGGATGGATACGCGCAAAGCCGGAGACCACATCATCTCCCGCAAAGGCACTGAAGTCCCGCGCGATTTTCAGCTTCATGGAACGCGATTGCGTTACCAACTCCAGCAATTCGGGAACAGCAAGCGGTCCCGGCAGTGTCCCCCCGCAGTTTTCCTGAAGCTGGGCCAGAGCATCATCGGCAGTCAGCAGGCGATCCTCTTCGTCTGTCACACCTCTGGCGGCAAGCAGGGTGGGTTGGCGCTCCATCACGCCATCGCCTCCGAAGGGGTATCAGATTGCGAGCCCTGCAGAATGGTCCGCGCCGCCCCGATCGAAAGGTCCGTGATGCTGGGCGGCACCATTGCAGCGGGTTCCAGCACCATGAACTGCCGCTCAATTCCTGCCTCGTCCTGACCGGCCGCTCTCAAACTCAAAGCCAAGCGAGCGGCTTGCCTGCTATGACAGGCAAGAACCGCGCGGTCTCGTGATTGCCCGGTCAGGTGGGAAAGTGCGCTTACGAACAAAGCCAGGCCTGAATGCTCCAGCTCCAGCGCGGCAATGGCAGCACCCTGCATCCTGGAGATCACCTGGTTCAACTGGCCCGCCCGGGTTGCCGCTTCGTCATATTCGCCCTTTAGCGCGCGCAGCGCTGTCATTACAGACGGCTCTTGCTCCACCGCTGTCATGCGCACCCAAATCTTCAGAACACGCTCCAGCGTATCGGGCGGCAGTTCGGACAGGGGATATTGCATGCGCCGCTGAGTTTGACAGAAACGCGATTGCGCAGCGAGAGCCTGCATTGCGCTCTCGCCGATACCGGGATTGTCGGAGGCAATCAGTTCCTGCCACAAGGGAGTGAGCACCGGATCAATCGCGGACCGGCTTTCAAGCCGCTGCGTCAGATGCCCTTCCATCGCGGCGGCATGAACATGCGCCAAAACCTGAGTGTCGTCAGCCAGAGCATCCGCCAGTGCATCAACAGGATCAATGCGAAATCCGACTTTGCTATCATCATTTGTCGGTGCACGTTCGAGCAATTGGCGCGCGAGATCGCTCAGCATCCCTCGCACGCGGGCGACGATTGCGTCGCTGACGAGGGAATGGCCGGAGCTTGCAAGCATATGGCCGAGGACCGGCGCAACGCCGCTGAGCGCACGGTCGGCGCGTACCAGCTCATCTCGCAGGACAGTCTCGACAGTGCTTGCTGAAGCGCTCGTCAACGCGCGATCCTTTATCCAAAGCCCCAATTTACCGTATGCATACGCATCCGCCCCAAGAGCCTGACAGCTCATGGTTAAATCAGCGTTAGCCGATCATGATCAGACGTGCAGCTTGCGATAAGGGCTGTACCGGGGCGCGACACTTATTGCTTAAGCGGCTGATCCGTCGGTGAATCGCGCCAGGACAGTCTCGATCCCGCGAATGGATGTCGGCTCGCCGGGTGCAGCGTCCAAAGCATGCTCTGCAGCGGCCAGCAAATCCTCAGCGTGAAAGCTGGCGGCAAGGCCTTTCAGACGCATGGCTGCGACGTTCCAGTTCCCGTCACACCGTGACCGGCGCAGCAGATCGAGCTGCTTTTGCGCGCTTTCGATAAACGCACCGCGCAATTCGTGCATCAGCGCCGGATCATCTCCGGCAGCCGCTGCAATCGTCGCGTCAAGATCACCACTTTCATAAGCCATACCGCGTCCAATATCCGCTTCAGGGTTAAAGCAGGGTTTATCCCGGGCCGCGCTGTGGTATTAATATGCGCATGTCGGGAAAAAAACACATCATTCGAGCGATCAATCGCGACGAGGAAGCAACCATTGAAACGGCAGTGGGGGACACGGCCATCGCCGCCGAGGATATATCGCAACCGCTTGAACTGAAAGAAGAAGTCTTTGAGGAAGCGGAAGCCGCGCCGTCACGCTTTGGCTGGATTGCACCCGTTTTCGCAGTGATTGCCGTGGCCGCATGGAGCGCGCTTTACGTTTGGGCAATGCGCAATGAGCTGGCCAATGCGAGTGCTGCTGCGCCCAGCGAATGGGTGCGCTGGATCATCGACTGGTCCGTTCCAGTTCTTCTGGTCGGCGTTATCTGGCTGATTGCAATGCGAAATTCCGCACGCGAAGCAAATCGATTTGCCGCAACGGCAGCGCTTTTGAGTCAGGAAAGTGCCGAGTTGGAAAACCGCCTGACAGTGGTCAACCGCGAGCTGAGCCTGGCGCGTGAATTTCTCGGCTCCCAATCGCGAGAGCTTGAGTCGCTCGGACGCATGGCAGCCGAGCGCATCTCCACACATGCCAGCGAATTGCAGGACCTTATCCAAAGCAACGGCGCACAGGTCGATGCAATTGGCACAGCCAGTGACACCGCTTTGGCCAACATGACGCGGCTGCGAGATGATCTGCCGGTTGTCGCCAATTCGGCGCGCGATGTGAACAATCAGGTTGGCAACACCGGCCGCACCGCGCGTGAGCAGCTGGATAAGCTTGTCGCAGGCTTTGAACGTCTCAACGAATTTGGATCGGCGAGCGAAAATCAGGTCAGCGGCCTGTCCAAGCGTATCGGCGATACAATCGGCGTATTCGAAGCCCAGTTGCAGCGGATTGAATCCACTCTCGCCACGCGTTTTGAGACCCTGCAAGCGGAAGCCGAGACGTATCGCGGCAAGATCACCGAGACCGAAGCGCTCGCCCTCAATGGCATGAATGAACGGATCACGCTGCTTCAGACAGAGGCACGTGCTGTTGGCATCAAGATGCGAGACGCCGAGGCACAGGCCATGACCCAGATCCGCGAAACCGCCGCAAATTGGGAAATTGAGATCGCCGAGATGGTTGGACGTCTTTCAGGCCTCGATCAACAGGCGGCGCAGGCATCGCAGCAACGCATTCAGGCGTTGAACGATGAAGCAGGTCGTTTCGATGATCGGCTGCACCAGCGCGATGTCCGCTTCATGGAAGAAATGGCGCGGCGCCAATCCGAGTTCGACACCCGTGAGGCGCAGGCGACCGAAGTCCTGTCGCAACGTCTTGGGCAGCTTGACGAGGCCATGGCAGAGCGCCGCGAAGCGCAGCTTGCCGAAACCGAAAAACTTGTCGCGCAGGGCGAAACGATGGGTCAGCAATTGGCGCAATTGCGCGAACTGATCGCCGATATCCAGAAACAGGGCGAAACAACGCAAACCGGTCTATCCAAAGGGATGGACACACTCGCCGCGCAACTGGATGCAAAGCGCCAAAGCCTGATCGAAACCGAAGCCAACCTTTCATCCCTGACCGAGGCAAGCATTCGACTGCTGGAAATCATTCAGTCGGGCGCTCGCCACAGCCGCGAAGACTTGCCCGAGGCCATCAAATCCGCCGCCGAAGAGCTGGCAGCTGTGGAAGAACGCGCATCCGGCCTGAGCGGCGCAATGATCGCAATAGGCCAAAAGGGCGAAGACTTGTCCGCCTATCTCATCAAGACCAACGAGGAAGTCACACAGGCCGACCAGTCAATCGCCGCCCTGCAAACCCGAATGGCAGAGCAATCCGAAGAAGCGCTGGCCAAATTGAACGGTCTGCGCACCGGCCTGAGCGCGCTTTCCGAAGAGAGCGAGACCTTTGCCGGCGAAACGCAGGAGAAGCTGGCGGCGGCCATTGCGGAGCTGGAGCAAGGCACACGGTCAGCACTCGCCGCCATGGATGAGGGCGCGCAGGAGAAAGTGACGGAACTGGCGCACAAACTCAGCAACGATGCCGTTTCCGCGCTGGAACGGGCGTTAAGCAGTGACACAGCCGAAACAATCGGAAAGCTGGAACAGGCCGCCGCGCTCGCCACCGGCACTGGCCGCGAGGCGACGATCCAGCTGCGCAATCAGCTGGCGCGTGTGAACGAGTTGACTGGCAATCTTGAGCAGCGCGTCGCCCGTGCACGCGAATTGGCAGAAGAGCAGATCGACAACGATTTCGCCCGCCGAATGGCATTGATCACGGACAGCCTGAATTCGGCAGCAATCGATATCAGCGGCGCAATTTCAGCCGAAGTCACCGACACGGCATGGGAATCCTATCTCAAAGGGGATCGCGGAATCTTCACCCGCCGCGCGGTCCGCTTGCTGGATAACAGCGAAGCGCGCGAGATCGCCGAGCTGTATCAGAGCGATAAAGCGTTTCATGACAATGTCAGCCGCTACATCCACGATTTCGAAGCGATGCTGCGCGCCATGCTCTCGACCCGCGATGGCAATGCCTTGAGTGTCACCGTGCTGGGCTCTGACATGGGCAAGCTGTATGTTGCACTTGCCCAAGGCATCGAACGCCTGCGCAACTGATCGTCAGGGCCAGTTTTGGCGCGATCAATGTGGGGACGGTCAGTGGCGGGCCGTCAGTCTTGGGGGCCAACGGTCAAATCGTCCGGCGGATCAGGCATGAAGTTGATATCCTGAACGGTGATCCATCCATATTCATAATTGAGGACGTAGATCGTCGTCAGCACCACCGCTGATATGGTTGCGCGGATCATCAGCTTTCCGGGACGGAAATTGACCGGAGCGCTCTCCGCCTGCCCCGGCACCTTGGCGACGCCCGCTTCATCGGCCGTGCGCACGCCAAATGGCAGGAGCACGAACGCGCTCATCACCCAGATGAGGAAATAGATCGCGAGGATCGACGTCCATTCCATCATCTGGCTCGTGTATTGGCTTGGGATTTGGCGCGTGGTGCAGGCATGATCACGCGCACCTGAGGATTCTTGCCTGACCAGCGCCGCGCGGCCCGACGCGCCGCGAGCCGGGTCGCTTCTTGGACCGCAGCAGGGTCACTTGCATCGGGGCCTTTGAGTTTGCTGATCGCCTTGAGAATATCGGCCTGCGTCTCTTCCACAAATTCCGGGAGATCCTCGTCCAGCGGCAATCCCACGGCATCGATTATCGGGTCCGCGCCTCTTGCAAGAACCACTGTCACCAACCCTTCCCCTGCAAGCCGCCTCCGCATCGCGACCGCTTCGCCATCGGCAGGAGCGATGATGTCACCATCAAGCACCAGGCGACCGCTCACGACCGAGGCAAGTATGCCGGGATCACCGGGCGCAAGGCGAACTATCTCGCCGTTCTTCTGCACCACATTGTGCTCAATCCCGCTGGCGCGACCAACCTTGGCCTGCTCGCGCATGTGCCGGATTTCGCCATGCACAGGCACGAGTATTTCGGGCTTTAGCCATGAATACAGCGCTTCAAGCTCTGGGCGGCCGGGGTGTCCGGAGACATGGATCAGGTTTTGGCGATCCGTCACCATCGTAATACCCTTGGCCGCGAGCTGGTTCTGGATTTTGCCAATCGCGATTTCATTGCCCGGTATCTGGCGCGAGGAGAACAGCACCACATCTCCCGATACCAATTCCAGCTGATGGTTGTTGTCCGCAATCCGGCTGAGCGCGGCGCGCGGTTCGCCCTGACCACCGGTCGCGACGATCAGGACTTCGCCACGCGGCAATCCCATCGCCGTGCGGAAATCGACCGGTGTCGGAAAATCGGCAAGATAACCGTTGTCCTGCGCGACAGCGATAATCCGGTCGAGCGAGCGGCCAGCAACGCAAATCTGGCGCCCCGTCTCGCGCGCCACTTCGCCCAGGGTCTGAAGCCGCGCGACATTGCTGGCAAAGGTCGTGACCAACACGCGCTTGCCCGCATGACTGGCGACTTCCTCCATCATAGCGCGGTGCACGGCGCCTTCGGAGCCTGAGGGATTGGGGTTGAAGACATTGGTGCTGTCACAGACCAGCGCCAGCACGCCCTCTTCACCGATTTCGCACAGATCTTCTTCGGTTGTCGGTTCACCGATGATAGGCTCTTCGTCCAGCTTCCAGTCGCCTGTGTGAAACACGCGGCCATAGGGCGTATCGATCAGGAGCGCGTTGCCCTCCGCAATCGAATGCGCCAGCGGCAGATAGGTCACGGTAAACGGGCCGATGTCGATCTCGCCATGGTCTTCCTCGATCACGTTAAGCTCAACCTGCCCCAGCAAGCCGGCTTCCTCCAGCTTTCGCGCCACAAGATCAGCGGTGAATGGCGTCGCATAGAGCGGCACGCCCAACTCGCCCGCGAAATAGGGGACCGCACCAATATGGTCCTCATGCGCGTGGGTCAGCACGATGCCGAGTAGGTCCTTGGTGCGCTCTTCGATGAAATCCAGATCGGCGAAAACCAGATCCACACCGGGATATTCACCGCCAGAGAATGTCATTCCCAGATCGACCATCAGCCATTTTCCATCGCAGCCATAGAGATTGACGTTCATGCCAATCTCTCCCGATCCGCCAAGCGCGAGGAAGAGCAATTCTTTTTCAGGGGTGAAGTCTTTTTTCACGAGGTTAGGTCAATCTTTCAGAGGAGAGGATCAGGCTTCAGCCGCTTGCGTAGCAAGGATGGCGAGACCTTCGATTGTGAGGTCGGCGTCAACATGGTCGAAAACGTCGGTGGCTTCATCGAAAAGGATGGCCAGGCCGCCGGTCGCAACGACTTTGGCAGGACGACCGATTTCGGCCTTCATACGCTCGATAATGCCTTCGAGCATGGCGACATAGCCCCAGAACACACCGATCAACATCTGGTCTTCGGTGTTGCGCCCGATAACGCTGGTGCTGTCGGGCGCGCGGATGGCGATGCGTGGCAGCTTTGCCGTCTTTCCGACCAACGCATCAAGCGACAGATTGATACCGGGCGCGATTGAGCCGCCTTTATAGGTGCCGTTGAAATCAATCGCTTCAAACTTTGTAGCCGTCCCGAAATCCACCACGATCATATCACCGCCATATTTGCGATGCGCCGCGAGAATGTTGAGCGCGCGGTCCGCCCCCAGCGAGCTTGGCTGATCCACATCAATTGCGAAGCGCCAGCTGGCCGCGCCCTGCCCTGCGAACAGCGGAGTGATGCCGAAATATTTCTGCGCCAGAACGCTCAGATTATGGTCCGCGCGCGGCACGACCGAGGCGAAGATGATGCTGCTTATGTCCTCCCGCTTCACCCCTTCGATCGCAAGCAATTGCAACAGCCACACCGCATATTCATCACCGGTCCGGCGCGGGTCTGTGGCAATGCGCCAGCGCGCCTTAAGCTTTGGTGGCTCGCCTCCCTGCCCTGCACCAGCAGGCACCGCCTCAAACAGCGCGAAGACGACATTGGTGTTCCCCACATCAGCGGCAAGCAGCATTATAGCGATCCTTCATTGTATGTCGCCAGCGCGAATGACACGTTCCGAGCCATCCGCCAAGCGCAGGCGCAACGCGCCGTCGGTCTCTTCCAGCCCGGCAAACGCCCCCTCAATGCGCGATCCATCGGTGTCATGCACCGCAATTATGGCCCCTTCAGTGTGAAGCGAACGGGCAAGAAAGCGCCGCAATATGGCCGCCAGCCCGTCTTCGCGCCACTCGGTCAGGCGGCGGGCAAAAGCATCAGCCAAGACCTGTGCAAAGGCGTCAGGCGCCGGAGAAATGCCATACTGCGCGAGCGATGCGGTCTTGCGATCCGGCAAGTCAGGTGCCCGTGCCAGATTGACACCGATCCCGACGACAATTGCTGAGCCGACCATTTCTAGCAAAACACCCGACAGCTTGCCTCCGTCGATCAGCACATCATTGGGCCATTTGAGATCGGCGGTTATTGCGGGTGGCAGCACACCGCCAACCGCATCCGATACCGCCAACGCTGTCACAAAGCTGAGCGTCGCGGGAGGTGGATCGCCTTTGTCCAAAGCAACCACTGTCGACCCCATGAAATTGCCTGACCCGTCAAACCATTCACGGCCCTGACGCCCACGCCCTGCGGTTTGGCGACGTGCAATAAACCAGTCGTTCTCGCGGGCCTGACCGTTCCTAATGGCCTCTGCCAGATCGGCATTGGTCGATCCAGTCTTGTCTACAATCGTTATGGAAGCGCTCTGGATCAAACTGCGAGGAAGAGCACAGATGCCGCTTTATCAGCGAGGTCGCTCAACGGTTTGCTGAGCAGGTAACCAAGCGGCGAAATGATCGCAACGGTGATCGCCAGCAGAACCCAATGCGCCGCCCCGCTCTCTCCAGTGACCACGCCAGCTTGTTCATCAAAGCAGATCACTTTCACCACCTTGATGTAATAGAAGGCGCCGATCACGCTGGCTGCGATGGCAATAGCCGCAAAGGCAACGAGGCCCGCATCCACAGTTGCCTGAAACACGACGAACTTCGAATAGAACCCGAACAGCGGCGGAATGCCAGCAAGGCTGAACATCAGCAGTGACAGTGCGAGAGCGATCGCGGGTCGCGTCACCGCCAGACCCGAAATGTCGCCGAGCGTCTCATACAAGTCGCCATCCTCGCTGCGCAGCATCAGCAAGGCGGTAAAGCTGCCAAGGCTCATCACGACATAGATGAACAGGTAAACCAGCATTGCGCTGGCACCCGCCGGACTGGCGACCGCGAGACCGAGGAGGATAAAACCGACATTATTGATGGAAGAATAGGCAAGCAGGCGTTTGAGGTTTTCCTGACCGATGGCTCCCAGCGCGCCAAACACGATTGAGGCCAAAGCGGTGAACATGACGATCTGCTGCCAGGCGGCGACCTGCGCTCCGAACACGTCGAATACGACGCGCGCTGTCAACGCCACTGCGGCTACCTTGGGCGCCGTGGCGAAGAACGCCGTCACAGGCGTGGGCGCGCCCTGATAGACATCGGGGGTCCACATGTGGAACGGCACCGCTGCAATCTTGAACGCAAGGCCCGCCATCACAAAGATCAGCCCGAACAGCGCACCCGTGCCAATCTCGCCGGTCAAAGCGGCGCGGACCCCTGCGAAGTCTGTGCTGCCGGTGAAGCCATATAGCAGGCTCATCCCATAAAGCAGGATACCCGAGGCCAGCGCTCCGAGAACAAAGTATTTCAGACCCGCTTCAGCCGAGCGCGTGTCCTCGCGCAGGATCGATGCAAGCACATAAGCGGCAAGACTGTTCAGTTCGAGGCCGAGATACAATGCCATGAAATCATTGGCGGAAACCATGATGCTCATACCCAGCGCCGCGAACAGCACGAGCACCGAATATTCAGCGCGCATCACCCGTTCCGAACCAGCAGCCGCCGAATTGAAGAATGCAGGCGCGACCATCAGGCACCCAATCGCCGCCAGATAGATCAGCGCCTTGGCAAACAGGGCAAAGGTATCAACCTTTAACAGGCCCCCAAACGCCAGCGTATCAGGCCCGGTCGCACCAAGATGCAGACCCGGCACCGTAAATATGCCCGCCGTAAAGAACGCCGCGACCGCAACGATGGCGATCGGGCGAGCGTGCTTGTCACCAGCCCATGCCGTCCACAGCAGCAGGATCAGGCCAGCAGCCGTCAGGATCAGCTCGGGCCGGATCACCAGGAAGGAGGAGGAGAAATCCATCAGTGTGCGCCATCCTTAGCGTGGCTCTCATAAGGCACGGCATTGGCCGCCTCGTCCTTCGGGGCTCCTACGACAAGGTCGCTGTCGCTGGCGGGACGTGCGCTGGCGATCCGCGCATCGAGCGTGGCAATGTCAGCGCGCATGGGGGCAAGGAAACTTTCGGGATAAACACCCATCCACATCACAACCGCGGCAATCGGTGCGAGCATCGCCCATTCACGCGCAGAGATATCTGTCATCGCCTGCGCGTTTTCGTTCTTTTCCGGCCCAAAGGCGACGCGGCGATAGAGATAGAGCATGTAGGCCGCGCCCAGAATGATCCCGGTGGTGCAGACCAACGCGACCGTGGTCGATATCTGGTATATCCCGGCCAGCGCAAGGAATTCACCAACAAAGCCGCTGGTCCCCGGCAGGCCAATGCTCGCCATGGTGAACAGCAGGAAGAACAGCGCGTAATAGGGCATGTTGTTGCTCAGCGCGCCGTACCGCTCAATTTCGCGGGTGTGCAGCCGGTCATAAATCACACCGACACACAGGAAGAGCGCGCCGGATACAAGCCCATGGCTGAGCATGATGATGACTGCGCCTTCCAGCCCCTGGACATTGAAGGCAAACAGACCAACCGTCACAATCGCCATGTGTGCGACCGAGGAATAGGCGATCAGCTTTTTCATGTCGTGCTGCACCAAAGCGACGAGCGAGGTGTAAACCACCGCGATCATCGAGAGTACGAACACAAATCCTGCAAAGTCAGCCGATGCTTGCGGGAACATCGGCAGACTGAACCGGATGAAACCATACCCGCCAAGTTTCAGCAGAACGCCGGCGAGTATGACCGAGCCGGCGGTGGGTGCCTGCACGTGCGCATCGGGCAACCATGTGTGGAACGGCCACATCGGCACTTTCACAGCAAAGCTCGCGAAGAAGGCAAGCCACAGCCATGTCTGCGCGCTGGCAACGAAGTCATACTGCATCAGCGCCGGAATATCGGACGTACCAGCGGTGGCGACCATCCAGAACATCGCGATCAGCATCAGGACAGAGCCAAACAGCGTGTAGAGGAAGAATTTGTAGCTCGCATAGATGCGGTTATCGCCGCCCCACACACCGATGATCAGGTACATCGGGATGAGGCTGGCTTCGAACAGGATGTAGAAGAGGAAGATATCCTGCGCACAGAAGATGCCAATCATCAGCAATTCCATGAAGAGGAATGCTGACATGTATTGGCCCACGCGCTTCGTGATGGCGCTCCAACTGGCCAGAATGCAGATCGGCATCAGGAAGACGCTCAACATGATGAGCATCAGTGAAATGCCATCGATCCCCAGCGCATAGGCAAAGCCGTCAAACAGCTCGGCCCGCTCGGTGAATTGCCATTGCGCACCGCCCACCTCGTACTGGGCCCACAACGCCACACCCAGCGCGAACGTGATGAGCGTGGTTACCAATGCTGTCACCCGGGCGGCATTCGCCTCGACAAACAGGCAAAGCAGCGCGCCGACGAGCGGCACAAGCAGCATGGCTGAGAGAATGGGGAAGCCTTCCATCTGAGCGCGCCCCCTTAAAGCAGCACGTAAGTGGTTGCTGCGATCAGGCCCAAAAGCATGATCAGCGCATAGGTGTAGAGATAGCCCGACTGGATCGTCTTGGCGGCAACGGCCCCGCGCTGCACCACCCAGGCGACACCGTTGGGTCCGAAACGGTCAATCGTGGCGATATCGCCCAGCTTCCAGAACTGCCGCCCGAACCAAAAGGCAGGCTTCACAAAGATGGCATTGTACAACTCGTCAAAGTACCATTTGTGGGAAACGAAATTGTGCAGCCAGCCAAACGCTCCGACGAACTTAGCCGGGATGTCAGGCTTGGCGATATAGGCAGCGTAGGCTCCGATGAAGCCCAGCACCATGACGACGAACGCCGAATATTTCACCCAGTAAGGCACGGCGTGCATCGCGTTGATCAGGTTCTCATTGTAGAAGATCGAGCCATTCCAAAAGGCTGCGCTGTCAAGGAAGGCTGGCGCAAAGACCTGTCCGGCAGCAATCGCGCCAACCGTCAAGAGAACCAGCGGCGTGAGCATCACCCACGGGCTCTCATGCGGGTGGTATCCGCCGGTCGTATCCTCGCCCGTTTGTTCGGGAGTCTTGTGGACAGAGTGCTGGATATGCTCGCTCTCGATCCAGCGCGGCTTGCCCCAGAAGGTGAGGAACATGAGCCGCCAGCTGTAAAAGCTCGTCAGCAAAGCGGCGACAACGCCCATCCAGAACGCGAACGTCCCCGCGCTTGTCCCTCGCGCAAATGCGACTTCGATGATCGCGTCCTTCGACCAGAAGCCAGCCATGCCAAGGCCCAAGTGATAAACACCCAGCCCTGTGATTGCGAGGGTGCCCATCAGCATCGCAAAGAAGGTGATCGGGATGACTTTGCGCAAGCCGCCATAATACCGCATGTCCTGCTCATGATGCATCGCATGGATGACCGAGCCTGCACCAAGGAACAGCAGCGCCTTGAAGAAAGCATGCGTGAACAGGTGAAACATCGCCGCGCCATAGGCACCGACACCGGCAGCGAAGAACATATAGCCAAGCTGGGAACAGGTCGAATAGGCGATGACCCGTTTGATATCCCACTGCGTCGTTCCGATAGTAGCGGCAAAAAAGCAGGTCGCCGCCCCGACGATGGTCACAAGGGTTAGCGCCATTGGAGCGGTCTCAAACATCGGCGACAGACGGCAGAGCATGAAGACGCCCGCAGTCACCATGGTGGCCGCATGGATCAGCGCGGAGACCGGCGTCGGCCCCTCCATCGCATCGGGCAACCATGTGTGCAGGCCCAGCTGCGCGGATTTCCCCATCGCACCGATGAACAGCAGGATACACAGAATATCCATCGTCGGCAGGCGCATGCCCAGGAAGCCAATCGTCGACCCGCTCATTGCAGGCGCGGCTTCAAGAATTTCCGGGATCGACGTGGTGTTAAAGACCAGAAACGTGCCAAAGATGCCGAGCATGAAGCCCAGATCGCCCACACGGTTCACCACAAACGCCTTGATCGCCGCAGCACCGGCACTCGGCTTGTGATACCAGAACCCGATCAACAGGTAGGACGCCAGCCCCACCCCTTCCCATCCGAAGAACATCTGGACAAGGTTATCGGCGGTCACCAGCATCAGCATGGCAAAGGTAAACAGCGAGAGGTAGGCGAAGAAACGCGGCTGCGCCGGGTCTTCCTCCATATACCCCCAGCTGTAGAGGTGGACGAGCGCAGAAACGCTGTTGATCACCACCAGCATCACGGCTGTCAAAGCATCGACGCGCAATGCCCAGTCGAACGCCATATCGCCCGAGCGCACCCATTGCAGAACGGGTACAACTTCCGCGCTCGCGGTCCCGGTCAGGAAACCGATAAAGATCGGCCAGCTGAGCCCCGCTGAAAGGAACAGGGCACCAGTCGTCACCAGCTTTGCGCCAGTGTTACCCAAGGCACGATTGCCAAAGCCCGCAATAATCGCGGCCAGCAACGGCGCGAAGACGATGATGAGGATCGAGTTCATGTCGCCCTACCCCTTCATCCGGTTCACATCATCGACCGCGATGGTGCCACGGCCACGGAAATAGATGACAAGGATAGCAAGCCCGATGGCCGCTTCACCCGCAGCCACCGTCAAAACCAGCATCGCGAAAATCTGACCAGTCAGATCGTTCAAGGCAGCACTGAACGCGACCAGATTGATGTTCACCGCGAGCAGAATAAGCTCCACCGCCATCAGAATGACGATCACATTCTTGCGATTGAGGAAGATGCCCAGCACGCCCAGCACGAACAGGATCGCGCCGACCACCAGATAGTGTTCCACTCCGATCAGATCGTTCACAGCTCGACCCCTTGCCCGGTTTGCGGGTTCTTCATGACAGTCGCTTCCTCGGGGCGGCGGCTGATCTGTTTGCCGATATCCTGACGGCCGCGCGCGCCCGGCTTGGGTTGCCGGTGGGTCAGCACAATCGCACCGATCATGGCTACCAGCAGGATGATCCCCGCAATCTCAAACAGCAGGATGTAACGCCCGTAAAGCAGAGCGCCGATCGCCTCGATATTGCTTTGGCCGACGCCTGCGACAGCCGTCCCGTCACTCTGTCCCAAATCAACTCCACCAGCGCCATAGGCGCCCACGGCCAGCATCAGCTCAGCCAGCAGGATCGCGGCGATCAGGATGCCCAGTGGGAAATTGCGGACAAAGCCCGCGCGCATCGCGGCAAAATCAATGTCCAGCATCATGACGACGAACAGGAACAGCACAGCGACCGCACCGACATAGACGATCACCAGCAGCATCGCGATGAACTCTGCGCCCACAAGCACCATGAGCCCTGCCGCGTTGAAGAACGCCAGGATCAGCCACAGGACCGAATGCACGGGATTGCGCGCCATGATGACCATCACGGCGCTGGCAATGACGATGCTTGCAAAGAGGTAGAAGGCGAGTGCCTGTATCATGATGTTCCTTGCCGCCCCCGTCGTCCCGGAAAAACCCCGTGACCCCGATACTCGGCAATGTGATCCCTATTTTCCCTGACGAAATCCGCTCAGGACCGATGCTGGCCCGTCGGAATCGCTTGTCCCGTGTGTGTGTTGTGAAGCGCCCTAGCGATAGGGTGCGTCCGCTTCAAGATTGGCCGCGATGGCCCGTTCCCATTTGTCACCATTCGCGAGCAGCTTGGCCTTGTCATAAAGCAGCTCCTCGCGGGTTTCGGTGGCGTATTCGAAATTCGGTCCTTCGACGATGGCATCGACCGGGCAGGCTTCCTGACAGAATCCGCAATAAATGCATTTGGTCATGTCGATGTCGTAGCGGGTGGTACGGCGGCTGCCGTCCTCGCGCGGTTCGCTCTCAATGGTGATCGCCTGTGCGGGGCACACTGCCTCGCACAATTTGCATGCGATGCAGCGTTCCTCGCCATTGGGATAACGGCGCAACGCATGCTCGCCGCGAAAACGCGGAGACAGCGGCGACTTCTCGAACGGATAGTTGATCGTCACCTTGGGCTTGAAGAAATACTTTAAGGTCAGCGCGTGCGCCTTGAGAAATTCCCACAGGGTGAAAGATTTGAGAAGTTGGGTTGCGGTGGTCATTGTAGTACGTCCTCAAGGCGTTTGACTAAACAAACGCCAGCGAGAGTTTCGAGCGAATCTGGATCGGTCGCCTTCGGAAGAAATGCTGATAGAGAAACACCTTTCGATGGCGCATAGTGTTTCGGAAAACGAAGGAGAGCGGCAGGTGCACCTTTGTCATCCAGAAAAACGATATCCCCTGTGTCGCCGACAGAAGGACTTACTGAACTCCCTCCGGGCACATAGCGAAGGGTTGTCGTAAGCCTTGAACTGCTTCCTTCCAGCACGCGATAGATTGGCATTTCGATCAAAGGAAATTCGTCGGCAGCATCTTGGTCGGTGTAAATTCCGAAATAGGTTTGCCGCCCACTCTTACGCAAATTTAAGGTTGTCGTTTGACCTTCTGCATCCGTAAGGACGCAGTTGTATCGGACAACTGCGATACTGTCCGTCATGCCGCGCTTTGGTTGGGAAACGATCTTAGGGGCATCTTGATGCAAAAATGCGCCAAAAATTAGGGCGAAAGCAAAGCTCATTTTGCGAAATGCCCCGTCGCCATCAGCCACCCACTGATCACCGCCACAAACAGCAGGCTCATCGGCAGGAACACCTTCCACCCGAGCCGCATCAGTTGGTCATAGCGGTATCGCGGGACGGTCGCCCAGATCCAGCTGAAGCAGAAGAAAAAGAAGAACGTCTTGAGCAGGAACCACACTATCCCCGGCACATAATACAGCGGCGCCCACTCGATCGGGGGCAGCCAACCGCCCATGAACAGCAGCGTACACAGCGAGCACATCAGCAGGATGTTGGCATATTCGCCCAGCCAGAACAGCGCAAACGCCATGCTGGAATATTCGGTCTGATATCCGGCGACCAGCTCGCTCTCCGCCTCGGTGAGGTCGAACGGAGCGCGCGCGGTCTCTGCCAGCGCGCTGACGAAGAACACCACGAACATCGGGAACAGCAGCGGGTGGACGAAATGCGCATTGATGAAGCCGAGTCCGAAGCCCTTCTGCGCCAGCACAATATCGCTCATATTAAACGACTTGGCCCACAGCACCACGCACACTAACACAAAGCCGATGGAAACCTCGTACGAGATCATCTGCGCCGCCGCGCGCATGGCGGAGAAGAACGGATACTTGGAGTTCGAAGCCCACCCGCTCATCACCACGCCGTAGACGCCCAGCGAACTGATCGCGAGGATATAGAGCAGGCCGACATTGATGTCTGACACCACAACGCCATCGGCAAACGGGATCACCGCCCAGGCAGCGAGCGCGACAGTGAACGTGATGATCGGTGCGAGCAGGAAGATACCCTTGTTCGCAGCGGATGGGATGATCGTCTCTTGCAAAAAGACCTTGAGGCCATCAGCAAAGCTTTGCAGCAACCCGAACGGACCCACCACGTTAGGCCCACGCCGCAACATGATCGCGCCCAGCACCTTGCGATCGACATAGATCACCATAGCCACGCTGAACATGACCAGCAGCGAGATCACGACAATCGCCGTAATGGTGCCGACAGTCCACGCCCATTCGTATGACATGCCGAGGGATTGGAAGAATTCGGTCATTGGAACAGTTTGCCTTCCCTGCTCTCCTGCGAAAGCAGGAGCCCAGTTGCAACGTAGTCTGGATTCCTGCGTTCGCAGGAAATCATGGGCAGCAAAACACTCATTCCGCCGCCTCCTTCAGCTCGTCCCCGTGGAGCAGTTCCGCCGAACATTGCTGCATAACCGCACTGGCACGGGCGATGGGGTTGGTGAGGTAGAAATCAGCAATCGGATAGGCCTCGATTGAGCCTTCCGCCTTCGCGCTGCTGTCTGCCTTGGGCAGGTCACCGTAATTCGCCAGATCGGCCTCGCCCAAAGCGGGCACTTCGGCAATCATCGCGTCTTGCAACGCGTCAAAGCTGTCGAACCCGACATTCACACCCAAGGCGTCGGCCAGCGCGCGCAGGATCGTCCAGTCCTCGCGCGCGTCACCCGGTGCAAACACGGCCTTCTCGGCATATTGCACGCGGCCTTCGGTGTTGACGTAGGTGCCGTCTTTCTCGGCATAGCTGGCGGCGGGCAGGATGATGTCGGCGGCATGCGCGCCCTTGTCACCATGGTGGCCGATATAGACTTTCAGGCTGTCGGCGAACGGCTCGTGATTCATCTCGTCCGCGCCAAGGCTCAGAAGCACTTTCGGCTTGGCCGCCGCGATCTTCGCCATGCCGCCGGGTACAGTGAAATCGAGCATCAGCGAACCCATGCGAGCCGCGCTCATATGCAGCACGTTGAAGCCATTCCAATCGTCTTTGACCAGCCCGAACTTGTCGACCAGCTTAAGCGCAGGAGCGAGCGCACCCTTGGCCAAAGCCGCTCCGCCCAAGATCACCGCCGGGCGCTCTGCTGCCTTCATCGCATCGCCCAAGGCCTTGGGAATGCGGTTAAGCACCTTCAGGTCTTGCCCGAGGAACGTCGCCGGGTAGGTCGTTTCCCATTCCGGGCCGACCAAAAACACCTTCGCACCGTGTTTCACAGCCTTGCGGATGCGCGCATTCACCAGCGAAGCTTCCCAACGGATGTGGCTGCCCACGATCAGGATCGCATCAGCGGTTTCAATCCCCGCCAATGTCGAGTTGAAATTGACCGCCGCGATGTTGCTGACGTCATAGATCATGCCGGTCTGGCGCGCCTCTATCAGTGACGATCCGCACGCCTTCAGCAGCGTCTTGGCCGCGAACATCGTCTCACAATCGACCATATCGCCTGCGACGGCTGCGATGGAGGATTTGTCGGAGCCCAGCTGCGCGGCGATTGCCTCAAATGCCTCGCCCCAGCTGGACGCGGCCAGCTTTCCGCTTTTACGAACATAAACCTTGTCGAGGCGGCGCTTTGACAAGCCATCGACCTGATAGCGGCCCTTGTCCGAGAGCCATTCCTCGTTCACGTCATCGTTCACACGCGGCAGAGCGCGCATGACTTCGCGGCCTTTTGAATGCAGCGAGATATTCGCGCCCACAGCGTCAGACACGTCAATGCTGAGCGTGCGCTTCAATTCCCAGGGACGCGCCTCAAAGGCATAGGGCCGTGACGTCAAGGCACCAACCGGACAAAGGTCAATCACATTGGCCGAAAGCTCATGCGACGCGGCTTGTTCCAGATAGGTCGTAATCTGCATGTCCTCGCCGCGATACAGCGCGCCGATTTCGTCCACACCCGCAATTTCCTCGGAGAACCGGACGCAGCGAGTGCAGTGGATACAGCGGGTCATGATCGTCTTGATCAGCGGGCCCATAT
>JBARXS010000139.1:0-6408 GCA_049647465.1 Erythrobacter sp.
CCGAAGTGTTTGCCCGCTCGCTGGGCGAGACGACCGATGTGGTCTCCAAGGAAATGTATTCGTTTGAAGATCGCGGCGGGGACTCGCTGACGCTGCGGCCCGAATTCACCGCCGGGATCGCGCGCGCCTATCTTACCAATGGCTGGCAGCAGCACGCGCCGCTGAAGATCGCGACGCACGGTCCGCTGTTCCGCTATGAACGCCCGCAAAAAGGTCGCTATCGCCAGTTCCACCAGATCGACGCGGAGATTATCGGCGCAGGTGAACCGCAGGCGGATGTCGAATTGCTGGCGATGGCGGATCAGCTGTTGAAGGAGCTGGGGATTGATGACGGCGTCACCCTCAACCTTAACACTTTGGGCGATGGCACCAGCCGCGAGGCATGGCGCGCCGCGCTGATCGAGCATTTTGCCAGCGTGCGCGGTGAGCTTTCGGAGGACTCGCAGGAGCGGCTGGACAAAAACCCGCTGCGCATCCTCGATAGCAAAGACCCGCGCGACCGCGCCCATGTTGACGGCGCGCCGATGATCGATGATTTTCTGAGCAGCGAGGCGCAGGATTTCTTTGGCGCCGTCACCAGCGGGCTGGACGCCGCTGGTGTCGCATGGGAGCGCAACCCGGCACTGGTGCGCGGGCTCGATTACTACCGCCACACCGCGTTTGAATTCATCACCGACCGGCTGGGCGCGCAAGGCACCGTGCTGGGCGGTGGGCGCTATGACGGGCTGATGGAGAGCCTCGGTGGTCTGCCCACGCCAGCGGTCGGCTGGGCAGCGGGGATCGAGCGGCTGGCGATGCTGGTGGGGGAGCGGGATGAGGCTGCGCTTTCAGTGGCGCTTGCGCTTGAGGACGATAGCCTACTTCGTCAAGCAACGGCAGCTGCAGCAGCTTTGCGTAGGGCAGGGTATACGACTGAACTAATTGCCTCCAAATCGCCAAGAAAGCGGTTTGACAGAGCTGCAAAATTGGGTGCCAAGTTTCTGTTGTCGGTCAGGCGAAACGGCAACGAGCCATCATATTTTATGAAGGGCGGGGATGAAAGCCCAGAAGAAAAACAGGTCATACGAATTATGGGGGAGTGCATTTATTAACCGTCATCCCCGCGAAGGCGGGGATCCCGCTGCCTTTCTACATTGGAGCAAAAGAAGCTGGATCCCGGATCAAGTCCGGGATGACGGTGTGGGGGAAGAAGGGGTGCCAGCCGCGCTGAGAAGCGCCAAACCAACGCCCCTTTCCTACCGCGCCCATTCCGCGCTATTGCCTTCCCGATAAATCCAGCGCGAAAAACGAAAGCGGTCCAGACAAGTGTCAACTTTGCTTTCCGCCTAATTCACCTGATAAATCAGAAAGGTAAATTCCAAAATCAAAGTTGACGGGGTGTCAACTTTGTCACCCGTTATTGGAAATAATATTTCATGCAGATCCCCGCCGCCCGACTTGACCAGATCGCCAATCGCTTTGCCGAACTCGAAGCGCGCATGGCCTCGGGCCTGTTGGAGGGCGACGAATTTGTGCAGGCCAGTCGCGACTATGCCGAGCTGGAGCCTGTGGCGAAGGTAGCGGCTGAAGTGACCGCGATGCGCGAGGAGATCGCCGGGCTTCAGGAGATGCTCGCCGATCCCGAAATGAAGGCGATGGCCACCGAAGAGCTCGCCGCGATCAACGCAGCCTTGCCGGAAAAGGAGCGCGCGCTCGCCATTGCGCTGCTGCCCCGCGATGCCGCTGACAGCAAACCGGCCATGCTGGAAATCCGCGCAGGGACCGGCGGCGATGAGGCTGCTCTGTTCGCGGGCGATCTGTACCGCATGTATGAACGATACGCGCAGGAGAACGGCTGGCGGATCGAGCCTGTCAGCATGAATGCGAGCGAGGTTGGCGGTTTCAAGGAAATCGTCGCCAATGTGACCGGAGCAGGCGTGTTCGCAAAGCTCAAATTCGAAAGCGGCGTGCACCGGGTGCAGCGCGTGCCGGTGACCGAAAGCGGCGGGCGCATCCACACCTCCGCCGCGACAGTCGCAGTCCTGCCAGAGCCGGATGATGTCGATGTGCAGATCGATCCCGGCGACCTGAAGATTGACACCTACCGCGCATCGGGCGCGGGCGGTCAGCACGTCAACACCACCGACAGCGCGATCCGGATCACGCATGAGCCGAGCGGCATTGTCGTCACCTGTCAGGACGGGCGCAGCCAGCACAAGAACAAGGAAAAGGCGTTGCAGGTTCTGCGCGCGCGACTGTTTGAGGCGCAGCGCGATGCGGCGCAAGGTGCCGAGGCCGAAGCGCGCAAGGCGATGGTCGGCAGCGGCGACCGCTCCGAACGTATCCGCACATACAATTTCCCGCAAGGCCGCGTGACCGATCACCGCATCGGGCTGACGCTGCACAAGCTGGAGGAAGTGCTCGCCGGGCCGGGTTTGAGCGAAGTGGTCGATGCGCTGATCGCCGAGGATGAAGGCAAGCGGCTGGCGGCGCTTTCGGAGTGAATTGTTGTAACCCGTTCGTGCTGAGCCTGTCGAAGCACTGCTCTTCTTCTAGAGCGACGGACCAAAGAGAAGGACAGCCCTTCGACAGGCTCAGGGCGAACGGTGTTTTGTGGTTGTTTTCGAAGCGATCCGCGCCGCAGCAGAGCGTCTAGCCGCAACCAGCGACACCGCGCGTCTGGATGCGGAATTGCTGATGGCTCATGCGCTGGGAGCAAGCCGCTCGGATATGCTGATCCGGCATATGAGCGACGGTGTGCCCGCTGCATTCGATGCTTTTGTCGCGCGGCGCACAGACCATGAACCCGTGGCACATATCGTGGGGGAGCAGGAGTTTTTCGGTCTGCCGTTCGCCGTGACCCCCGATGTCCTGATCCCGCGCGCTGACAGTGAGAGCGTGGTTCAGGCCGCGCTCGATGCCGCGCCGTGGGCAAAGCGCGTGCTGGATTGCGGGACCGGGTCGGGTGCGCTGTTGCTTGCGATACTGGAGAGGTTGGAAGAGGCCGAAGGAGTTGGCGTTGATGCCTCGCAAGCCGCCCTTGGTGTGGCTCAGCGCAATGTGGATTTCTTCGGAAACGGCAGCCGCGTCAATCTGCTGCACCGTGACTGGAATAAGCCGGGCTGGGCGAAAGACCTGGGCGCGTTCGACCTGATCGTTTGCAATCCGCCCTATGTGGAGGATGATGCGGAGCTTGACCGTGACGTTAAGGACTTCGAGCCTTCCGATGCCCTTTTCGCCGGGGCGGATGGACTGGACGATTACCGCGTCCTGATACCGCAGCTGCCAGGCCTGTTGAATGCGGGCGGGGTCGCCGTCCTTGAAATCGGGGACACGCAGGCAGACGCTGTGACCGAACTGGCGGAAAAAGCGGGCTTTGGGGTGGAAGTGCGACACGATCTTGCAAATCGGCCACGCGCATTGGTTCTTTCTTCAGGAAATTGGGAGTAGCCCTTGGCAAACGGGTTGGGACTAGCTAACTCAAGAATCAGACCTGCCGATAAGCGCGCTGCGCAGATCGCCGGGTCAAGCTCCGAACTTACAGCTGTATTTGACCGGGCGGGTCACGACCCTACGGTCCCCCTAAACGGGGTTACTGGCAAGGGCGGAGTGTGCGCCGCATTTCATGAGAAGCGCGGCTGGAACAGGGCCTACGGAGAGCCAATGGCTGTGATGTGCGCAAGATTGAACTGCGCAAGACTGCATTGCAGATGGCCGGTAACTTCGGGCTGCGAGAGGGAAGATTTTCCTTGAATAATCAACGTAACAATCGTCGCCGCGGTCGCGGTAATCGCAATCAGAGTGGCGGCGGAAATCAGCTTAACCGGATTGACAGCCGGGCACGCGGCAATGCGCCGCAATTGCTGGATAAATACAAAAAACTTGCGCAGGACGCGCAGCACAATGGCGACCGCGTGCAGATGGAACAATATCTGCAATTTGCCGACCACTATTACCGCGTGATCGCCGACAACAAGGCGCGCCAGGATGAGGCCCGCACCAAGCGTGGCGATAGCCGGAGCGACGGGCGTAGTGATGGGCGTAGTGACGGTCGGGGCGATGATCGCGGCAACACTCGCGACCAGTCTGGCGACGACAATGATGCGCGCAGCGACGACGGTGACGACAACGATAACCGCCGCGAAAGCCGCTCTGACAGCCGCAGCGACAATCGCAAGAGTAATCGCCGTGGCCGCAGTCGCCGTGATGACAATGCCCGGGACGACAATGACGGTTTCGAAGCCGAAGGTGAAAGCGGTTTTGAAGGCGAGCCCGCCGATCAACAGGACGGTGGCGATCACGATACGCGCAACGAAGATGAGCCGGAGCGCACGCCGCGCCGCCGTCGTGCGCCCGTCAAAGACACCAGGGATGCCAAAGACAGCAAGCCAGCCCGCGCGCGCAAGCCGCGTGTGAAAAAGACTGATGCAGATACCGGTGGCGAAATCGATTCGTCGGTTCTGCCGCCTGCGATTGGAGCGGACACGCCGTCATCCAGCGATGGTGACGACACGCTTGAAACGGTCGGCTGATCTGTAGCGGCACAGGTCTCCGGATCGCTTCGCGTTGTGGTTGATCGCCTGAAAGATACGTTCGCGGCGCCCTTGAGCGTGGTCTGGGAGGCGATGGTCCGGCGTCCCGCGCTAAGCGTTTTCGCGCTCGGCCTGATCGCCGCGCTCGGCTATCCGCCGGTCCACGCGTGGTGGCTGGCGATCCCGGCGCTCGCGGCGTTTGTGGCGCTGCTGCACCGCGCGGCAAGCTGGAAATCGGCCATCTGGCTGGGCTGGGTGTTCGGCTGGACGCATCTGACGCTGGCCAATAACTGGATCGCGACCGCCTTTACCCATCAGGCGAAAATGCCTGAATTCCTCGGTTGGGTCGCGGTGCCATTGTTGTGCATTTACCTGGCCGTCTATCCCGCGCTCGCGGCGCTGACAGCGCATCTGGTGACCCGCAAACTGGTGGCGGGCGCAGGGGTTGGCATATTCGGCATAGTCTTTGCCGCTACGTGGATCATCTTTGAATGGGTGCGCAGCTGGGCCTTTACCGGCTATCCGTGGCCGCCGCTCGGGCTGATCCTGCTGGGTGGGTGGGAGAGCCCGGGCTTTGCTCGCATCCTTCCGTGGGCGGGCACCTATGCCCTGTCCGGAGTGGCTGTCATTCTCGCGATGGGTCTCGCTGTCGGGGCTGTGAGACGCGCATACTGGCAGACAGGTTTGCTCGCTCTTGTAATCGCTCTCAGTATGACGGTGCCAACGCTGGTCGAGCCAAAAGACAGCGATATCCGTTTCACACTCGTCCAGCCTTTCATCCCGCAGAGCGAGATCAATGACGGCTCCAAGTTCGAGGAACAGTTCGCCCGCCTGACCCGCCTGACCGCGCCGGGCCGGGACCGGTCGCGGCTGGTGCTGTGGCCCGAAAGCGCGATCCCCGATTTCCTCGAAGACGGCTATCCGCAGCATTATTATGACAGGACGACCGCGATCAATCCGCTCACGCGGCGCGGTGATCCCCAATATGCGCGAGCCCGGATTGCGACCGTGATCGGCCCGCAATCAAGCTTGCTTACCGGGCTCATCAATCTCGATATCGGGGTGGTGGATGGCCGCCGAAAAGCGGTCAGCGCGCGCAATTCCGTTGCCGCGATCAACGGTGAGGGCGTGACGATAGCCGCCTATGACAAGGCGCATCTGGTGCCTTACGGCGAATATCTGCCGATGCGTTTCATCCTGGAGCCGCTTGGCCTTTCACGATTGGTGGCGGGGTCTATCGACTACCTGCCCGGCCCCGGTCCGCGCACGCTTGATCTGGGAGAGCACGGGAAAGCGGGCGTTCAAATCTGCTATGAGATTGTCTTTTCAGCGCAAGTCGTCGATGCCGCTGATCGCCCCGATTACATCTTTAACCCGTCCAATGATGGATGGTTTGGATCGTGGGGACCGCCGCAGCATCTGGCGCAAGCCCGCCTGCGCGCGATTGAGGAAGGCTTGCCCGTCCTGCGCTCCACCACCACAGGCATCAGCGCGGTGATTGATGCGCGCGGGGTCGTGCGCCAGCATATCGCGATGGGTGAGGCGGATGCGATTGAGGGTTTCATCCCCGCTGCCCGTCCCGAAACCCTCTTTGCACGCTGGGGCAATGCCCTCCCGCTCGGCTGGGCGGCGCTGTTAATGGTGTTTGGGCTGGCGGGTCCAAGATTGCTTGCGCTGCGGGGATCACGCAGCTAGGGCGTTCACCAACACATAAAGGTTTCCTTATATCTGCATAAAGCAGGCAAACGGGCAAGCCGACCAGACTGATCAAAGACCCATCGGGAGTACTCATGCGCCAGGAATATCTCTTCACCTCGGAAAGCGTTTCCGAAGGCCATCCGGACAAGGTCTCTGACCAGATTTCGGACGCTATCGTCGATCTGATGCTGGCCAAAGA
>JBARXS010000140.1:0-3292 GCA_049647465.1 Erythrobacter sp.
GGAATTGCTCGCCTATCTGGTGCGCCGCCTGCTGGAAAACGGGGCCAACACCAGCTTTGTGAACCGTATGGGCGATGCCGATATTGCGGCGCGCGACCTTGTCGATGATCCGGTGAGCGAGCTTGCCGCCCTGTCGCCGCGCCGCAATCCATCGATCCCGCTGCCGCCCGATATTCTGGGCGAGCGGCGCAACAGCGCAGGGATCGACCTGGCTGACCCGCTGGAACTTGCGCCGTTGCAAGCCGCTCTGGAAGACCTTGCAGACTTGCAATGGACCGCGCAGCCGACTTTCCCCGGCGAAGAACCCGGCGAAATCGCGCCGATCACCATGCCCCACAATCTGCGCGCAGAAGTCGGCACCCGCCGCGATGCAACACCCACGGAAGTGGACGCAGCTTTTGTGAGGGCGGCCAAAATCCAGCCGGGCTGGGACGCGCTGGGCGGCGAAAAGCGCGCGCTGCTGCTGGAGGCGGCGGCGGATTTGTTTGAGGAACACACGCCCGAATTTCTCTCCCTGTGCCAGCGCGAGGCGGGCAAGACCCTGCTCGATGGTGTCGCGGAACTGCGCGAAGCTGTCGATTTCCTGCGCTATTATGCGAGTGAGGCGCGCCGCGAATTTGCCGCTCCAATCATATTGCCCGGACCAACCGGCGAGGAGAACACGCTGAGCATGCACGGGCGCGGCGTGTTTGCGACCATATCTCCGTGGAACTTTCCGCTTGCGATCTTCATCGGCATGGCTTCGGCGGGGCTGGCGGCGGGCAACACCGTCATCGCCAAACCCGCCGAACAGACGCCGCTGATCGCCGCGCTTGCTGTAAAGCTGTGCCATGAAGCGGGCATTCCGCCCGAAGCGTTTCAATTGCTGCCCGGGGCAGGCGAGGTCGGCCAGCTGATCACCGCGCATCCGCTGCTTGCCGGTGTGGCCTTCACCGGATCGACCGAGACCGCACGGCTCATCAATCAGACGCTCGCTGCGCGCGAAGGCCCGATCGCGACCTTTATCGCCGAAACAGGCGGGCAAAACGCAATGATCGTCGACAGCTCGGCCCTGCCCGAACAGGTGGTGCGTGACGTTCTGGCCAGCGCATTCCAGAGCGCAGGACAACGCTGTTCCGCGCTGCGCGTGCTGTATCTGCAAGACGATGTGGCCGATGACATGCTGACCATGATCCGCGGCGGGTTCGAAGCGCTGAATATCGGCGATCCGGCCTTGCTCGCCACCGACGTTGGCCCGGTGATTGATCCCGATGCGCAGGCCGCACTGGAACGCCATGTCGCGCGGCGCGAGGCATCGGGCAAGGTGGTCCACCGTATCGCCCTGCCTGATGGCGCTGATGCGGGCTGCTTTGTCGCGCCCACGATTATCGAGATTGATTCGATCCTTGAGCTCAACCGTGAGAATTTCGGTCCCGTCCTGCATGTCGCGCGGTACAAGGCGGATGAGCTGGGCAAGGTTGTCGAGGATATCAACGCCACCGGATACGGCCTGACCTTGGGCCTGCACAGCCGCATCGCGGAAACGCGCCGTTTTATTCAGGCCCGCGCACGGGTCGGCAATTTCTATGTGAACCGCAACCAGATCGGCGCGATTGTGGAAAGCCAGCCGTTTGGCGGAGAGGGCCTTTCAGGCACCGGACCCAAAGCAGGCGGCCCGCATTACCTCGCCCGGTTTGCGACAGAGCGAGTGATGTGCGTCGATACAACGGCGGCGGGTGGCAATGCCAGCTTGCTTGCGAGCTAAACTCACGCAATAGATCGCCAGTATGAGACGCCTGTTCAAACATCTCCTTCTGCTCGTCGCCCTGTTGACTGCGGGGTTGTGGACCGCACCTGCCTTTGCCGAGGTGCAGATTCACTTTCACAGCTTTAACGGCAATGTGTTCTGGGGCCGATACCCGCACACATTTATCGTGCTTGAAGGCACTCTGGAGGAAACGGGTGCAGCGGTGAACGAGAATTACGGTTTCTCCGCGCGCCGTGTAACCCCGGCAATCCTGTCAGGCCCGGTGGAACATATGGTGTTGGCCGAAAGCGCAAAGAATGTGCGCAAGACCAATCGCCATTTCTCGATCACTCTCACTGACGAGGAGTACCGCCGCGTGAAAGCGCTGGTGATTTCGTGGCAGGAGGCTCCGGGCAAGTTTTACGATCTGGAAAAGCGCAACTGCATCCACTTTGTCGGAGAGATTGGTCGGCTGCTGGGCCTGAAAGTCGATTACCCGAAGGAACTGCTGCGCCGCCCCAAGAAATGGCTGAACCGTGTGAGCGCGATGAACCCGCAGCTGGGCGCAAAGGCGATTGACTAGACGCGCCATGCAATGGGTGGCTGCGGCATTGGTTGCAGGCGGAGCATGCATCGCCGCTGTTCTTGGAGCTGGGCCGGGAATGGCGCAGGACGCGGTGAAACCCGTGCTCGATCTGGTGTGGAGCGTCGATGGCGGGCCGCTGGGGTCCAGCCGCGCAATCGACGCCACAGTCGCGATCACGCCGGACACGGTCCTTGTCGACGCGTTCGTGACCAAGCCTGATGCGAGCGTGCGACAGGGCGAGCGGCGCCATGAAGTGATCCGGCTGTTTGATCGCAAAACAGGCGAGCCCGGCGCGCTGATAGAACATCCCGATGGCGAGCCATTTGAGGGGTTGGGCGATGCGATTGCGGCCAATGATCAATTCGTCGTCACCGCGCTGAGCGGCAAGGCGCAATTCGGGCGCGACGGCGAATTGCTTGTTTATGATACGGCAACGCGCAAGCTGCTGCGCCGGATCAAGAACCCGCGCGATGGGGATGGTACCTTTTTCGGAGGGACAGGCGTCGCCCTTTCAGGCGATCGCATCCTTGCCGCCGTTCCGCAGACCACGGACAATATTTCGACCGCCTGGGTGTTCAGCGCGGAGACGGGCGAAACCGTGCTGACGATACCCGAACCCGACATGCCCGATCCGGCTCTGGGCAGGCCGCGCCGCACCGCCTTTGGGCGCAATCTGGCGATGAATTCCACGCATATCGCCATCATGAGCAATGGCCGCGATGGGCCTGGGGGTCTTTCTGCAAGGGGGATCGTCTATGTCTTTGATGCGAAAGATGGATCGCTGCTGCACCGGTTGCGGTCTCCCGGTTCTAACAAGGCGTCACAGTTCGGCAGCACGCTCGCGATGTCGGACACCCTGCTCTATGTCGGAGAACTGGAAGAAACCGGCCAGATCAAATGGCCCACCGGCATCGTCCATGCCTTTGATCTGGCGACGGGCAAACGCGTTTTCTCCATCGCTGATCCGGGCACGCCTGACA
>JBARXS010000141.1:0-6227 GCA_049647465.1 Erythrobacter sp.
CAGCGCGTGCGCGATGCCGTCAATGCCCTCCATCCCGGCATGGCCCGCGTGGCTGACGGTGTGAGCATCGAGCTGACCCTGCCTTTTGGCAATGACGAACGCTCCGCGCGTCTGGCCGAAATCGAGATGCTGCCTGTGACGCCTGCCCCGGTGGCCGCGCGGGTGATCGTCAACAGCCGGACGGGCACAGTCGTGATCAATCAGGCCGTGCGCCTCAGCCCCGCTGCAATCAGCCACGGCAAGCTGGTGATCCGCATCGACGAATCCCCGCGCATCGTTCAGCCAGAGCCGTTCGGCAACGGTGTGACAGCGGTCGAGGAAGCAAGCGAGATCAGCATTTCAGAACGCTCTGACAGGGTCGCCCTGATGCCGGGCGCTGCCAACCTTTCCGAGATCGTCGATGCGCTCAATTTGTTGGGCGTTGGCGCGGCAGATCTTGTCGTCATCCTCGAAAGCCTGAAACAGGCGGGCGCATTGCAAGCCGAAATGGTGGTGCTGTGATGACGCCGCTCGCCCCTCTTTCCAGCTCGACCGCGCTGTCTCCCGAACGCCTGGAACTGCGCAAGGCTGCCGAAGGCTTTGAAGCGATCATGGTGCGAAAAATGCTGGAAAGCGCGCGCGCATCCAGTTTTTCCGAGGACACGCCTTTGACCGGCGGAGGCATGAAGCAATTTGCCCAGATGCGCGATGAACACTTCGCGGACATTGCTTCGCAAAGCGGCGCCTTCGGGTTTGCCCGCAGTATCGAGGAACAGCTTTCGCAACACCTCTCAGTGCAGAAGGGGTAGACCATGCCAGGAGCAATCTTTCAGATCGGCCGATCAGGGGCCGCCGCCGCCCGCGCCAGTATTGAACTGACCGCGCAGAACATCGCCAATGCGGCGAACCCCGATTATGCGCGCCGATCTCTGACGACGCGTGAACTGGTAGGCATTTCGCGGACCACAAACGGCACACTCAATGGCGTGAGCATTGAGGGTATCAGCCGCAATGACAGCACGCTGGTGCAGCAACAGGCACGTTCCAGCGCCAGCGCTCTGGCGCGCGCGGATGCGGAACTGGTGGGCCTGCGCGATACCGAACTGGCTCTGGAGCAATCGCGACTGTTTGAAGGGCTGGTGGAATTTGAAGCGGTGCTGACTCAGCTGGAAGGTAATCCGCTGGAGCCTGCGCTGCGCACCAATGCGCTTGAAACCGGGCGCCAGCTTGCCTCAACCTTCCAGTTTGCAAACACCACTTTGGGCAATGCCAGGCGGCAAGTGCAGGATTCTGCCTCGGTCAGCCTTGACGAGGTGAACCGGCAAACCGCAGAGCTGAGCCGGATCAATCGCAACCTTGTTAACGCGCGTGACGGGACAGCGGGGCAGGCCGCCTTGTTCGATGCACGCGATGCCGCCTTGCGTGATCTGGCCGCTGAAGTGGGGATCGAAGTGACCTTCACCGATAACGGCGCAGCCAATGTCAGGCTTGCCGGGTCGGCACCGGGATCGCCGGGTCCGGTGCTGGTGTACGGAGCGTCAACCTTTGCGATAGGCTCCACAACGGCAGCGGATGGAACGCTTGATTTCGACGTGGGCGGGGCCGCTGTCTCCTTGAACGGTGGTGCGCTGTCCGGACAGGCCGCCGCGCTTGAAGCTCAGGCCGATTACCAGACGCAGCTTGACGCGATCGCCGCCGATGTGATCGCGCGCACCAATACAGCGCAGGCCTCTGGTGTGGATGCCAATGGCGTGGCGGGCCAGCCGTTCTTCTCAGGCACAAATGCAGGGGACATGGAACTGGCGCTGGCATCCGGTACACAGCTGGCAACGGCACCTGCCGGATCACCGGCGGGCAGCACCAACACCACCAATCTGGCGAGCCTCGTTGCCTCTTTGGGCACAGATGACGGGCCGGTCGCGCGCACGGATATTTTGCTGCTTGGCCTGTCCAGCCGGATATCCGCGCAGGATGTCACCCGCGGCGGCCTCTCGGCAATCGCCCAGAACGCGCAAGCCACCTTGCTGAGCGAAACGGGCGTCGATCTGGACACCGAGGCGGCCAATCTGGTCCGCTTGCAACAGGCTTTCGAAGCGAACAGCCGCGTCCTTCAGGTCGCCTCCGACATTTTCGACACGATTCTGGGTCTGCGCTGAAGGAGAATGGACCAATGAGCTTTATCAGCAATTCCACGGGCGCCTTTTATGAGCGCTCGCTTTCCCAGATGGGCACTTTGCGCGGGTCACTCGAACGGCTCCAGACGCAGATTTCCACCGGTCAGCGCGTGACGCGCGGGTCCGAAGATCCCGCCGCCGCATCGCGGCTGCGCACGCTCGCCCGGACGCAGCGCCTGTCGGAAGTGCAGGCGGACAATGCCGACAAACTGGCGCGTGATCTGACCGAGGCAGGCAATGAAGTGGCAGGCGCGGCCAACCTGCTTTCGCGCGCGCGCGAACTCGCCATCCGCGCCGCCAATGACACCACCGGCGAAAATGGCCGTGCCGCCATCGCCGAGGAACTGGCGCAACTGGAGCTAGAGCTGTTTGATCGCGCGAATGCGCAGACGCTGACCGGAGAGCCATTGTTCGCAGGCACGGCGGCTGGCCCGGCTTTCATCCGCGCGGCTGACGGGACGGTCAGTTACAATGGCAATTCCGAAATTGCGAGCGTGCCCGTTGCCGCTGGCACCGAACTGGAGCGCGGGGTTACAGGCGCGCAGGTTTTCGAGTTCGATCTCAATGGCACACCCACCAACGCCTTCGCCGTGCTTTCAGGTTTGAGCGCGGCTCTTTCAGGGGGTTCGCCTGATCCGGCTGCCGCAGCCAAGGCGGCGATTGAAGGGCTGGATGCGGCGATTGATACCACCACCCGCAACCAAACCGTGCTGGGCACGCGTCTTGCGTGGGTTGAGGTGATTCAGGACAATCAGGCTGATCGCGCGCTGACGATTGCAGAGCAGCAATCCGATCTTGGCGATACCGATCTTGGCGAGGCGATTGCCCGCCTTCAGCAGACCCTGACCGCGTTGGAGGCCAGCCAGTCCAGCTTTACCCGCGTCAGCAATCTTACCCTCTTCAACGCCCTTTGACCCCCCCTTTTAATCCTTGCGGTTAAAGCGCGGTCCTAACGGAGTATTTGCCCCATGTTTGCCGTAATCGGCATCGTTGTCCTGATCGTCATGGTGTTTGGCGGCTTTACCTTGGCGGGCGGTTCCATGGGACCGATTATCGCTGCGCTGCCGCTTGAATTCATGATGATCGGCGGGGCTGCGCTGGGCGCTGTGCTGATCGGCAATTCGATGCATGAGATCAAACTGTTGGGCGGCGGTCTTGCCAAGGTTTTCAAAGGCCCCAAATTCACTGACGATGATCACATTGATGTGATCGCCCTTACCAGCAAGCTTATGAAATTGCTGCGGTCTGAAGGCGCAGTCGCGCTGGAAAGCCACGTGACTGATCCAGCCAATTCGGCGATCTTCAGCGAATATCCACGGCTCCAATCCGATCCGGCGGTCGTCAATCTGATCTGCGATCCCCTGACGTTGATGGTGGTGTCTTCGGGTACGCTTGATACTCATGCGGTCGAAGATATCATCGACAATGCGATCAAGACCCAGCTGCACGAAATGGAAGAGCCTGAACACACGATCCAGTCGCTCGCTGATGCCTTTCCGGCGCTCGGAATTGTGGCCGCTGTTCTGGGTGTGATCAAGACGATGGGTTCGATCAACGAGCCGCCCGAGATTCTGGGAAAGATGATCGGCGGCGCGTTGGTCGGTACGTTTCTGGGCGTTTTGCTGGCCTATGGTTTTGCCGGTCCGCTGGCCAGTCGGCTGAAACAGATCAACACACATGACAAGCAGATTTTCCACTCGATCAAGCAAGTGATCATTGCCAGCCTCCACGGCTATCCTCAGCCGATGGTGCTGGAGGCGGCGCGTTCGGGACTTCCCCCTGCGCACCGGCCCAAACTCACCGACCTGCTTGATTCCATGCGCGGGCGATAGGTCATGGCAGAGAGTGCAGCGGCGGCGGAACCGGCATCACCGATCCTAGCCCCGATCATCGTCAAGAAAGTTACGATTGAGGGCGGCGGCGGGCATCATGGCGGAGCCTGGAAAGTCGCTTATGCTGATTTTGTGACAGCGATGATGGCCTTCTTCCTGCTGTTGTGGCTACTCGGCGCGACCGAAGAGAACCAGCGCAAGGGCATTGCTGATTACTTCACTCCCACGCTCGTCAAGATGCGTCAACAAGGCGCTGGCGCTGACGGGATGCTTGGTGGGAGTTCGCTCACTGACGTTGATAATTATCCCAACTCACAAGGCCAGACCGGGACGATGTCAATCACGGTGCCACGCGGTGCTGCGGGTGGCCCAATGGAAGGCGGCGGGCGCGGTGACGCCGAGCGGATCGACGCCAAGATCGACGAAATCCGAAAGTCGATCGAAGACAAGCTGGCAAAGAAAAAGGGGCTTTCGCGGCTCGCCCGGCAGGTCCGCGTGATGCGGGCACCCGAGGGCATCCGGATTGATCTGGTTGATGATGCGGATTTCTCGATGTTTGCATTGGGGACGACGGTGCTCACATCCGACGCAGACCAATTGCTCGAAGCGCTGGGTGAGACTCTTTCTGATGGTCCCACGCCGCTGATTTTGCGCGGGCATACGGATTCGCTGCCATGGCGATCGGGTATTGTGGCGAACAACTGGTCGCTTTCCGCCGGTCGTGCCGAAGCGACGAGGCAGGCGCTGATCACAAACGGCATAACGCAGGAACGCTTTGCCCGGATCGAAGGTGTGGCCGATCGCGAGCCGCTGATTGCCGGCGATCCTGCCGATCCACGCAACCGGCGTATCTCGCTGTTGTTGCTGGAAATGAACGGTCCGGGAATTCGCAAAGAGCCAAGGCGAGTGGCGCAGAAAGTGGACACAGATTCCTGACGGGCGGCGGGCTCCGCCCGGGCTCACGGCGCGAACCCTCGTAGTAATCCTAAGGGTCTACCCCCGGGGTAAGGGCTGAAAGCTGGTAACCATGTCGGCTTAGCGATTGGCGGTGTCTTCGATTGTCACTGACCGATTGGATCCGCCATTATGCTCCAGACCATTTGTCCGCACGAACTGCCCCGCGCGCTCGATCATGCGCCCCCTGGCGTGAACCTGCTGTCGCTCGATTGCTTTGATACGCTGTTGTGGCGGGACTGCCATGCGCCCACGGATGTGTTCGCCGCTTTGCCCGGGCTCATGCCGGGGCAGCGGGCGCGGGGCGAAGCCAATGCGCGCAAGGCCATGCGCACGCTCAAACGTCGCAACGAAGTGACGCTGGATGATATCTACGCGCAGGTGATGCCCAATGCCGATGAGGCTGCGCGCAAGGCGGCGATTGCTGCCGAACTTGCGGCTGAGGCTCAGGCGTGTTTCGCATTCGAGCCGACGGTTGAACTGATGCGGGCGGCCAAAGCGCGCGGCATGACGGTCATGATCGTGTCCGACACTTATCTGAGCACCGTGCAATTGCGCGATCTGATTGCCGCGAGCGCGGGTGAGGAGGTCGCAGGCCTTATCGACCGGGTCTTCGCATCCAGCGATGCAGGCATATCCAAAGCTGAAGGCCTGCTGGGCAAAGCGATCAAGGCGATGAAAGCGCGCGCGCACGAAGTGCTGCACATCGGGGACAACCCCCAAGCCGATTTCGAAAGCGCGCGCGCTCTTGGCATTCCTGCTCTGCACCTTGAACAATTCGCAAGGCCGACGGATCAACGCCTGCGCTTTGAGCGAACCTGCCATCGGATGATGCCCGGAGAGCAGGGCCAGGCGGAGCCTCGCATGATTGGCCTGCAACCGCATCGCGCCTTGATGGCGCTGGGCGAGCCGCAATTGCCGAATGATACAGCGGCGCTGGGCTATAGCGTGTTGGGGCCGGTGTTCTACGCCTATGACCAATGGTTGCGGGCTGAGGCCGAGGCGCTCGAAAAGGCGCGCGGCGGCACGGTGCACTGGCTGTTCATGCTGCGCGACGGGCATCTGCCGGATCTGGTGCATAGCGCGGGTCTGGAAGCTTCAAGCACAGGGCCAACCAGCACAGGGCGCGTCGAGATCAGCCGCTTTGTCGCCACCGCTGCCTCGCTCACCACGCGCGAGGCGTATCAGCGACATCTCGCACTTGAGCACGGACTGAACCCCGCGACGCTGGCGCGGCAAATGCTCATGGATGACGAAGAGATCGCACAGGTTGTCGGCGACCCGCAAA
>JBARXS010000142.1:0-12707 GCA_049647465.1 Erythrobacter sp.
CATGAACGCGCGATGACCACATCCCGCTTGCACGCGGGCACTGTTGCACCTAGCTAACACGCCATGGCTGATCCCTATCGCACACTTGGCGTGCCGCGCACTGCGTCCGAAAAGGACATCAAGAGCGCCTATCGCACGCTCGCCAAGGAACTGCATCCCGACCGCAACAAGGGCAAACCCGACGCCTCGGAACGGTTTTCCGACGTGACCAAAGCGTATGATCTGCTGTCTGACAAGGACAAGCGCGCCCAGTTTGATCGCGGCGAGATTGACGGCGAAGGCAACCCGCTCAATCCGTTCGCCGGAATGGGGGGCGGCATGGCTGGCAGCAGGGGTTTTGGACGCGGTGCCGGTATGGGCGGCGGACCCGGCGGCCCTCGTAGCGGCTATGGTGCGGGCGGAGATATGGGCGGGTTTTCCGCTGATGAGATGGATTTGGGCGATTTGTTTGAAGGATTGTTCGGCGGCGGCAGAGCGCGCGCGGGTTCTCACGGTGGCCCGCAGCCCGGTGCTCAGGCCAATCCAAGGCGCGGCTTTGGCCAACGCGCCAATGCAGAACCTCCCCGGCGCGGGGCGGATATCCAGTATCGCCTTGCTGTGCCCTTCGTGGATGCAGCCGCCGGACGCGATCAGCGCATCACTCTGGCCGACAGCAAGGTTATCAGCCTGAAATTGCCGGGCGGCGTGGATGACGGCACGCAGATGCGCCTCAGGGGTAAAGGCCACGCAGGGCCGGGCGGTAATGGCGATGGGATTGTGCTGGTTGAAATCGGCCCGCACCCCTTTTTTCGCCGCGATGGCGATCATGTGCGCATGGATCTGCCGATTACGCTGGACGAAGCGATGCGCGGGGCGAAGGTCAAATGCCCGACGGTTGACGGTCCGGTCATGCTGACGATCAAGCCGGGCACGCATGGCGGCACTGTGTTGCGGCTGTCGGGCAAAGGCTGGACCAAGGCGGGTTCGGGCGGCGCTCCTGGTGGCAAGGATACACCGCCCAAGCGCGGCGATCAGCTGGTGACGCTGGAGATCCAGTTGCCGGAGGATATGGCCGAGCTTGAAAAGCGGCTCGACGGATGGGAAGACACCGGCAATCCGCGCAAGCAGTTTGGCCTTTGATGATGCCATCAAGGACGCTCATCAGCGCAGCTGAATACCGGACCTGCGTTGATCGGGATCCGGGAAGCTGAGGCGGCCTGATGGGCGACCAGCGCAGATCCGGGTCCGAATCCGACAACGGGGCGATCGATTATAAGGCAGCCGATTGTCCACCTCGCGAGGATTGGCCTGCAGGCTGGCCTGAGGGTGTGCTTGAGGGACGAGAGGTCCGCTCGCTCTCACCCGAAGCAAGGCGTCGGTCTCGCCAGAGCCTGTTCGCCGATAGTGGTGCCGAAGAGGACGATCAATCTGACCGAAACGTGCTTGCGAGATGCAAGGAAGCGCTCGGCCCCGGAACACGAGTGTTCGAGGTGGTCCGCCGCACTCTCGTTGGCACCTATCGGGATGGCTTCATCCATGCCGGTAACCTTGCCTATCTCACCATGTTATCGATCTTCCCGTTCTTCATTCTGGCAGGCGCGCTGTTCCAGCTGTTTGGCGAGGATGAGGAAAGCCGGATGGCGATTACGACTGTGCTGTTCGCGATGCCTCCGACGGTCAGAGGCGTAATCGCTCCGGTGGCGGAAGATGTCATCAATGCGCGCAGTGGCTGGCTTTTGTGGTTCGGGGCGACTGCGGGTTTGTGGTCCGTTTCCAGCCTGATTGAAACGATCCGCGATGTGCTGCGCCGCGCCTATGGCACGCGCGCGGTGCTGGCATTCTGGCGTTACCGGCTGGCGTCGGCTGGGCTGATCATCAGCGCGGTTCTGTTGTTGTTGCTGTCGCTCTTTCTGCAAGTTGTCATCGGAACGGTGCAGCAGTTTATCGACGCGCTGGTTCCGGAGCTCTCTGCGCAGATCGGGACGCTGGGCCTGTCGCGCATTGTGCCCGCTCTGGGCCTGTTCGGGTCGCTTTACATGCTGTTCTGGGCGCTGGCACCGGTGCAATATCGCTCCCGCAAATTTCCCAAATGGCCCGGCGCGCTGTTCACGGCGAGCTGGTGGCTGGCAGTGACCACCGCAATGCCGCCCGTGCTGCGCAGCTTTGTGAGCTATAACCTCACCTATGGCAGTCTGGCGGGGATCATGATTGCGCTGTTGTTTTTCTGGCTCGTGGGGCTGGGTGTCGTTATCGGAGCAGAGCTGAACGCGGCCCTGGCAGAACCAGAAACGGCAGAACCAGAAACGGCGGAACCCGAACCGCCAGAGGAAGTTACGGACCAAGCACCTGAGGAGGCAAGCGGATGAGCGAGAACACGGGCGGACTGATGCAAGGCAAACGCGGCCTGATCATGGGGCTTGCGAATGACAAGTCTCTCGCATGGGGCATCGCCAAACAGCTGGCGGCGCATGGCGCCCAGCTTGCGTTCTCCTATCAGGGTGAGGCGCTTGCCAAACGGGTAAAGCCGCTCGCTGAGCAGCTGGGCAGCGATTTCACGTTTGAATGCGACGTGTCTGACATGGACTCGCTCGACAATGCGTTTGCGACTTTGAAAGAGCGCTGGGACACGCTGGATTTCGTGGTTCACGCCATCGGCTTTTCCGACAAGGCGGAACTGCGCGGCAAATATGTCGACACCAGTCTCGACAATTTCCTGCTGACGATGAACATCTCTGCCTATTCGCTGGTCGCGGTGACAAAGCGTGCAGCGGAAATGATGCCCGAAACAGGCGGATCGATCCTGACGCTCACCTATTACGGTGCGGAAAAGGTCATCCCGCACTACAATGTGATGGGCGTGGCCAAGGCGGCGCTGGAAACCAGCGTGAAATATCTCGCCAACGATCTGGGTCCGAAAAACATCCGCGTGAACGCCATCAGCGCAGGCCCGGTCAAGACGCTTGCGGCCAGCGGGATCGGCGATTTCCGTTATATTCTGAAATGGAATGAATACAATTCGCCGCTGCGCCGGAACATCACGATCGATGATGTCGGCGGCTCTGGCCTGTATTTCCTGTCGGACCTGTCATCGGGCGTGACGGGAGAGACGCACCATGTCGATGGCGGCTATCACGTGGTCGGCATGAAACAGGAAGACGCGCCCGATATTGCGCTGGATAAGTAGGAAGTAGAGAGGGGAGTCTCGTTTTCTCTCACGACAGTTCGCTTCGCTCACGTCTCCGAGGGGCGGCCTAACCGTCCGGCGCGTGGTCACGCTTGCGTACCCTTCAGGTCCGTGGCGCTAGTCTTCCGACCGTTCCACCATCCCTCACTTCGAGCCAAATCCGGTCATCACCGTGTGGATCGTGCGCATCACGATCAGCACGTCGAGCCAGAACGAGAAATACTTGATGTAATAAAAATCGTACTGGAGCTTCACATCGATGTCTTCGAGCGTCGCGACGTGGCCCTGGTTGACCTGCGCCCAGCCTGTCAGGCCCGGCTTCACGATGTTGCGATAGGAGTAGAAGGCGAGATTGTCAGGCCTGCTGAAATGAAGCCCGCTGGAGACATTCGCGCGTCCGGGACCGGCGCAGCGCTGGGTTCCAACGCGCCCTTTGCCGCGATCTGCGCACTGTTGGTCGCGGTGTTTTTCCTTGGCGGAAGCTCCAAGGATTACGTGCCCGGCCTGTTGCTGCTGCGCCCGCTCGCGGTGGTGGCTCTGGCTATCGGCCTGTACCACTTCACGCGCGATGACTGGGCGCGGTTCAAGCTTCCGGTCGGCTTTATGGCTGCGACCCTCGGACTGGTCATGCTGCACCTTGTGCCCCTGCCGCCTCTCCTGTGGATGGCCTTGCCCGGGCGTGAACTGGCCATCGCTGCCGGGGAAGCCGCCGGGATCGAACAACCGTGGCGGCCCATCGCTCTGGTGCCATATCGCGGGTGGAACGCATTTTACGCCATGCTCGTGCCCGCCGCCGCGCTGATCTGTGCGGTTCACTGCACGCGCGAACAGCACCGGTTGCTGGTGAAGATCGTTCTGGGCGGTGTACTCGTGAGCGCCTTGTGGGGTGTGATCCAGTCTGTCAGCGGGTACAGCACTTCGACCTTTTTCTACGGCGCGCCGCGCGTCAATGTGCCCAACGGGCTGTTTGCAAACCGCAACCACATGGCCGCGCTGATGGTTTCCAGCCTTCCTCTGTTCGCGCTGATCGCCAGCCGCGCCAAAGGGCCGCGCGCTACAATCGTTATGACCGCATGCGCTGCGCTGGCTGCCTTCGCGATCATGATGACGCTGATCACGGGATCGCGCACGGGCATGGCGCTGTCGCTGGTATCGCTGGGCGCAAGCTGGCTGGTGTGGAATGCACGTCCGCGCCAGACAAGCGCCCGGGCCATCGCAACGCGCCGCACATCGCGCAGACAGGTTTGGGTGCCCTATGCGTTCGGCGCGTTTGGGGTGGCGATGCTCGGGGGCTTTGCCCTGATGCTGACACAGACGACGGGCTTTGACCGCTTGCTCAGCGCGGGCTCTGGCGAGGTCGAGGAATTCCGCTTCACCGTGTGGCGCACCATTGTGGATTTTGCCCCGGCCTATCTGCCCTTCGGATCAGGCATCGGATCATTTATCGAGATCTTCAAGGTTCACGAGCCGAGCACGATGCTGGCCCAGTCCTATTGGAACCATGCGCATAATGACTGGCTGGAATGGGCAATGGAAGGCGGCATTCCCGCGCTTGCCTTGATGCTGGTGGCGGTGGTGGGCTGGCTTGGCCGCGCGATTGTTCTGCTAAGAAACAGCCATACCGGACGTATCGAGGTTCAGCTGGGTCTGGCCGGGGCTATCATATTGTTTATTCTTGGCGCATGGAGCCTCGTCGACTACCCCCTTCGAACGCCCGCTTTGGCCAGCCTTGCGGCGGTCTGTGCGGTGTGGATGGCTCTTGCAGAGACGGCGGGACAAGTTACCCGCAGTTTCGCCGAAACGGGCACGGGGTCTGATGGCCCAAAGTCGAATGTTAGCGCGGCAGGATAAGCGTAATGACCACTATGAAGGCGAATAGAGCCAGAATGACCGACCCAAAAGCAGCGCGCTTCCCCAAAACTGGCGCTCGCACGCGCGCCCTCGCGCTTACAGGTGTGATGCTGGGCGCGCTCGCGCTTGGCGCTTGCTCCACGACTCCGATCGGCGGCGCGCCGGGACTTGAAGTGCGCCAGGGCGAATTGCCGCCCCCGACTGCCGCAGACCTTTACGGCAAGTCCGACTTTGCCGGTATCCGCCCGTTTGACACTCTGGTGATCGACGTGTTCGGCGTTCAGGAGCTGAGCCAGCGCAAGATCCGCGTCGATGGCAATGGCGAAATCGGCTTTCCCCTGATCGGGAACGTCCCGGTTTCGGGCCTTTCGACATCCGAGGTTTCCAGCCTTATCGAAAGCAGGCTCAAGGGCGAGTTTATCCGCGATCCGCAGGTCACGACCAACCTTGAAGCGAGCGAGAATTCGACCTTCACTGTATACGGTCAGGTGCGCCAACCCGGCGTCTTTCCGATTGTAGGCGAAGGCACCCTGCTAAAGGCGGTGGCGACCGCGCGCGGCCTCGCGGAATATGGCAAGTCCAGCGAGGTAATCCTGTTCCGCACGGTCGATGGCGAGCGACTCGCCACGCTTTACGACATCAAGGCGATCAGCCGCGGCGCGTATAACGATCCGCGCATCTATCCCAATGACACGATCGTTGTCGGCGATGACAACGCCCGGCGTCTGTTTGACGATGTCGTCGGAGTGGCCACGATCCTCGTGACGCCGCTGACCATCGTACTCAACCGTTAAAGCGAAAGCTGCTTTTCTCATGAACGCGATTCAACCTGCCAACGCTTCCGCCAATGCCGTATCAAATGGCGGTGACGACATGATCTTCTCCGCCGGAGGAGCCGGCAATTCGGGCGGCTATCCCGCGCAAGGCGCAATCGCCGGACGCGAGACTCCGCTGGTGCGTGAATATCTCGGCATTCTTGACCGGCGCAAATGGGTCATCGTGGCAATCGTCGTTCTGGCATTGCTGGCCGGGCTCGCCACGACCCTGTTGATGACGCCGCAATACACCGCCGCATCACGGATCGAGATCAGCCGCCAGGAACAGCAGATCACGAATGTTGAAGGGCTGGAGAAATCCGACCGCACTTTCGACCAGGAATTCTACGACACGCAGTATGAATTGCTGAGAGCGCGCAGCGTGGGAGAGCGGGTTGCCCGCGAGCTGCGTCTGGCGAACAATTTTGCATTCTTTGAAGCGCACGGGATGGACTCGGAGACGACCGAATGGCTCGGCGATCCGAACGCCCCGACCGACCGTGAAACGCTGGAGACGCGGCGCAAGGTCGCGACCGGTCTGCTGTTGGGCAATATCGGCATCGCGCCGATCCCGCGCTCGGCCCTGGTCGATATCACCTATACCAGCGGCAACGCCCTGCTTTCTGCGCAAATCGCGACCGAATGGGCGGAGCAGTTCATGGCCGACAGCACCGACCGGCGCTTTGAATCCACCGCCGATGCGCGCCAGCTGCTGGAACGCAGGCTGGCAGAATTGCGGCAACGCGTTGAGGAATCGCAGACCCAGCTGGTGAATTACGCCAATGAGAAGCGTATCGTTGTGCTGGACCGGAGCGAGAGCGATGGCCGCACGACCGGCTCATCAACCCTGGCCCAGCTTGATTTGAAGGCGATGAACGAGGCGCTGCTGGAAGCGACCGAGCAACGCGTGCAATTGCAGGCGCGCGCCAACGCGGCTGGGGGCACGAACGCCGATCTGGTCAACAATTCGACGATCAATGCATTGCGGAGCGACCGTTCTGCGCGGCAGGCCGAATATGCCCGCCTGATGGTTCAGTTTGAGCCCGGCTATCCCGCTGCGCGCGCTCTCGAAGTGCAGATTGAGGAGCTGGACAAGGCGATCGCCCGCGAAGAGGCGCGCGTGCGCGGCAGCACCCGCACCGATTATCAGGCCGCGCTGGCACGCGAGCAGGATCTGCGCGGCAAAGTGGACAATCTAACGTCCCGGCTCAACCTGCAGGAACGCGACCGGATCCAGTACAACATCTATCAGAACGAGGTTGATACCAACCGCGAGCTTTATGACGGGCTGCTTCAGCGCTATAAGGAAATCGGCGTTGCCGGCGTGGCTGCGAACAACATTTCGATCGTCGATGAGGCACAGGTTCCCGGTGGACCGTCATCGCCCAATCTGCCGCTCAACCTGATTGTTGCCCTGTTCGGCGGTCTGGCCCTCGCAGGCGGCGTGGTCTTTGCCCTTGAACAGTTCGAGGAAGGCATTCGCGATCCGGCGCAAGTCAGCCAGTTGACCGGATTGCCGCTGCTGGGTGTCATCCCCGCAACCGCAACCGATGACGACGTGATCGAGGAAATGCGCGATCCCAAATCGGATATTGCGGAGGCCTATCTCACCGTCAGATCAAACCTCGCATTTGCGACCACCAGTGGCATTCCCAAAACACTGATGGTGACCAGCACACGGCCTGCAGAGGGCAAATCGACCTCTGGCCTGGCAATTGCATCGGTGCTCGCACGCACCGGCCGCAAGGTGTTGATGGTGGATGCCGATATGCGCAGCCCCTCGGCGCATGTTTTCCTTGAGATGGAGAATACCGAAGGCTTCTCCAGCGCGCTGACCGGCCAAGCCGATCCGATGTCGCTGATTCATGCGACACCGTATGAAAACCTCTCGCTGATGTCGGCCGGACGCACACCACCCAGCGCTTCGGAACTGCTTAGCGGTGATGGTCCGCGCGATGTGCTGGCCGCGCTCTCCGAACACTTCGATCACATCGTCGTCGATGCGCCGCCTTTGCTGGGTCTGGCCGATGCACCCTTGCTGGCACATGCGGTTCAAGGGGTGGTCTTCATTATCGAATCCCGCGGCGTTGCGGCCCGCGCGATCAACGGATCGCTCGATCGCCTGCGGTCCAGCAAGGCTCCCCTGATCGGCGCGATCTTCACCAAGTTCGAAGGGCAGGGCCTCGAAGGTTACGGCTATGGCTACGGCTATGGGTATGGCTATGGCGAGGAAAGCGGCAAGAGCTGATGGCGCGCATGAAGCTGAATCGCAGCGCATCAGGCGGCAGGTTCGGGACCGGTAAATCCGGTAAGGCCTGGTTGCCGCGCTTCTCTGTCACGCGCAAAGGCGCGCTGTTCGCTATAGCCGCAGTGCTGGGCGCAGGTGCGGCGATGGCGAACGCTGCCGTCAACATGTTCCACACCCGCGCTCCGGTTGCGGCTCTGGCAATCGACGGCAACGATCCGGTCGCCTTGATTCGCAACGCACAGACAAAGATCGTCGCAGGAGACAGTGCCGCGCGCACCGATCAGGCTGTGCTCAGCGTCGTGCAGCGCTCCGTGCGCCGCCTGCCCATCAACGGGCCTGCTTTTCGTCTGTACGGCCTGAACAGCGCGACTAAAGCCGATCTTTCCGCCATGCGCGCGCAGATGCGCGTGTCCGACCGGATGGAGCGCCGCGATGTCGGCGCGCAATTGTGGCTGATCGAAAATGCGGTTGAACAAAACGATGTGAACCGCGCGCTGCGCCATTATGACACCGCGCTTCGCATCGAGGAATCGAGCCGCGCGCTGCTCTATCCCGTGCTGACCAGCGCGCTGGACAGCGAACTGATCCGTGAGCGGTTCCTGCCGTATATGAAAGCGAATCCGCCGTGGCTTGAAAGCTTCTTGCGCTATGCGGTTTCCAAGACTGAAAACCCGGTAGCGGTGGCGCAATTGGCAAAGCTCAACGGTGGATGGCCAGAGGGCGCAGCATTTTCCTCGCTGGATACAGAGCTGCTTTCGCGCCTCGTCTCAAACAAGGATTTTGCCGAGGCCGCAGCCCATTTCCGCCGGATCGAGGGCGTCGATGAAACGATCCTCACCAGCCTCGTACTGACCAACACATCCACCAATTCGCGCCTCGCTCCGATCGCGTGGCAGCCGTTCAGCATTGACGGGATCGAGAGCTACATCCTCGCCAGTCCCGAAGGAGGCGGCAAGGTCGAAATTGAGGCAGAAGTCGAAGCGGGCTTCAAAGGCCCTGTCGCGCGCAAATATCTGGCGCTGGAGCCGGGCCGGTATCGCCTGACCTCATCCATGCGCGCCGAGGATTACAGCCGCCAGGATCAGGCGCGCTGGGTGCTTGCCTGTGCGGGCGGGAATGACGGGTTGGCCTTGGTAAGCGAGACGGTTGATATGGACGAGGAAATGGCGCTGGAAACGCGCTTTACGGTGCCGTCGGATTGCCCGGTGCAGCTCCTCATGGTCTCGGCCGACACTTTGGTGACCACGCGTTATGTGAAGCTCATCCTGGCATCGGCTGGACTGGATCGGCTGAAAGCGGACAGCTGATCGCGCATCCATTTCGGCGCGGAGCGGGCGGGTGTGCCGCCGCGCCCTCAAAGTGATCCGATATCCTGCCCTGAAACCTCGCCGCCATAACGCCTGAGACATGCAATCGCGAGCTGCGCCTGCTCGGTCGTCTCCGAGGCCTTCTCGACACGGCGGCGCCCGATGGTCGCTTCAACCGAGCCGACCGCTGTATCATCAAGGGCCGCAGCCTTGCTCGCTTCGGCGGTGAAGTAATCCTCCGCCTTGCCGATAAGCGCGATCTCGGCACTTTGCGGATTGTCCGACATGCTGGCGAGGCGTTCTGCGGTGATGGCCAAGGCGGCAGCGCAATTTATGGCGACGTCCGGCGTTTCCTCATCTCCTGCATCAACCCGGCCACCGATTGAAAGCGGCAAGGCGGCGCCTTGGGGATCCGCTCCGGCGGTCTGGTCTGGAACGACTTCGCCGGCAACATAGCCAGCATCAGAAGAGCATCCGGCAACCAGCAGCGCACTCAACACAGCAGCCACAGGCAATCGCGCACGGATCGGGGTCATTCTTCGCAAATCGGGATAGGTCATACGCCAGCCCTGCGACACACCCGATATTTTGTCCAGAGCATCTGCATCCACCAGCGGTGTGCTAAGGCTTGGGTGCGTGAGGACGACTTTAACCTGACGGCGTTAACCGCGTTCAGTATGGATATATCGGAGCTGCCCGACCCGGCCAGCATCCGGTCGCCAGTCATCACAGGAACAACACATGCGTAAAGTCCTCATCACCGGGAGCGCCGGTTTCATCGGCTTCCATCTGGCGAAGCTGCTGCTGGCGGAAGGCTTTGTGGTTATCGGCTATGACGGGATGACCGACTATTACGACGTACGCATCAAGGAACGCCGCCACCAGATGCTGCGGCAAAACCAGCATTTCTCAGCGATTGAAGGAATGCTGGAGGACTTCGACCGCCTGCATGATTACGTCATGGCCGAAAAACCCGACGTGATTGTCCATCTCGCTGCGCAGGCGGGTGTTCGTTACAGTCTGGAGAATCCGCGCGCCTATATCGATGCCAATATCATCGGCACGTTCAACGTGATGGAGTGCGCGCGCGAACTGGGCGTGGATCACCTGCTGATGGCGTCAACCAGCTCGGTTTACGGTGCCAATGAGGAGATGCCGTTTGACGAGCGTGAAAAATGCGACACGCAGCTGACCCTGTATGCCGCGACCAAGAAAGCGAACGAATCGATGGCGCATTCCTATGCCCATCTGTGGAACCTTCCGACGACGATGTTCCGGTTCTTCACGGTCTATGGGCCGTGGGGTCGGCCGGATATGGCGCTGTTCAAATTCACGCGCGGCATCCTCGAAGGCACGCCAATCGACATTTACAACAATGGTGAGATGTTCCGCGACTTTACCTTCGTCACCGATCTGGTGCGCGGCATCCGCCTGTTGATTGATGCCGCGCCTGTGCGTCCGGAAAGCGCGGCAGATATTCCCGATTATGACAGTCTCTCACCGGTCGCCCCGTGGCGCGTCGTCAATATCGGCAATTCCGACAAGGTGCGCCTGATGGACTTTATCACCGCGATCGAGGCCCAGTGCGGGCGCGAGGCGGTGAAGAATTTCATGCCGATGCAAAAGGGCGATGTGCCCGCGACATGGGCCGACGCGACGCTGCTAAAGGAGCTGACCGGCTATCAGCCGCAGACCGATGTGAAAGAGGGGATCCGCCAGTTCGTCGCATGGTATCGCGACTATTACGACGCGTAAGGCGCGCTCAAATCAGCCCGGCGATTTCGGAGACGGCGCTGCATCGAGCGGCACCTGCACCTCGTCACCATCGTCGAACGGGCCAGGTTTGGACGGCGGAACCGGAACGGTGCGCGGTTCGGTCGCCTCTGCAGGCGGCGTCAATGTCGGATCGACCTCGCCCGGAAGCGGGGCGTTACGCTCGCGTTCCAGCCGCTCCAGATATTCGCGCTCAATCGATTCGACCCGCTTTTGCTCGGCTGCGGCATCTTCATCAATCGCCGAAAGGCGCTCCTGACGGGCCTGTTCGATCAATTGGGCAAAGCGCACAGTTTCAGCTTCAGCCTTGTCCTGATAGGCGGCTTCGATGAACTTCTGGTTGCATCCGGTGAAGCCGCCAGCACCGGCGGGGCTGCACGAAAAGGCGCCGAAATCGCCGACATATTTGAGCTTTTCAACTTCGCGCACCGGAGACACATTCTGCGGGCTGTCACTGGTGCGCAGGTTCTTCGGGATGCGATAGCGATCGGCTTCGACCAGGATTTCGCACACCACGATCACGCCTTCTTGCGCTTCGGGGCATTCGTCTTCGCTATAGGCGATGACCATGTTCACCTTGTCACCGGCAGTATCCTGCGCGGCGGCGGGAGTGGCTGCGAAAAGGGCTCCACCTAGCAACGCGGCGGATGCAGTGAGGGCTTTTTTGGCTGAAATCATGGCTTCGTGTGATCCTCTCGCCAGTCGGGCGACGTGTTTGATTGGTGCGCCTTACATGGTCCTGCGTGAACCGCCTGTGAAGGGGGAAGTGAATGGAAAGCCGTCGTTTCCCCCTGCATGCGCGCCGTATGGTTAGCGAAATTTTGAGCATATCAGGCCCATAGGAGCGGCCATGAACGCACCTTTTCAAAACCATGCTGACGAGACGCTGGCCGAATCGCAAAGCGATAACGAGACCATCGCGATTGTCGGGCTCGGCTATGTCGGCCTGCCTGTCGCCGTCGCCTTTGCCGAAAGGTTGGGGCGAAAGCCGAATCAGGACGGTTCGCGTGTCGTGGGCTTCGATATCTCGCGTCGCCGGATCGAAACACTCCAAGGCGGGCATGATTTTACGCGTGAGATCAGCGATGATCGGCTCGCGGCAAGCGGTTTGAGCGTCTCGGATGATCCCGGCGTGCTCGAAGGGGCCAGCCTGATCATCGTGACAGTGCCGACCCCCATCACCGATGAGCGTCGCCCGGACCTCTCCCCGCTGAAATCGGCTTGCGAGACCATTGGCCCGCGCCTGACGCCGGGCGCGCTGGTCGTGTTCGAATCGACCGTTTATCCCGGCGCGACCGAGGATTATTGCGGGCCGCTGCTGCAGGCGCATTCGGGGCTGAGGCAGGGCCGCGACTTCACCCTTGGCTATAGTCCTGAGCGGATCAATCCCGGCGATACGGTCCACCGGCTTGAGACGATCACAAAGATCATCGCTGCTGAAGATGCCGCCTCGCTGGCACGGATGCGCGCGGCCTATGGTGCGATTGTCGATGCGGGCCTGCACGAGGCTCCCTCAATCAAGGTGGCCGAAGCCGCCAAGGTGATCGAAA
>JBARXS010000143.1:0-9589 GCA_049647465.1 Erythrobacter sp.
CTCGCTGTGCAAAGCGTCGCGCCGCAGCGGATGGAGGAAGTTGGCGCATTCATGGCGCAGATGGAGAATTTCCACCCGCAAGAGCCGTGCTGGTATCTGCCGATGATCGCAGCCGATCCCTTCGCCACCGGACAGGGGCTGGGCGCGGCGCTGATGAAACATGCGCTGGGTGTCGTCGATGCGTCGGGAATGCCCGCTTATCTGGAATCCTCGAACCCGCGCAATATCTCGCTGTATGAACGGCACGGCTTTGAGACGATGGGTGAAATCCAGTTCGGCTCCTCACCCGTCATGACGCCGATGATCCGGGCCGCGCGCGGTTAGATCCAGCCCGCATCCTTCAGCTCGCTGACCTGCGCGCGGCTGACCGGGGCTTCGATCTCGCGCGCCAGCAGCAGCCGTACATTGCGCCCGTCGCGGCGAACATCCTCCACTGCGAGGCGTGCGACCCACCAGCTGCGATGGACCTGCCGCCCCTCCACTTCGGGCAGATGCGTGGCCATGCACGCCATCGCATCGCGTAGCCGCATCAACACCAGCTCGCTGCCCAATGCGGTGTGCACGCGGACATAGTGGTCCTCCATCTCCAGCGCGATAATGTCGCTGCCCAGCTCGGGCGGCAGCGCGTCGAGCAGAGGATTGGTCGGTTCGGGCATCGGCTCGGGGGCGGGTGCGGGTGCGGGCGGCGGTTCTTCTGCGGGAGCAGGTGCAGCGGGCGGAGCGGGCGTGTTTGAAGGGTGTGGCCCTGCCTGCCCGCGCGATTCGATCAAATAGAAGAAACCAGTAACCCCACCGCCAACCAGAAAGACATAGAAATAGGAGGTCAGCGCCTCTTCAAGCGTTGGCGCGCGAACCGGACCGGGCAAAAAGCCGATGGACCAGACAATCGCCGTCATAGGGACAGTCGCGATGATCACACCGATTAGCCAAGCGAAGGGTCGCGGCAGATCGAGCCCTCCATGCAGGCGATCCACAAACCAGCTCATCGGGCTGTAAATCGCATAGCCAATCCACGCGAAACAGACCCAGGTGACAAGGCGATAGGCCAGCGGTTGCGCAAAGGAACCAAACGGTCCGATGAATGCAAGCACCACACCGATCGCGGTCATGATCGTCAGGTCGATCACGATTTTTCGCGCGAGGGGCGGTTTGCCGGGCGTTCCAACAGCGGTCTCAAGTGCAGCCATGTCCTCTACCTGACTGCCCGTTCGCGCTTCGTAAAGTGGCAATGCCCCGAAATACCGAGGCAAAAGCGCCCTTTTTCACGTGGCTCCTGCTCCATTCGCGCAACACTGTGCCGATTGGCGAAGGCGCGCTTGCTGGCGAATGGCCGCGCGGCATTCTGGCTCCAGCAAACGCAAATCGACAGTTTCGGAGCCATATCATGACCACTCACACCGCCCCTTCATCGCCCGGCCAAACGGTCGGAAAGGTCATCGGCCGGATCCGCAGCCTGCCCATCCCGTTCATCGCCAAGAGGCCTTCGGGACCGCTGGATAGCACGAGCGGCTTTGACATCTCGCCCCGCCTTCGCGCTGTGATCTGGGCGGCGGCGATTGCGATGTCTTCGGTGACGCTGATCGCGCTGTTTCGCGGGATGACCGGCATCGCGCCCGCTCATGGAGCGACCCGCCACATCGCCATCGTGCTGCATGTGATCACCGTGCTGCCCGCCATTCCGCTGGGCGCGTATCTGTTGCTGACCCGCAAGGGCACACCGCGCCACAAACAGCTGGGCAAGCTATGGGTCGCGCTGATGCTGGCTACCGCAACCTCGGCGATCTTTATCAAGAGCGGCGGCGCCTTCAGCTTCATCCATATCTTCGTGCCGATGACGTATATCGCGTCGTACAAGATCATCGCCACCGCTCGCCGCGGCGACATGAAGGGCCACCGTTATGAAGTGATCAGCCTGTATTTGGGCGCGCTGATGATCCCGGGCATTTTCAGCTTTGTCCTGGACGGACGCCTGATGAATGTCTGGCTGCTGGGTTGAGGCGGGGCGGGTGATCGGTGAGCGCTAGCGAACTCAAGACTTAACGCGCGCGCTTCAGCACCAGATACAGCGCGCCCTCGCCGCCATGGCGGATATGCGCGCGGCGCACGGCGGCGATGTTGTCGGCATGGTGGCTGACTGCGAGCCAATCGAGCAATTTGGCCCGGATCGCTCCGCGTTTTGAAGCGCGGTCGGCAGGGTCCACCGGGCGCTCCCGTCCCGCCACCACCAGCACGAGCCGCGCATTCATCGCGCTCGCCTGATCCAGCCCGCTCATGATCCGTGAATAGGCGCTGTCGAGCGTGTGCCCATGCAGGTCGAGCGTGTAGTCCGGCGCGATCTGGCCGTTCTTCAACTTGCGGTTCCAGTGCGAATCCAGCTCCGAATGGAACACGCGCCGGGTCATCGGCGGACGCGCGGCGACAGGCGCAGCAGGGGACTTGGGGATGACTTTGGACTGAGGTTTGGACTGTGGCTTCGGCTTGGGCGCCGGGTTCGCCGTCACCGGAGCGGCAGCCGCCTTGGCCACCGGAACCGGCTTACGCATGCGTCCGGCCATGGGCGTGACGCTTTGCGCCAGCTTTTCCCATGCGGCGCTTTCCTCTGCACTCAGGCCGCGCGGGTGAGTCATTTGGGATGGCTCATTTCTTCTCGGCGTTCAGGCGCGCAACCGTACCCTTTGGCAGCAGCAACAGCGCCTGCCCGCGCCCAGACATGCCGCCCGCAATCGAGCGCGCATCGGCTCCGGCACCCCAGAACGTGTCAAACCGGTTCGCGCCTTTGATCGCGCCACCAGTATCCTGCGCGATCCACAATCCATCCGCTTCATTCCGGTCCAGATCAAGAAAGACCGGCGCGCCCAGCGGCACAAAGGCGGGGTCTGCCGCCACCGAAGCCTCCCGCCGCACGGGCACACCCAACGCGCCAAGCGGGCCGTCTCCGGTCAGCTCGCGGAAGAAAATCCAGCTCTTGTTCAGCCGCATCAGATCGCGGCCTTCCTCGGGGTTTTCGCGGATATAAGCCATGATGCCCTGCATTGATCCGGGATATTGCCCCTGACCATCGCCCAGCAGGCCGCGTTCGCGCATCACGCCTCCAATGCCGGTGTAGCCGCGCCCGTTTTGCCCGGCATACCCGATGCGGATCACCTCGCCCTCCGGCGTGCGCAAGCGGCCCGATCCCTGGATCTGCAGGAAGAAAAACTCGACCGGGTCTTTCGCCCATGCGATCACAGGGACTCGCCCTTCCAGCGCGCCATCCTCTATCTGCGCGCGGTCGTAATAGAGGGTGAAACGCCCGTCCGCGTCATACCGGCCAAGCGGCGGGCGGCCCGTCCGCTCCGATGCCGGCATATCATCAGGCCAGCCACGCACCAGATCTTCAGGCATGGCATAGACCGGCACATATCCGGCGCGGCGGATGCGCGATCCGGTAATTTCGGGCTCGAAATATCCGGTGGCGAACGCAGTTCCGTCGCTGACACGCGCCGTTTCAAAATAGCGCGTGAAAAAGCCTTTCGCCTCACCCACCGGCCACCGCACGGCGGCATCGCAGGCCGGTTGCCAGTCCGCATTGTAGCTGAGCCCGCTCACATCCGTGCGCTTGAGCAATTGCGGACAGGATTCGACAAATCCGGTCAGCGCCGTCGCCGCATCGCCCGCGCTGACTGGCAGCGAAGCCACATCAGGCCCGCTCGACACACCGGCAAAGGCGGCACTGGCGGCAGAGGGGATCGCAGGGGCGGGGGTGGAGGGTGGATCAACCTTGGGAATTATCGCGCAACCCGTGAGCAGGAGCACCAAAGCGCCCATTACCGGCAACCGAACAAAGGATGCCGACCGGGCGCTCATGTCATGGTGCTCCTTAAAGCGCAGTGCTGATAGCGGGAACGCAGGTCCGAAACTAGCTCTGAGACGCGAGCTCCAAAGGCTCAGCCTTCGTCGGTTTCGTCCAGAACCCAGTTCAGGTCGCTCGACTTCACATTGCGGGTGAATGTCCACACGTCACGGCTTTCGATCGCATCATCCAGTGACCCGGCGACCACATTGCCATCCTTGTCGCGCGTCACCGCAGCGATATCGGCAACGAACAGCACCGAAATGCGTGCCAGACGCCCTTCGAGCGAGGCGGAATGAATGCGCGTTTCCTCTATCCGGATCAGCGAATTCTCGAGCGTCTCACCCGCCTCATCACGCGCGGTGATCGCTGCGTCAAAACCGGCATAGACATCATCGTCGCACAGATCGCGCAGGGTATCGCGGTCACCTTCCCAGAACGCTTCGAGCACCATTTCATAGGCGGCCTTTGCGCCTTCCATGAACGTGCCGAGTTCGAAGCGATTGTCAGCCGAGGCGATTTCACGCACGCCGCGTTCAACCGCGGGCATCACCCCTTCGAGATGGGCCGGGCGCGCATTGGCTGCGTTGGCGGCGTTCACCTGATTCGATTGCGCCTGACCCGGCGCGGCGTCAGACTGTTTGTCTGGCCCTTCAAACCGGTTGGGCACTGATTCTTCCTCATGTTCGGCGCGGCGGCCAAGCACGGAATAGAGTCGATAGCCCAGAAAAGCGGCGATCATGGCGAGAATGATGATTTCCACGTAGAGATCCATCTTGATTATTATCCAGTTTCAGTCGCGGTGATGACGCCGCTCGCCCCCGCAATGGGACGCCTTCACGATTTCCTTCATGCCTAACATAGGCCTCAAATACAATTCGACAACAAAGGATCGCGCGCATTTGGGGGCTTTGGCAGGGTATTTGTGTAACATATTTACGCACGGCACCCCGATACGGTTTCGTTTGAGCTCAAACATCCCGCCTGACATTCCCGCACAATTACCGCTTTCGCGATATGTTGCCCCATATTGCGGGGCGTCCATACGCCTGCTAGGCGCGCGCCAGCTTTGCAAAGCGGCATACACTTCATGCGGCTTTCGCAACTGATAACAGTTTCTCGCAATTGAAAGATGTGACCACCATGGCCGATGAAGGCGACGTTCTCACCAATCTCGACAATCAGACCGGCGCAAACGGCGCGGATGACCAGCCAACAGCGGCGATCATCACGCAATATGTGAAGGATCTCTCGGTCGAGAACCCGAATTCTCCCGATGTCTTCCAGTGGACCGACCAGCCGCAGATCGATGTGCAGTTCAACATCGGCGCTGAAGCGATGAGCGAGGAAGTCCACGAGGTTACGCTGAAGATCAATATCGGCGCGACGGCGCAGGCTGGCCAGGTCTACATCGTCGAGCTGGCCTATTGCGGGCTGGTGGGTATCCGCAACGTGCCCGAGGAACAGGCGCACGCCTTCCTCTATGCAGAGGCCCCGCGCATCCTGTTCCCGTTTGCCCGCCGCGTTATTGCCGATGCCGTGCGCGATGCCGGTTTCCCGCCGCTGCTCGTCGACCCGATCGATTTCAACCGCCTGTATGCACAGCAGCTTTCAAAGCGGCGCGAAGAGCAGGGTCTGGGCGAAGGCGAAATGCCCAAACCTCAGGGCCAGGCCTGAGCCCCTTACGGCTAATGCCCCAGAGGCGGTGACCAGATGAGCCTCCTCAAAAATGTCGGCACCATCGGCGGCCTGACCGCTGTCAGCCGGGCGTTCGGCTTTATGCGCGACATTCTGCTCGCCCGCGTCATGGGCGCGGGCGGAGTGGCGGATGCGTGGCAGCTGGCGTTCCAACTGCCCAACCTGTTCCGCCGCCTGTTTGCCGAAGGCGCGTTTGCGAGCGCATTTGTCCCGCTTTTCAACCGGCATATGAACGAAGGCGAAGGCGAGGCGCGGCGCTTTGCCAGCGAAGTGCTGGCGGTGCTGTTGCCCATTCTGGTCGCATTCGGCGCGGTGATGATGCTGGCGATGCCATGGGTGCTGTGGCCGTTTGCCAATGATGCGATGCAGGCGGACGCGGACACCTATAATCTCGCCGTCACGATGGGCCGGATCGCCTTTCCCTATCTCCTGTTCATGAGCCTCGCGACGCTGGTCGCCGCCGTGCTCAATTCGCTCTCGCGCTTTGGCGCGGCGGCGGCTGCACCGATCCTGCTCAATATCTGTCTGCTCACCGCCTTGTTCTGGGGCGCGGCGCAGCCTGAGGGCGAAGGGACTCGGCAGGCAGTCGGGTTCTGGCTGGCGGTCGCGGTATCCGTCAGCGGTGTTGCACAGCTCGCATGGCTCACATTCTTCATGCGCCGCGCGGGGTTTGGCCTTTCATTCAAGTGGCCTCGCGTCACCGCCCAAGTCAAGGAGATGGGCGTCCTCATCATCCCGGCGGTGTTTGGCGCGGGCGTCTATCAGATCAGCCGCTTTGTCGATCTTGCCTTTTATGGCCAACTGCCGGATGGATCGCTGACCTATATGGCGATGGCGGACCGCTGGAATCAGCTGCCGCTGGGTATCATCGGGATAGCCTTGGGCACGGCGATACTGCCAGCGCTTTCGCGCCATATCGGCAAGGCTGAGGACGATGAGGCATCGCGCCTGCAATCCAACGCGATAGAGCTGGCGATGCTGCTGACCATTCCGTGCGCGGTCGCGCTGTTCTTTACCGGCACCGCCTTTGTTCAAGCGTTTATGCAGGCCCGCGCCTTTACCGCACAGGACGCTCTGACGACGGGGCTCGTGGTGAAAGCGCTGGTGATCGGCCTGCCTGCCTATGTGCTGGTGAAGGTGCTCACGCCCAATTTCTTCGCGCGCAAGGATACGCGCACCCCGGTTTATACCGCCGCGATTGCGCTGGTGGTGACGGTGGCGCTCAACTTCCTCTTCATCTTCCAGTTCGGTCTGGGCGTCGTCGGCCTCGCCTTGGCGGGAGCAATTGGCGCGTGGGTCAATATCACGCTGCTTTCGATCATCCTCGCGCGGCGCGGTTTCTTTAGCATGTCCGCCCGCGTCATCGGACGCATCGCGCGGATCATCATCGCATCGGTGGTTATGGGTGCCGCGCTGTGGGCGCTGATGAGCCAGATTGCGCCCTGGTTCACCGGCAGCGTGATTGACAAGGCACTGGGACTGGCGGCGATCATGGGCGTCGCCGCCCTCACCTATGGCGCGAGCGGCGCAGGCCTCGGCATACTCGACAAGGCCACGGTGCTGCGCCTAATGCGCCGGGGGACCTGAGGGTTTCCGGGATAATTCAGAAAGACACCGCACAATGAGATCCGCATCATGAGAGTCGTCTCCGGCATTCAGCCCACCGGCAGCCTGCATCTGGGCAATTATCTGGGCGCGATCCGCAACTGGGTGCGGATGCAGGACGAGATGGATTCAGAGTCTGAACGCGCTCAAGTAGCCGAAGGCGGTAGCGCTGAGAAAAACGAATGTCTGTTTTTCCTCGCTGATTTGCACGCCATTTCGCAGCCGCATCAGCCCGCTGACCTGCACGCTGGCACGCTGGAAATGGCAGCCGCGCTGGTCGCTTGCGGGATCGATCCGCAACGCTCCATCCTGTTCAATCAGGCGCAGGTTCCCGCTCACGCAGAGCTGCAATGGCTGCTCGGCGGCACCGCGCGGATGGGCTGGCTCAATCGCATGACGCAGTGGAAGGACAAAGCGGGCAAGAACCGCGAGGGCCAGTCCATCGCGCTGTTCACATATCCCGTGCTGCAAGCGGCCGACGTGCTGCTCTATCAGGCGACCCATGTGCCTGTGGGTGAGGATCAGAAGCAGCACCTGGAACTGGTGCGCGACATTGCGCAAAAGTTCAACAACGATTTCGCATCAGAGGACGCGCCCGTCTTCACCCTGCCCGATCCGATCATCCCGCCCGAAGCCGCGCGCATCATGAGCTTGCGCAATGGCGCGGCCAAGATGAGCAAGTCCGACCCGTCCGAGATGAGCCGCATCAACCTTTCCGATGATGCCGACACAGTGATGAAGAAGATCAAGAAGGCCAAGACCGATCCCGAGCCGCTGCCGAGCGAGGAAGCGGGCTTGGCCGAGCGTGCGGAGGCTTTGAACCTTGTGACGATCTATGGCGCGCTGACCGGGCAAAGCGTGGAAGAGGTGCTCACGGAAAATGGCGGTCAGGGCTTTGGCGCGTTCAAGCCGAAGCTCGGCGAGGTTCTGGTTGAAACGCTCAGCCCCATTTCAGAACGGTTTCGCGCGTTGAAGGACGACCGCGAAACGCTTGATGCGATCCTTGCCCAGGGTGCCGCCAAAGCGCGCGAACGCGGCCTGCCGACACTGGATGCCGCCTATAAGGCGCTTGGTCTGGTGCGGGGCTGAGGCATTATTCAGGCCGAACCGTTCGCTGCCTACGTTCAATGGCTATTCAGGACCATTCGCTATACCCATGTGTAATAACATAAAAGGCAGTGCGCCTGTCCCGGTTCTCTGCGCGGGCTCCCTCGAAAGCGGGGGTCGTGCATCTGGAGGAGAGCTATCGGGTGATACGCATAAGCCTTTGGCGAACGGCCGGTGTTCGGCCATAAGGTATTACGAAAAAGGGACTGCCATGAACAAGTCATCACATTCGCGTCGTTTCTCCAGCGTTGCGCTCGCTCTCACTCTGGTGGCGGGCCTGTCGGCCTGCGCCACGCCTTTCAAGGCGGATGTTTCGCGCTTTGCGGCGCAATTGCCCGCCCCCAGCGGACAGACTTTTGCCGTGGTTGCCGAAGACCCGAAACTCGCAGGCGGTCTGGAGTTCGGCCTCTATGCGGATGAGGTCGCGGCGGAAATGACCCGGCTCGGCTATACCCAGGCCGCCTCGCCCGAGGCCGCCAACCTGCTGGTGCGGTTTGACTATGGCGTCGACAATGGCCGTGAGCGCGTGCGCACGACCGGCGGCGGGTTTGGTGCAGGTGGCTTTGGGCCATGGGGCGGTTTTGGCGGGTTCGGTTTCCGCCGCAACTTTGCGTTTGGCTTTTACGATCCGTTCCTCGCCGGGCCAAATGTGCGCAGCTACACCGTCTATACCGGGGACATCGACCTGAAGATCGACAACGCCGCCACCGGAGAGCGCCTGTTTGAAGGCCGCGCCGAGTCGGCCTCGCGCAGCAACCGGTTGCAAACCATTGTCCCCAACCTGGTGGACGCGTTGTTCACTGATTTCCCTGGGAATTCCGGGGAAACGCTACGCATTACCATCCGCGAGGATGAAAAGACCGTGCGCCGCGAGGATTAATCGGATACACTTCGGGCTCGGGACAAACCTTGGATGGGAAAACGAAGAGGCGGCGCAAGGGATCAGCGCCGCCTTTTTTGTGTCTGTGGTTGAGGCATGAAACAGTCGCTCAAGATTTTGATGACAAGTCTGTCCGCGCTGCTGCTGGCAGGTGCCGCATCTGCGTTGCAACCTGCGCCCGAAGCAAACCAACCACCGGCGGCCTCACTTCCGGCCAATCGCAAGCCGCAACCCATTGACCAGGACCAATGGATCGAGCCTGCGGTGATCGAAGCGCGCGCATGCCGGGGAGAGCGGTGCTTTGTCGGGTTCGTGGGCTACACCTTGCTCATCAACACTGAAGGGCGCGCCACCGATTGCGCGGTGACCCGCACCAGCGGCGATCGGGCGCTGGATGTCGAGACGTGCAATCTGCTGTTGCGGCACGCGCGGTTTGTCCCCGCGACGAATGCAAAGGGTGAGCCGGT
>JBARXS010000144.1:0-13247 GCA_049647465.1 Erythrobacter sp.
CAATCCAGTATCTCGACGAAGTCGGTCCCGGTGATTTGCTCGAGATATATGGGGTATTGCTCAAGATCGGAGGTAAATCGATCACGACAAAATACGAGATGCGAAACCTTACCCGAGATAACCTTGCAGCAAACCTTGAGAGCGTGTCGGTACACTTCGACCTCGAACAGCGTAAATCAGTTCCGATCCCCGAGGGCCTACGCGAGAAAGCGACTGCCTACCTTACGGGATGACCGAAGGCGAGCGTGCTCGGGCTGGTTGCGCGCCCCGCCCGCCCCCTCACCAGCATTGGCATTAAGAAGTTGGGCCGATGGCAGATTGATTGCTGCCATCATTGCGTCCAGTACATTCTACTCCCCGCTCTTCTGGTCGTTTCGCGAATGTCTGCTTGTAAACTAGGGCTTGCCGGACGCAGACAGATCGCTGTCGGCCACTTCGAACCGCGAGCCAATGTCCAAAATTGGAGTGGGAATCTGAAGGTCTGATTTCGAAGCACAGCGTCGATAAGCGGACAACGGCAGCTTGTCATTCTGGACAAACCGGCTCGGAGTGAGGCCATCCCGGCGCGCCCCACCCAGTAGCGTTTCGGAGTCGGATACCACTCGCATGCAGCGTGGAGTCCCAAATTGGCTTGAGCCCGATCAGAGTAGATTGCGCCCTAAGTTCAATGCCTGCAGAGGCAAGCCGGTGCGAGAGATCGCTGATGACCTCGCACCCGGAAGGCTGGACGGAGTGTAGGGATACCCACATACCGATATCGCCGACAGCCTCAAACGTCCTAGGTGGCATTGTGTAACGGAATATCGTGGCGCGTGCGATCCGCTCAAGCCATTCTTCTTCCACATATGCCACTGCGCGCGCTGATTTTGAGCCAATCCAATGCCGATAATCCTCGGGAGAGGTTCGCGTCGTCGGCCAAACGACGATCCGAGGGCACTCCCGTGGAAACAGATAAAGGATGCTGTGGGGTTGATCTATGGCCCAAACTAGTGGGCCGTTGAGCCATTCTTGGCCATGTGGGCGATCCACCGGCACGCCTACCGGTCGCGGATCAAACGCGATGATATCGGACTGCTCACTGAAATGTGACAACTCCATCGTCGTTATCTTTAGTTCACGATACCGAAAATTGAAGCAGCGATCGACGTAAACCAAGCGCGTGTTGGTCGGCCTCCAGTGGCAGGAACTGGGTCGATTGTGTTGAAAAACCCGGCGCTGAGATTGGGGCTGGTGCGAGTCTGATCGCCGCGCGGAGGCTTCTCCCCCGCTTATGCGAGGGCTGGGGTGGCTGGCATAAGGATCAGCTTGGCCATTTTGCGGAGCTTTTGAGCAGTTGCTGCGAGGAGGAACTCATCTCTTGCGCCGTTTGGACGTCGCAGGCGCAGGCGATCCATTCTGAGGATGCGCTTGAGGTGTTCGAACAGCATCTCGAGCTTCTTTCGCTGACGGCGCGAGACCAGATAGGCGTCGGTCGTGGCGATATCGCGGGCGAGCTCCCGGGCGCCCTCATGGACTGATCGCAGGATCTTGCGCGCCGGTTGCGTCGGGCAACAGCGCGGCTTGAGAGCACAGGCGTCGCAGTCGAGCTTGCTCGCGCGATAGCGCAGCGTGCCTTCTTGATCGACTGACTGGCGGGCATTGCTATAGACCCTCTGGCTTTGGCGCAGTCGCTTGCCGACAGGGCAGATATAGCTGTCGTCGTCATGATCGAAGGTGAAGGCGGAACGCTCGAAGGTATCGTCGCGGCGGACGGAATAATCGACCACAGGGATGTGTGGCTCGATGCCGCGCTCCTCAACCAGCCATGACAGCTTCTTTGCATCGCCATATTCGGTGTCGCCCACAAGCCGCTCGGGCCAGAGGCCGAAGCGCTCCTGCGTCCGGTCGATCATGCGGCGCTGGGCGGTCACCTCGGCTTGACGGATGGCGGTGGTTGCCTCGACATCGACGATCACTGCGTTTTGGAGATCGATCAGGTAGTTGGCTGAATAGGCGAAGAAGGCACGCTCGCGGCTTGCCGCTGTCCAGCGTGCGGCCGGATCGGCCACCGCCAACTGCTTGGGCGACACCGGTGTTGCGCCCCATAAGGCCGCATCGTCGAGCACAGCCAGATTCTCGCGAACGGCATGGCTGGTGGCTGGGTCCGGCAGGCCATCTGCCTGTTCGACGGCATGCTGGCGGTTCACATCGGCGCGCACGAGGCTGCCATCGACTGCGAAGCCTTCGCCGCCAACCAGCCCTTCGGCGATGCAGCGGGCCACGGTCGTCTCGAACAGCTGACGCAGCAGATCACTGTCACGGAAGCGCCCGTGCCGGTTCTTCGAGAAGGTCGAGTGACCGGGCACATCGCCTTTCAGCCCCAGGCGGCAGAACCAGCGATAGGCGAGTTTTACATGCACCTCCTGGCAGAGCCGCCGCTCGGACCGGATGCCCATGCCATAGCTGATGATCCGCATCCGGATTATCAACTCGGGATCAACCGAGGGCCGACCGGTCGAGCTGTAAAAGGGGCGCAGATGTTCGCGGGTGCCCGACAGATCAACGAACCGGTCGATCGAGCGCAGCAGGTGATCCTGAGTAACATGCCGCTCCAGGTTGAAGCTATAGAACAGCGCCTCCTGCGCCACCGTTCTCTCACCCATCATCCGACTGTCTCCGCCATGCTGCAGAGGCATTGCATCAATACTTTCGCGCCATTGCAAGGGGGAGTTTTTCAACAGAATCGGGTGGAATCCGCCAGTCCGCTTCTGGCTTGCCGCACACGGGGCACCACGGTTGGAAATGGGGTGGGAAGCTGACAATCGGCGTTTCCCAATCTGTTAGACACCTAAGAGACTACCTACGGCATTGGAGGACATGGCCTCAAAGTCGTGACCGACATGAGGCACACTCATCAAGTCCCAATTCAACGGTGCGTCCAAACGTTCAGCTGCGTCCGTGGCGGAGGCATAGAAAAACCTTCCACGCTGATAGCGCCCAACGCCTTGCTGATTCACTAGCGGCGTTTGCAAAAGCGTTCCACCAGCCGCTTCCCTATTGTCTTCCTCTCCGACCATCACAATCAGCCGTTTTGCGAAAGCTAGGGTCAGGTCTGCTCGTTCGATAATTGTGCCAGCGAGGCCAGTCGGCAGCGGCTGATCGAAGACAGGCAGTGTGTAGAACCCGGAATTGGCAGCCAAGATCCTGCGAGCTTTGGTAGAGGTTTGAAACAGGGCCATACGATGCAAAATCTGCCCCCCTGCTGAATGCCCGAATATGTCATACTGTTTTTGCACTGAATGTGTTGCTGCTACGATATGGTCGAATGCGAGATCGAAATCGTTGAACAGCCATGATTGCGGATCGGAGTTCAACTCGAATGAGATGTCCGCATCATCAAGCGATATGGTGCGCGCTGTCGGAGATATTTGCCTGATTTCCGGATCGCCAAATGACAGGTTTTTCACGAGCCCGCCCATATTGTAGGCTGCAAAATCATATGTGGCTTCCGGGTATCCCAGCGCTGCAATCAGTGCGCCTTTCCGTGTCGCCAATTCGAGCCAGACATTGCGATATTCTGCGCTGTTTCGGCTTGCCCCCGGAACAATCAGGATGATAGGCGAATGCGCCTGAAAACTAGGCGGCTTGAAGTAATGGACGACAAAGGGTTTATCTTGGCGTCCCTCTAGCTCGAAATGCCCTGCTCCATCGGGAAGGGAGCTTGGTGCAACTCCCAGATGTGGATCGTTCACTGGCTTCAGGACCATACGGCAGTCAGGGCATCTCCCGGGAGCTTCGAAGACCATATCGTCCATCGAACACCCGCAAGGCGGGCACTCGAAAGCCCCAGCTTCTAAGCGATTGGGCCCAACCGCAGAACATGCGCAAAGCGCAAGGCTCGAGCCCAACATACTGCGGCGAGTAAGAGAAGTCATAGAACCTCCTCGGCCTTGCCGAACCGCGCCTGAAATTGGTGCGGCGTGATCCCAACCAGCTTCTCAAACGACCTCCGGAAACCGTCAGTGGTTTCGAAACCCACAGCATGCGCCGTCTGGGCCACATTGGCTCCATGAGACAGAGCACTCTTTGCAGCTTCGATCCTGATACGATTGACGTGTGTCGCCGGTGGTTCACCAACCGATGCGACGAACCTTCTCGTAAATTGACGGACGCTTAGCCGCGCTTTTTCAGCCAGGACATCGTTGCTGAGGTCAGCATGCAGATTTGCGGCAGCCCAATGGCAGGCTTCCTGAATCGGATCACTCGGTTTTGACTGTAGCTGCAGGAGCTGAGAGAATTGCGACTGCCCGCCATCACGTCGCAAGAAAACAACCATCTCCCGAGCGACATCCATGGCCGCCTTATGGCCCAGGTCTTCGCGGATGATTTCTAATGCGAGGTCGATCCCGGACGCGACCCCTCCAGAAGAATAGAATTTTCCATCGCGCAAGAACAGGTGGTCGGTTTCGACCGTAATAGCTGGGTAGCATGCGTGCAGGTCTGCACCGTGAGCCCAGTGGGTTGTTAGCGTTCGGCCTTCAACGAGGCCGGAATGAGCCAGAGGATATGCGCCAGTGCAGATCGACACAATTCGACCAAAGCGGTGCCCATTATCACGGAGCCAAGGAGCTAGCAGGTCTACCACGTCCTTTAACCGAGCTCCTCGTCCGCCCGGAATAACAAGCATGTCACATGGGGCTGTGTCGTCCAGTTGGGCATCCGCAACTAGTTTCAGGTTGGATTCCGTCCGAAATTCTAAGCCGCCTACGCCCCAAGTCTCAATGAAATACGCTGCTTTGCCGGCGCTATCACGAGCAATTGTGAATGCCTCGGCCGGACCTGAAACATCAACTGCGTTCACACCATCGAACAGCAGGATGGCAATGCGGTTTCGTTGTCCCATATGCTGGGAGTATCGCAAATCGTCAGTGTCTGAAATGACTACTTTTAGGCCAAATCAGCCATCTCCATTTCGACGAACGAGACGCCAGCTATTGGGTCGCTTTCAGAATTTCCGCTGGTGGCGGCCAACAGGCTGACGCCGCAATTCCGCTTTCGGTATCGCGGATCGAACCCGCTCATGACCGCACCTGCGGTGGAAAGGCGGATACCGTCGAGGATATTGCTCTTATCGTGGCCTTCACCAAGGCGCGCGGCATCAATGACTATTTCGTTGTAACGTCTCGCTTTCATGCCACCAGATGCCGTTTCATCATCGACTGTCTTGCTAAGATGCAAACCGTGGACGTGGTTGCTGCTGACGATCCGGAAGAGTTGACGGCGGCAGCGAGCGATCACGAAGATCGAGCGCTTCGTCAGCTATCAGAGCAAGGTGGCGTGATCATTGAGAGCGTTCTTCATACACACCCGACATGCCCGCCGCGTTAGACTCGCCAAGGCCTAACGGAACGACCGCTTCTGAGGTCGGTTGCTGACGGTCTGCTTTCGGCTGGCACCGTGACAAAGTCGCCAGTCGGCTATCAGGGCAGTTTCTAGAGCTACGTTATGGCTGAGTTTTGGGGTGGGAAGCTGACGGTCTGCTTTCGAACATCGGAGGAAAAGTAGCGGACGCAGCTTCTTTGGTGTCGACAACGCCCCAGAAATTTGCCCTCGTGACCTGGATACCTTAGAGGCGTAGTGTATTAATTCACTAAGGCGGTTGAAATGATTAGATGTATCGCGTTCCTTTTCATAGTGTGGTTCCAGATGACTTCCCTAAGCGCTCAGCCGTATGAGCCAGCATTTCAGCCTGATGAGATGGAAGATCGCCCGGCGGGACCGCCGAACGAAGTCTTGGTTCTTGGCACACCTCACTTGAGAGGGCTCCCAGATAGTTTTCAGCCGAATATGGTTCGTCCGATTGTTGAGAATCTCGCAAATTGGTCCCCCGATTTCATCGCGATCGAAAACACGTCCGGCCTCAGATGCGCGGCGATGAAACAGATGCCATCGAGGTTCGATCAGTCCACGGTGTCGCGCTGGTGCTACGATACCTCTGCAGCAGAGGCGGCGGCCGGATTGAACGTGTTTGAAGCGAACGCCCAGATCGAAGACCGACTGGAAGGACGCGAAGGAGATTTTTCTGCCGAAGATCGGCGGCGCAATGCACTGCTTTTTCTAGCTGCCGGAGAGCCAGGGTCTGCTTTGGTTCAGTGGCTACATCTGCCGGAAGAAGAACGGATAGCTGTAGAAGGTCTGACCGATGAGTTGGTGGCAGAACTCGAACGCGAACGGACCTATCAAAACGAAGTGAACCTCATTGCTGCACCTGTGGCCGTGCGCGCAGGCTTAGATCGACTTTGGAGCGTTGATGCGCAGGACTTCTATGCCGGCAAAGGCGACGGTGACGACGAGGCATATATCGCGGCGATAACTGCTGCTTGGAATAATCCAGCGGCCGAAAAGCGCAGCCAAACGGATGATGGCTTAAGCTCGGCAATTGGCGAGCCAGACGCCCTTCTGGATTTGTATCGAGCTTTCAATGCGCCCGAATACACAACTCTTGCCTATGCATCGGATTTTGGTGCAGCTCTCGTTGAGCCCTCCACTGGCCGGTATGGCCGTAGGTATGTCTCCTATTGGGAAACTCGCAACCTTCGCATGGTTGCAAATATGCGCGAAGTGCTCGGCAGGTCGCCCGGCTCAAAGATGCTCGCGATCGTAGGTGTCTCGCACAAGGGATATTACGAAGCGTATTTTTCCCAGATGCGCGATGTCAAGTTGATCGACGTTCTATCCATGCTGAGTGAGTAGTGGAGGTGAAACGCAGTTCGCCGATGTCGGCTTTTGGGTGTCGCCGTCGATGAAGGAAATGACCGAGATTGGGGTCGTAAGCCGAAGGACTGCAGATGGGTGGATTCCGGAATGGCAGCAATTGCCGGATACATTGCGTTAGCAACCGAAATCGGCGATCTTCGTGGCCATGCAAGTTTCCCAAACACATGATCTTCGTCACACCCAGATCATCGTGCTAAACGGGGTAAGCAGTGTTGGTAAGTCCTCGGTAGCCAAAGCTATTCAACGTCTTGCTCACAAGCCGTTTCTACATGTCCAGATGGATGACTTTCTCACAATGTTGCCCCCTCGGGCCATTGAGCACGCAGATGGGCTGATCTTTCACCGCATCGACAGCAAGACTATCGACGTTCGGTGCGGAGACATAGTCGTGCGAGCACTGGAAGGCATGCGATATGCCATTTCCGCGATGGCCGGTCGCGGAAATCATATGATCGTTGATGACCTGTTCTTCGACAGTGAAGACATCGAATATCGGCGAGTGCTCAGGCATTTCGACTGTCGCTTGGTAGGGCTTTTTGCGCCTTTGGATGTTGTGCGAAATCGAGAACTTGCCAGAGGTGATCGAGAGATTGGCCTAGCACAAGGTCAATTTGAGCGTGTCCATAAAGGACGGACATACGATCTTGAAATCGACACCTCGCAGGCGCCGCCGGACTCGCTCGCTCGACAAATCTGTGAATCCTTCGGTCTCTGACGATACCGCATCAGAATTCGACTCATTTGATGAAGCAGTAGCGACTCATTGATCGCTTCGGGGTCGATTTGAGAATGTCGGCAGTTGGCGAGAACCTTGAGGAAGCTGCCCAGCAGTTATCGGGAGGCCATGTCAGCTCGGCGCATGGCAGCTGGTGGATGGAAAGGCGAACGGCAGCTTCACGCGACATGGAAGCAGGATCGGGATCGCCCCTACTGCGGCGCGAAGCGCTTACGCGAAGTGGCTCCTCACAAAATCTGCTCGCTCTTGAACGCTGCCCTTCGGCACGATGATTGTTTCATATTTGAGCTGGCGAAACGCGATAAGAAGTCGATCATAATCGGCAATCGCGTCGGCGAGACCGTGCTGTCGACTATCATCCGTGGTAAAGATTTCAGGCCAAGGTGGGGTCAGAAAAACACGCTCGTGGTAGCGTTCGAACGACGCCAGAGTATCGTGAAAAGATCGCCCTGTTGCGTGCTGAAGCGCAACAGCTGCGTCGACCAGGCCGCGATCGAAGAAAACCCAGCCATTCTCCCTCAATGTCTTCTTTCTATCGGCGGCAGCGAGTTCAAGAGCGCGCTCGGCGAATGCGACCATATTCACCCAAGGTAGCGCAGTGCCTTGCCTCCGCAGCTCCTCGTCTACGATCCTCCTGCCCGGCTCAAGCACGATTGCAAAGCCATCGCATCCCAACCGCGATAGCAGCGTCGACTTTGCACCACCCGAGCAACCGGAAAGGACAACATGCTTGGCCGTCAGAGGGACTCTCCTTTGATCCCGTTACTCAGACAAATTGACTGCCCCTGCAATGCCCTAAACGAGGTCGGAACCTGCGCCTGCGAGGTCCAAACGGCGCAAGAGATGAGTAGCGCCAACGCATCGGCCTCGCGTGCCGCACAGACTACAATGGCAGGGCAAAAGGCCATGGCACAAGACTAGCTCGACATAGAATGGACGCAAGGGACCGTTTGCGGAAGTTCTGCTTGCGGCGCTGGCGAGGCCATACCTGCCGTCCGGCTTCAAGGCCGGGGCTGATGGCAGCCAATGACCGCTGATGGGGTGGATAACTGCCGATTATCTCAGCGTCGGACGCACTATCGTTTTGTCGGCATCAAGACATAATACGGATGAACGGCCGCATCGGTGATGATGATATGATTGCCTTTCGAATAGGGGAGTTTCGGGTCGCGCATCCATATTCCCTCGACGCATGTCTGTCCTTCAGTCGTAACCAATATATTCTCACCCAGCCTAATGCCTAACCGTCCATGGCGCGGCAGATGCACATCGGAAAAGAGGATGTCGCCTTCCTCAGATAGCTCCCCACAAACCCTGACGCTCCGGTCACGATATTCTTCAGGTGCATCGCGTAAGGTCTCAATGACCACTGGGGATGAAAGTTGCGAGACTAAGGCTAGAGCAATCGAAAGCATATGAATTCATATCAATGCCCAGGCCAATTAGCGAGCATGACCTTGGATGTCTGAAATTGGGTCGATTGCCGAATGGCGGCTATGTGCGCTCGGAGCGTTAGAGGCAGACAATCAGCAATCGGTCCAGAATCTGATGCCATTATGAAGGGAGAGAATAATCAAGATCTCGACATAGGTTCTACCGACGCGCATTGGATCTCAAGCACCGGCGTCTCCGCCCGGCGTTCTGAAAAATATGGACAATTGAGAGCAACAGCTGTAGTTTGCCAGATCAGCCATTCGCTAAAACTAGTTTAGTGTTTCCTGTTCACTTTAAACTCGACATTGGTTTGATAATAGCCTAAAACGCTAAGTATGGCTACGCGTTCAGACGGCAAACTAAACCAGCTTCTGCAGGAACTCCCTGAGGGCCTCTTGGTCGATGCCGCGTGGTTGGAGGCAAAGGGCTATTCGTCGGCCCTGCGCAGCCACTACCTCAGCTCAGGCTGGCTAGATAGCCCGGCGCGACGAGTGTACCGCAGATCGAGAGCCCCCCTCACCTGGCAACAGACCGTGATCTCTCTTCAGTCGTTACTCGACCTTCCCTTCACGATCGGCGGGCGAACAGCGCTCGAAGAGCAAGGCTATGCCCACTACATCTCGACTACCACTAAGCGCGTCTATCTTTATGGGCCGAAAAAACCACCGACATGGCTGGACGATTTACCCCTTGAGACTGAATTTGAATGGCGAAGCAATCGCCGCCTGTTTCCCAAAGACGCAGAAGCGCCGCCGCTTCCGACACCGATCATGTACAGCGGATCCGGCATGCAGCTGCCTATACGCTTCTCGACTAAAGAGCGAGCGGCCCTCGAGGTTCTCGATGAATTGCCAAAGCATGAAAGCTTCCATCAAGTCGATATGCTGTTCGAGGGAATGAGCACTCTTAGCCCACGCAAATTGCAGCCGCTTCTTGAGCACTGCTCCAGTGTGAAAGTGAAGCGCCTGTTTCTCTTTTTTGCCGACCGGCACAACCACGCCTGGCGCTCACATCTTGACGTCTCGAAGATCGATCTTGGTTCCGGAAAGCGTGCGCTGGTCAAAGGCGGAAAGCTCGATACCCGCTACGGTATCACGCTACCAGCAGAGCTGTTCGAGTAGCGACGCGTGGCCTTCTCAGAATCCTATCGGCGGCAGGTTGAGCTGTTGATCCGCACCATGCCGTTTGTCGCCGAGGCGTAGGTCTTCGCGCTTAAAGGCGGCACTGCAATCAATCTCTTTGTCCGCGACCTGCCTCGGCTCTCGGAGGATATCGATCTGACATATCTTCCGGTCCAGAATCGAGCGACTTCACATGCAACCATCGACAGCTCTCTAACCCGCATAAAAAAGCGGATCGAACAAGAGATACCCGGCGCGGCGGTCACAGGCCTGCCCTCCCCGCAGGACACAATCCTGACCAAGCTCATCGTTCGCGTTGACGGCGTCCAGATCAAAATCGAGGTGACACCTGTCCTACGCGGAACGGTCCATAACTCGGTCTTGAGAAGCGTTGCGCCGGCGGTTGAGGACGCCTTTGGTTTCGCCGAAATGCAAATCGTTTCCTTTGCGGATCTCTACGCTGGCAAGATTGTCGCAGCACTTGACCGTCAGCATCCGCGCGATCTCTTCGATGTCCGAGACCTGCTGGCAAATGAAGGGATCGACGATGCTCTGCGACTGGCCTTTCTTGTCTATCTGATCAGTCACAACCGCCCTATGGCGGAGACCCTAGCGCCGATCCGCAAGCCGTTAGCCGAAGAATTCAAGCGCGGGCTGGTTGGCATGACGCAAGAGCCAATCGAGCTTGCCGCACTCGAGGAAACACGCGAAGCCATCGTCGCCCAAATGGTCGATGGCATGCCGGAGGAGCATCGAGAATTCTTGATCGGCTTCAAAGCCGGTGACCCTGATTGGCAGCTTCTGGATATTTCCCATGCGGAGGACCTGCCGGCGGTCTTGTGGAAGCAGCAAAATCTGGACGCACTTCCTACGGCCAAACGGCTGAACCTAGTCCGCATTTTGGAGGACGTGCTGCGGAAATAGCGAACCTCGAACTCGGTTTCCGCAGATCTCCACGGAATTTTTTATCGTTGGCGCAGCCAGACAAAACCAAAAATTTTCAGCTCCCACGCGACTTAGGAGATTTGAGGCTTTCTCTCACGCCCCTGCCCATCAGGGACGGGGAGGAGATGCAGTAGAATCTGACGTCGCTTCGAGGTCGCTCCGATGCGATTGGCTCCCGTCTCGAATGCTCTGGAACCTGATACCACGTTGGACCGTATTGCTTTTTAATACTTGCGGTAATCTAACAAGAGATATGAAACAGGTGGGTAAGACAGTGAATGGGGCAGTATGAAGACTTGAAACGCCTTGTGGAGGCGGTCCACACTTATCGGACCATGAGAACCATCCCAGCGGACGCCGAAGAGCTCGATGCGATTTGCACGCGCATTCTGGAGAATGATACCTTCGATGAGACGGCGATCGAATGGAAGCGGATCAGCGAGTACGAGCAGGAAGTAAACGGCGGCAGTTGGCCCAATCCCAATTGATGACCGCAACCAGGCTGCTATCATTTGACCATGAGTGAAGGAGTCGATCAACTATACCGCGTCGCCATCAAGAAACTGGCTAAAGCTGCGAATTCCGAGATCGAGACCTTCAGGCGAGCGATTGCGCAAGGCGAAGGCATTCCGCTCACCCCTTCTCCCGAAGACTTGGCGAAAGCCGCAGACAAAGACCTCGCCTGGGGCGAATATGCCTTTGGCGAGCTGCGCAGCTTCGGGTTCATCCGCACAAACATCATTAGGTTCGAATGGTATCGCCCGACCGAGAAGCAGTTGTGGGAGGAACAGGCTGCATTGGCAGGGATCGAAACAACCGCCATCGTCCGGCTCTCCTCGATGGACTGCGAGCCAGCAATCCCCGAATTGCGCAAGCGGGTTCGCGCGTTCGAGACGGTCGCGGGGTCCGGGAAGCCACTGGCAGCCCTCCTCGCTCACCAGAAAATGATGATGGCGGTTGTGGCAGCAATTGGTGAGCGCCACACGCTCGAAGAATATGCCAAGCGGGCGAGCGTCGCACAGATCTATGCACGCTCGAACAGCCTAGACGAGCGACATCTCGATGGCATAGTGCAGTCCGCGCAGGCCATGTTTGGTCACATCGGCGAGAGCGAAGTCAGGACCTGCGCTGCGGCGGCTGTAGCCATGCGAGTGCATCCGTCAGATCCATTGGTCGTGAAAGCCGCCCAAGTGTAAGGCGAGGCTTAGAACAAGTGAGCGTCGCATTTTCGTTCGCCGAGCGGGCTTAAAAGGGGAGTCATAGCCCTCGAGCTGCCGGCATAGGTCGGGGCTCCGGTGATCTTTGGCTCAATCGTATGAAATCCATCGTGCCTGTCTTTGGGCGGGTATGATCCCGCAGCCATTTCATCGACCAGTTTGTGCAGCGCCGGCGCGGTCCCATCGAAGAAAAAGCGGCTCGCCTGCCGCACAGATACCCATCATCAATCAGATCCATGCCCTGACGAAATTCTGTCGAAGGGTGGAACCAACCGGCCAGATCATCGTCCACTTTCATCATCGGCAGCGCCGCGATGGCCAGAGCGCAGGCCAAACCTGCGACAAAGAGCGTGGCGGTGGAATGGCGCCGCGTCACTCGGCTGTGCGAATCGAGCGTCGGGGTCGCTCTTCAAACACAGTGGAGAAAACGGATTGCAGCACGAGCCGAAATGAATCGCCGGTCGAGAGAAATGTTCAAGCGGTCGGTGAGCGAAGCACGCATTGGCTGAAAAGGTTGCGGGGGCGTTTGCTCTTGGCGTTGGTGCTTGGGGTCGGCGCAAGCCTGACCGGGCCCTATGGAACCTATCTGACCTTCGATCCGATATTGAGATCAATCTATTGGATTGCGATCCTGATCGGGGGATTTGGAATCTGGTGGATTCTCGAAATAGTGGTCCAGAAACTAGCGGGCAAGCAAACCTTTGCGATTGAGTACGCGCTCATTATTCCGCCTTTCGCGGCCATCAATTCGGGATTTGTGCTGGGCCTAAACCGCGGACTTGGATCGATGTTCGGGTTCACCATACCGGTAGACTGGACCGAGCTGTTGGTCAGTCACATGCTCCTGTCCTTCTTGGTCATCCTGCCTACATCCATCCCCAACCGATAATCTTGAAGTAGGTAAAATCGGTCTCCTTCAGGTCGCGTGCTTTATGACGCAGATCCTTCACCTCATCGCTGGTCGCTGCACGAGCGGTGTCACCGGCAAGTCTGCGCTTGCCAGCCTCCATGAACTCCTTGGACCAGGTATAATACAGG
>JBARXS010000145.1:0-5819 GCA_049647465.1 Erythrobacter sp.
GCGAATTTGAATGTCAGGCGCTCAAACAGCACCATCAGCTGCCAGAAAAAGCCGCGCTTGTTGAACTTCGCTTCGTACAGCTCAGGATTGATATCGTGATGATCGAAGATGTATTTCACGCCCAGCAGCTTGAACGGCAGCGCGACAAGAAAAATCAGATCGGGCGGGTTGCAACCCTGAATAACATCAAACCGGCGCTTGAAGAATATCTTCCACGCCAGCCACGTCTCCCAGAACAATGCCGCGCCATATTCGGCGAGAAATCCGATGGCTCCGCTGGCTTCGAGTGGCAGCGTGTGGCGATAGATGTCGATCCCGTCGATCACCTCGTGCCGCTTTTCAAAGCCTTTGCCGACCGGGCAAATGATCGAGACGGCTGCGCCCGCGGCCTTCAAGGTACGCGCCTCCTGCCACACCCGCCGGTCAAACGGCAGTGGCAGGTTTTCGACGACGATCAGAACATGACGCCCTTTTAGCGGCTCGCCTTCGATAACCTTGGGGATGCCCTCTTCGGCAGCGGCGGCCAGATCTTTAGAACTGCTCATGGCCTGATCGCTCAAGGGATGCTGCTCGCATCAACCAGTTTTGCCGCCTTCACATCCAGCGTGTCGATCAGCCTGTTGGTGCTGATCGCGAGCGCATATTCGCCCGTTTCGGCCTGCTCCTTGCTCACCAGCAGATCATCGATTTTCGGCAGCCATGCGTAGGCATAACCGAGGTTCTGGCCGACCAGATTTTCCGGCTCGATCTGCGGATCGTATATGTCGAGATCATAGCCCGCCTCCAGCAGCTTGCGCGCCATATCAACCGCCGGGCTTTCGCGCAGATCGTCGGTCTCCATTTTGAAGGCGAGGCCCACCAACAGCACTCTCGCGCCCCGCTCCAGCCCTTCGGTGGCGTGCAGGAACTGGTGATGCTTGTGCGCCTCGTTTGAGCGGATCAGCGAGTCCACCAGATGCGTCGCAGAGCCGGTATCCGCCGCGATATATTGCAGCGCGCGCACGTCTTTTGGCAGGCATGAACCGCCAAATGCGCCGCCGGGGCGGGTGTAATAGGCGGAAATGTTGAGCTTTGTGTCGCTTTTGAAAATCGCATGCACATCGCGCGCGGAGATATCGAGGTTCTGGCACACCCGTCCGATTTCATTGGCAAAGGCGACCTTCACCGCGTGCCATGAATTGTCGACGAATTTGGTGATCTCAGCCTCACGCAGGCCGACGTCAAAGACAGGCGCTTCAATACCCTCATTCAGCGCGGCCATATTGGCAGACGGCTTTCCGGCAAGCGTGCCGATCACGATTTTGGGCGGGTTGAAGTAGTCCTCGATTGCGGAGGCTTCGCGCAGGAATTCGGGGTTGTATACCAGCTCGACCGCGTCCGATGCCTTATCACCCAGCGCGCTTTCAATGATCGGCCAGATGATGTTCTCGCATGATCCGGGCCGCATGGTGGAGCGATAGGCCAGCGTTAGCGGTTTTGCACGGTCCGGCTTCAGCGCTTCGGCAATGTTGCGCGTGACCTGCGCAATGTAAGACATGTTATGCGCCCCATCGACACCGCTCGGCGTGCCGACACAGACAATGGCAAGGTCTGCATCATCCAGCTCATCGGTCAGGGTGGTCACAGCGTTGATCCGCCCATCCTTGTGCGCTGCCTCAATCAGATCTGCGAGGCCGGGCTCATAAACCGGCGCACGCCCGGAATTGAGCGCATCCACTTTTGATTGGGCGACATCGATCCCGATGACGGTGTGACCTTGGCTGGCAATACATCCAGCTGCGGTTGAGCCAACATAGCCCAACCCGAAAATTGCAATCTTCAACGTAGCCCTCCGCCAATCCGGCTCGCACCGTAAGTGTTGGCGCGTAGCAAGCGGGTGTGTGTGGTGCAACGCACAATAGCCCGCTTGACCCGGGCGACGGTCGATCGCCGAAGCTTGCGCCACGGAATGCAGGTGCGCGGGCAGGGTTGTTTTCACTTCGTCCACGCGCCAAACAGCCGCTCAAAATAGCTTGGAATATTTTGGGAGGTGACACGATGACAGGATCCAATGGGTCGCATTCAAATGGGCCGCTGACCGGCTTGAAAGTTGTCGAATTTGCAGGGATCGGTCCCGGACCGCATGTCGCCATGTTGCTGGCCGATCTGGGCGCGGAGGTGGTGACAATTGCACGACCGGGCGCAATGGTCACAAATCCTGTGGTGGAGCGCGCGCGGCACCGTGTTTCGGTCGATGTGAAAAGCGCAGAGGGTCTTGCCTTTGCGCGCGAAGCCTGCGCCCATGCCGATGTGGTTCTGGAGGGCTTTCGCCCCGGCGTGATGGAGCGGCTGGGCCTCGGGCCTGACGCATTGTTGGAAGTCAATCCTGCATTGGTTTTTGCCCGGATGACAGGATGGGGGCAGGACGGTCCGCTTTCACAAGCCGCAGGGCACGATATCAATTATATCGCGATTACGGGCGCCTTATCCGCCGTGGGCCGCGCGGGTGATACTGCCGTGCCTCCGCAAAACCTCGTTGGCGATTTTGGCGGCGGGTCGATGTATTGCGCATTCGGTATTCTCGCCGCCCTGCTTGAACGCGAACGGTCCGGCAAAGGGCAGGTGGTTGACGCCGCGATTGTCGATGGCGCGACCAGCCTGATGAGCTTTTTCTTCGGTGTGCGCGGGCGACCTTATCTTACGACCGAACGCGGCAAGGGGATGCTGGGGGGAGCAGCGCATTTCTATCGCTGTTTCGAATGCGCTGATGGGCGTGAGATTTCGCTGGGTGCGATTGAGCCGCAATTCTATGCCGAATTGCTGGCGAAATCCGATGCTCCCGCTGAGCTGTCCGAAGGGCAGATGAACCCGGCCAACTGGGATGAGTACACCGCGAAAATGGCGGCTCTGGTCAAGACAAAAACGCAGGCCGAGTGGTGCGAATTGCTGGAGGGTTCCGATGCCTGCTTCGCGCCCGTTCTGGATGTCGAGGAAGCGCGCGATCACCCGCATATGAAAGCGCGCGGTGCCTATGTGGAGCATGATGGTGAGTGGCACACTGCGCCTGCTCCACGGTTCAGCCGGACGCCGGGCACGGTGCGTTCGAGCGCAGATGACGGCAGTGATGTGGTGGCGCGTTGGAAGGAGGCGGGCTGATGGCTGGCAGATTCTTCGATGAATGGCAGGTGGGTGACCGGATCACCCACGATATCCGCCGGACGGTGACGGAGACGGACAATCTGCTGTTCTCCACGATGACCCATAACCCGCAGCCGCTGCACCTGGATGTCGAGGCCGCGAAGGCCAGCGGATTTGGCCAGATCCTCGTCAATTCCACCTTCACCTTCTCATTGCTGGTGGGGCTTTCGGTGGGGGACACCACTCTTGGCACGCTGGTCGCCAATCTGGGCTTTAACAATGTCGTCACGCCCAAGCCGGTCTTTATCGGGGACACTCTGCGCGCGGAAACCGAGGTGAAGGAACTGCGGGAGAGTAAATCGCGGCCCGAAGCGGGGATCGTGACCTTCACCCATGAACTCTTCAATCAGCGCGACGAGGTGGTGTGCCGTTGTGATCGCTCGGCATTGTTGCAACGCACCAGTTGAATTCATCGGGGTCGCTTGACGACCGGTAATGATCCTGCGCACATTCCTCGGCGGAGAGAGATGAGGAGGGGTGCGATGCATTTCGCGATGGGACGGCCTGTGCCTGCATTGGCTTTGGCAGGCTCGCTTGCGGCGCTTGTCGCCGCTTGCAGCAGCGAACCGGCTCTGGATGCGAGCCAGACGGGGACTGGCGAGGACACAATCGAACTCGCCGAGTTTCCCGACCGCCCCTATTGGGGTGACACCCATCTGCACACCAGCAACTCGGTCGACGCGTTTGGCTTTGGCGTGCGCCTCGGCCCGGAAGAGGCGCTGAGATTTGCGCGCGGTGAAGAGATCACGGCGACCACGGGCGGCAAGGCCAAACTGGCACGCCCGCTCGATTTCCTCGTCATTGCCGACCACTCCGATGGTCTGGGCGCGACCCGCCGCCTTTACGAGGCGCCGCGCTGGTATGTGAAATGGGTGATCGGCGATGAGACCGTGCTGCGCTGGTATGACATGATGCACGAAAGCCCCGAGCAATCGACGCTCGCCATTGGCGAGTTGATCACGGCGGCGGCGAATGACGAATTGCCTGAGAGTTTTAGCGATCCCCAAGCAGCAGCAGAGGGGGCCGAGGATATCTGGAACACGCAGCTGGGCCTGCTGGACCGCTATAACGAGCCGGGCACATTCACCGCCTTTGCAGGCTATGAATGGACCGCAATGCCGGATGGCAACAACCTCCACCGTGTCGTGATGTTTCGCGATGGCAGTGACAGGACACGGCAAATCATGCCGGTGCCGGGCATCAACACCACGGTCGAAACGCTGTGGGACGGCATGGCCGCCTATGAGGAGAACACCGGCGGCAAAGTGCTGGCGATCCCGCACAACTCCAACCTTTCGAACGGTCTGATGTTTGAGATGACCATGGCCGACGGCTCCCCCATGACGGCGGAATATGCCGCGCGCCGCGCTGCTGCGGAACCCGTCGTCGAAGTCACCCAGATCAAAGGCGACAGCGAGACGCACCCGTTCCTTTCCCCGAATGACGAGATGGCCGGTTTCGGCGTGCAGGGCTGGGAGTTGGGCAACCTCCCGCTTACCGCGAAGACAGAGCCGGACATGCTTGCGGGCTCTTATGTGCGCGAAGCGTTGAAGCGGGGATTGAGCCTTGAGGCGCAGCTGGGCGTGAACCCGTATGCGTTCGGCATGATCGGTTCGACCGACAGTCACACCGCGCTGGCCACGGGGGATGAAGACAATTTCTATGGCAAGCACACCAGCAACGAACCTTCCTACAATGATCGTTCCATAACGCCGCAAAATCTCGGCACGCGCATCGGGCGGTTCGGCTGGCATTATCTGGCGGGAGGCTATGCCGCGGCATGGGCACGCGGCAACACGCGGGCGGAAATCTTTGACGCGTTTGCGCGGCGTGAAGTCTATGCCACCACCGGCCCGCGTATGAGCGTGCGCATCTTTGGCGGGTTCGATTTCACCGATGCCGATTGGGAAGGCGACTGGGTGCGCGCAGGCTATACGCGCGGCGTCCCGATGGGCGGCGAATTGACCGCGACCGGCGCAGCGCCAAGCTTCCTGATCAGCGCACTCAAAGACCCTGATGGCGCCAACCTTGACCGGGTCCAGATCGAGAAAGGCTGGCTGGATGCCTCCGGCGAATTGCAGGAGCGCGTCTATGACGTGGTGTGGAGCGATATGGACAAGCGCGCCAAAAGCGGCGGCACAGTCCCGGCGGTGGGCGACACCGTCAACCGCGAGGATGCGACCTACACCAACTCCATTGGTGCCGCGGAATTGCGCACGACATGGCGCGATCCGGATTACGAAGCTGGCGCGAACGCATTCTATTATGTGCGCGTGCTCGAAATTCCGACGCCGCGCTGGACGATGTTTGATGCGGTCCGGTTCGGGATAGAGCTTTCACCGGAGGCGATGGAAGATGCCGTGGCGCAAGAGCGGGCCTATTCCTCGCCGATCTGGGTAAAATCTGCGGTCTGAGTATTGTGAGGGCAGTGTGAATTTACCCGGCTGGACGCGCGAGCCGCTGGTCCATTTTCTCTTCGCGGGCGCGGTCCTGTTTGCGGGGCTGACGCTCTTCACGGCAGATGGAGTCGATCCGGCAGACCGCACCATCACAGTGGGCGATGCCGAGCAGGTTCGGCTGGCCGGACAGTTTGAACGCACGATGGGCCGTCCCCCCACGGATGCGGAACTGGACGAGGCGAT
>JBARXS010000146.1:0-38293 GCA_049647465.1 Erythrobacter sp.
GCATGAGATATGCGCCGAGCGAACGAGTTTTCTGGCGTACAAGCATCTGCGAACATCCCAGAAGTATTGCTCGCGGTCATTTTTGGGTCCCGCATGGATGCGAACAGTTTAGCGTCATTCTCACCGGACCAGTAACTTGACGAGCGTGTACTCTCAGCAAACTCTGCGCCTTGTCGATTTTTCGGTGGTGATCGAGTGAATGCATCACCGGCCCGCGGGTGATTCAGTTTTTGCGTTGGACCGTGGCTGAGGGATGGACTCAATACTGAGCGCATGACCGAAAACCATGTATGTCACGAACACTGGCAGGCGGTAGACCCCCAACGCGGCATTGCGCGTGACTATCAGCTCATAATCACCCAAGATCTGTTTGGCTGGACAATCGTCGAGCGGCAATGGGGCCGGATTGGCACCAAAGGCCAATCTATCCGCAACAGCTTTCCTGATCCTATTCGCGCTCAGCGCTTTGCAAACACCATTCGTCGCCGACGCGCCAGCGCAAAAAGTCGCATCGGAGTGGCCTACCGGTTGCGTGGTTAGCGGGCTGTAAGGCCAATACGCACACCGAGCGGGGCGGCAAGCTGAATGGAGGACTATCTCCTCGGTCGAGCCAAACAGAGCGCTTTTCCACACGAATTGAGAGGCTGGCGATTTCTTTTTCTCCAGTGTTCTTGTTCGACCTAGCTGATGTGGCCAGAGGCCAGCGTAGATTACACGAAGGTTTTTGCACTTTCGCCCTCAGCCCGGCGACAGAATACGCCTATGCCTTCAACGTTCCGCGAGGCAGTCTCTGCAGGCTGAAGATAATGTTTTGGCTCGCTGCTTTGCATGATCCTTTTGACTAACACGCTTCCGTTTTCGGTTCTTCAAACGGATATCGCAATCATTGAGCAGGCGGAAGCGGACTGGCACTTGCCCCCGATCTGAAGCGGGACGCCCTTTCAATCGATGCTCGAAGCCTTGCTCGCAATCCTGGTCAGGAGGAGCATTTCACTTTTGAGACCACGGGCTTGCCAATAAACACTCATTCGCTTCGGTGCCGGGTCGTTGAAGGCATAGGTGCCTTATGGTCCGGACGGTGTGCCCCCGTCAGACCGGGTGGACCTGCTTGCAATACGATCGCCAAACTATTCGGCCTCGCCACTTTCGCACATTGCGCTGGAGCATTTTTATGCAGCAGCATTTGACAATCTGAGGTTTCCTGCAGTCGATGAGACGATGACCAGCCTCTGGCGAATATGCCCTTGGGCACCGGCCTAGAGCCTCAAGTGTGGCAATTCGCGCACTCGGCGCCCAACAAAGCCCTGGATCTCGGCCAGCATTTCATCGTTACATTCAAGGCTGAGGGCAAGCTTTTACTGATAGCGGCAGATGCAGTTCAACTGGAAGCCGATGGCCGAAGAATCACGGCCATTCTCTGCTGCGATCGTTCCGGAAGGACGTTATCTGTGCGAGCAAACCAATTTGTTCTGACCTGCAGGTGTGCCGAAACAAGTCGCTTTCTGCTTCAAAACAAACCGAAATCTCCCGATACCTTGAGGCCTGTTGAAAGCTGGCCGGGCCGCGGCTTTCACCAGCGTCTGCTGATTGATTCCGGTCCAATCCTGGCCAACAGCCTCGGTGCATCCATGCGCCAGAAATCAATGGACATTTTTGGAAGGCGGCCAAACCAGGCATTTGAAGTCCGCATGCGGCTGTGCGAAGAAACTAAGACTGCTCAAAGACTCTGTGATGAGCGAGCCTGTTGAAAGGTTCGATCGATTCGCTGATCAATGCTTGGCGCTATCATAGCATACTGAAGAGGAGTCCAATCACCTCGGATTTGCGACAATCGTCGGCGAATATTTGGCCACGGCTGCAAAACGACTCCAACCGTGAACGATCGGGCTTGGGATTGGAGCAGAGCGCGCCAGGCGCGAGCGCTCCGTATTTACCCATGCAGCTGTAATCGACTCAACATAGGCAATGGTTTCTCGGATGCGCGGAATTCTCATCTGCGGACGAACGCGCCCCGGACCAGCATTGTATGCTGCCAGAGCCAGATCGTACCGGCCAAACTCATCAATTTGCATCCTCAGATACTTCGCTCCGCCCCTGAGATTTTCGACCACATCCCATGAATTGGAAATGCCCAGATAATCCGCCGTTCCTGGCATCAACTGCGCCAAACCAATCGCGCCCTTCGGCGAGCGCGCGTCCATCTGATAGCGGCTTTCCTGCCAGACCAGCGCATCGAATAAGCCGACCGGAATGCTATGCTCACAAGCGACCGCTGCAATAACCGGGAAGAGCCGGGCGCGCCGGGCCTCGGTAGCGTTGGGCAGATCACCACGCGGACGATACGAAGTATTCCCGCAGCCCTTCGTCATCGGCACAGAAGGCATTGATGAAGAACCAAAGCTCGCTGCTGTTCCGCTTCTCATCCAATGGGGAACGCTGATGGCAGATACCGGCGCAACCGGCTCATCCCAGGCAGGCGAACCGATCTGCGAGAAATCCGCGGCCAGAGCATGGGACAAATCGGAAGATCGAGGTTCAACGCCTCCCTGATCGGGTGCTTTGACCGGGCCAACATTGATAACCACGTCTTGCGGTGAACCGTCGAACGCAAGTAACTGAGCCTGCTGGGCCGCAAGTCCGCCATGCAACGACAAAGCCACAAGGCTGGCGGCAATGGTTCGCATGAACATTATCGGATTCCCTTCCGCAACGAAGCATCGGCACTGGGCCTCCGGTGTCAATCGGGGAAAAAAATTCCGCCTTGTTCTCTCGCTGATCGCGAGCAACTGAACGCCTGCTCTGCCTTATGGATTCCGGGGAAAAGAAGAGAGGGAAGGACAGGGCAACACGAAAGGGATTGTGATGCCTCTAACAACCCAAACCCCCTCCCAGTATCTGGTCGATCTGGTCGGCACACTCGGCGGGACATGGTCCGGCAACAGGGCTATGTGTCGCTGCCCCGCGCATGCAGATGGAACCCCAAGTCTATCGCTGCGGCAAGGGGACCGGAGTATCCTCGTCCATTGCTTTGCCGGGTGCGAACCGGCGGACGTGCTGCGCGAACTTGCAACGATCGTTCCGGGCAAGACATACGCGTTCCCGGACGGGCCTGCACAGACGTACAATTCGGCCAGGATCGCACGAAAACTCTGGTCAGAGGGGACCGAGACCGCTGGCACATGGGGTGAAGCCTATTGTCGCTTTCGGGGCATCTATGAACTTCATGAGGATTTGCGCTATCACGCTCGCTGTCCGAAAGGCCGAAAGCCCTACACGGTGTTCGAGCCAGCGCTCCTCGTAGGTCTGCGCGAAAGCAGCGAGATCAAGGCGGTCCAGCGCATCTTTCTGAAACCAAAGGGACAAGGCTACCGGACCAAACTTATGATCGGCAACCCGCAAGGGGCAAGCTGGCAAGGCCGACGCCCCGGCAAGATCCTCGCACTCGCTGAGGGCTTCGAGAGCGCTGCCCGTTTCGCTGAACTCCATAGCATCCCCGCATGGTCCTCGCTTGGAGCAGGACGGCTCGATCTACTCAAGCTCCCAAACTGGATCGAGGAGCTGATCCTCGCAGAAGACAACGATCCCGAAGGCCGACGTGCATGCCTCAAGGCCGCGGAGGCCCATGCGCGTGAGGGTCTCACAATCCGGCGGATGCCGCCGCCTTCCGCTTACGCGGACTGGGGAGCGGTCCCAAGGCCAGATTAAAGGGAAGGGGGAGGGAAGGGGTTGGCTTGCCCATGATGAAGCGAGCTGGACCCAGGAGACCCCCATGACAGATCTGTTCGAGGCCGCTGCCCAGCGCCATACACCCGCCCAGCTCGCCGCGCGCGCGCTAACCATCTTGATCGACAACGGCACTACCATCACGCGTGCGATGATGAACGAGACAATGACGAGCGCGTTTGGAGGAAACGATGCCAGCGGCCGATGGACCCAACGCGACAGTTTCGAAGTGCTCGAGCACGCGCTTGCGCTCAGCCTGACTGCACAGCAGCGCACCACCTTCACAGATGACGATCTAAACACAGCCATCGCGCTCGCAGCGGCGCTGCCAACCCAGACGGTGCGCAGCGAAGACCAGCTCGACTGGCAGCAATTCTCGACACCCGTCGATCTTGCGGCAGTCGCGGTGATGCTCGCAAATGCTCAGGCTGACGACATCGTCCTAGAACCCAGCGCGGGCAATGGCCTCCTTATCGCCCAACTTCCGCGCGTTGCACAGCTGCAGCTCAACGAACTCGACGCACAGCGCCGCAGCCGCCTTGCCGATATCTTTCGCGGCATACCGATCACCAACCATGACGGAGCAATGATCCCCAGCGCGCTGGCCGCGACTTCCCGCCCCAGCCTCATCTTGATGAATCCGCCCTTTTCGCGCTCCTTAGGCCGCGGAGCCGATCACCTCGCTGCTGTTCGCCACCTTGGAGCTGCAATTACACATCTGCGCCCCGGCGGGCGGCTCGTCGCCATCATGCCCGATTGGTTTGCCCCCTCGGCCAAAATGCGCGACGCCGTCGAAGCCACGCTGGCCCCGGTTTCGGTGCGCAACTCGCTCCGCCTCGAGCAGGCTTACATAAAGCATGGGACGAGCATTGCCGTCAGACTCTACGTTCTCGACAAGGTGCCGGGTGGACGTGTCCCCGCCACCGTCCATCGCAGGACTGTCTCCGAGTTGGTGGGCAATCTTACGATCGTGCCTCGCAGTGCGCTGCTCGAGGAACGCCCCAAGCCGCCAACCCCGCCGAAAGCCATCTCGCTCTTCAAGGCGACCCGCAGGGCCAAACCGACCGCCCCGCGCATATTCCGTGCGCCTGCAAAAAACGACGTCCTGCCCGTCGCTTACAGCGCGCTCAAAACGCCTGCGCCGCTCCTAGAACAAGCCGGGGTTTACCTTCCCTACCGGCCAAGCCGCGTCAGCTTCCACACAGCCGGAGAACACCCCACAGCGCTTGTGGAATCGGTCGCCATGGGCTCGATCCCTGCACCCATCCCTCACCACATCCCACATCTGCCCGAACGCACCGTCGCGGAGCGCATGCTCTCAGCTTCGCAGCTCGAAACCGTCGTCTATGCAGGCCACGCTTGGAGCCAGTGGATGCCGGGCAAGTTCAAACCCGATCCTGAAGGCGTGGGACTCCTGCTCGACGAAGAGGGCAAATCCTACCGCAAGGGCTTCTTCCTTGGCGATGGAACCGGGGCAGGGAAGGGAAGGCAGATCGCTGCCACCATTCTCGACAACTGGTTGCAGGGACGCCGCCGCGCCATCTGGATATCGAAGAACGAGCCGCTACTCGAAGATGCGCGCCGTGACTGGTCCGCGCTGGGCGGGCTCGCTGCTGACGTGCAGTCGGTTTCGCGCTGGAAAATCAACCAACCCATAGCGCTCGATGAAGGTATTCTGTTTGTGAGCTACCCGACGCTGCGCTCAGCGCGCGGCGATCACAGCCGCCTCGAGCAGCTCATCGAATGGGCGGGAGTTGATTTCGACGGCCTCATCGCCTTTGACGAAGCCCATGAGATGGGCGGCGTCGCAGGCGGTGAAGGAGCGATGGGCGGCAAGAAGGGGTCACAGCAAGGGATTGCCGGTGTTCTCCTGCAGAACCGCCTTCCCAAGGCCCGCATCATCTACGCCTCGGCAACCGGTGCATCGGAGGTCAACAACCTGGCTTATGCAGTGCGGCTCGGCCTGTGGGGTCCCGAAACCGCCTTTCCATCGCGCGAGGCTTTCATCACTGAAATCCGTGCCGGCGGCATCGCCGCAATGGAACTGGTCGCCCGCGATCTCAAGGCAACCGGCCTCTACATGGCGCGTGCGCTCAGCTTTGCAGGCGTCGAGTACGACATCCTGCGCCACGAACTCACACCCGAACAGATCGCAACCTACGACACCTATGCCGATGCCTGGGCGATCATCCACCGCAACCTCGAAGCGGCCCTCGAATTGACGGGCATCGTCGATAACCTTGACGGGACCACACTCAATACCGGAGCCAAGGCCGCAGCCCGGTCTCGGTTTGAATCGTGCAAGCAACGCTTCTTCGGGCAAGTGCTCCTCTCGATGAAGTTGCCCACAATCATCAGCGCGGTCGAGCAACATCTGGCCGATGGAAAGTCCGTGGTCCTCCAGCTGGTGACCACCGCTGAATCGATTCTCAATCGCAGGCTGAACGAGCTTTCGGCAGAAGAACGCGCCGAACTCGATGTCGAAGTCTCTCCGCTTGAATACTGCCTCGACTATCTGACCCGCGCTTTCCCAACCCGCCAGATGGAAGTCTACACCGACGATACTGGCGAGCAGCACTCCAGACCGATGACCGATGAGAACGGCAATCCGGTCACCAACCCCGAGGCCGAAGCCGCACGCGCCGAGCTCATTGAGCACATCTGCGCGCTCCCGCAGATCAAGGCCGCACTCGATGCTCTTCTGGATAAGTTCGGTCACGAGGCGGTGGCCGAGGTAACAGGGCGTTCCAAGCGCATCGTGCCAGGGCCGGGAGGTCACCAGAAGATCGAAACCCGCACAACCCGCTCAGCACAGGCCGATGCGGCGGCCTTCATGGAAGGCACCAAGCGCATCCTCATCTTCTCGGATGCAGGCGGAACGGGACGTTCTTATCACGCCAGCCTGGACGTTCCCAATCAGGAACAGCGCGTCCACCTGCTGCTGGAGCCGGGCTGGAGGGCCGACCGGGCCATTCAGGGGCTCGGCCGCACACACCGTACCCATCAGGCCTCAGCACCGCTCTTCCGGCCCGTCACAACCGATTGCAAGGGCGAGCTGCGATTCACCTCAACCATTGCGCGCCGTCTCGACAGCCTCGGGGCGTTGACACGAGGCCAACGTCAAACCGGAGGGCAGAATCTGTTCGACCCGGCCGACAATCTTGAGAGCGAATATGCCAAGGCAGCGCTTGTCACCTGGTTCCACCTGCTGGTCGCCGGCAAACTGAAGAGCACAAGCCTTGCTGATTTCGAAGCACGCACAGGGCTTGCACTCCTCGATGATGACGGCATCATCAAGGAAAACCTGCCGCCCATCCAGCGTTGGCTTAACCGCTTGCTCGCGCTTCCTATCGGTCACCAGAATGTCATCTTTGATGAGTTCCTGGCGCTCGTGGAAACCCGCATCTCAGCTGCCCGCGATGCCGGCACGCTCGATATCGGTGTGGAGACCATGCAGGTCGAAACCGCTATCATCCTCGAGGATACGCTCCTGCGGACCGACCCCGTCAGCGGCGCAACTTCGCATCTTCTGACGATGGAGGTGGCACGACGCCGCAATCCTGTCTCCCTCGCACACGCGCTCAAACTTGCGTTAAGCGACGACACTGCCGTTTACCTGCGCAACGCACGATCCGGCAAGGTAGCACTCCGCACGAAAGCGCGCTCGGGCATGACCGAGGACGGCACGGCTGTCCCCCGTGTCGAACTGCTGCGCCCCACGCGCCGTGAATATCTGCGCGAGCACGATTTGTTCGAAACCGCCTGGGAACCGTGCGACGAGGCGACCTTCACAGCCCAATGGACAGATGAAGCCCATGAAGCCACAAATACGGTCGAAACCGAAGTCATCAGGATCGCTACCGGCCTGCTGTTGCCGATCTGGTCGGCGCTTCCTTCGGACCATCTCGCAGTCAACAGGATCGTCGACTCCCAAGGCACATCCTGGCTCGGACGCATGGTCTTCCCGGAACATGTCGGCAAACTCCTCAAGGATCTCGGGGTCGAAAGCGCGGCACCGCTTGGCACTGACGAAATGCTGCGGGCGGTGCAAGGCGGCGGCACCATTGAGCTCGTGCGCCCAGTCGCCTGCGAGCTCAAACGCTCGCGCGTAAACGGCTCCTGGCGGATCGAGATCTCAGGCGCACCCGCAGACCAGCTCGCCTGGTTCAAGTCGCTGGGCTGCTTCACCGAGGTAATCCAGTACCGCACGCGCTTGTTCGTGCCCACCGATAAGGCCGAGACCATCATCACCGCCCTGACGGGCGCCCGACAAACCTCCCACAAAACCGAGTCGATCCTCTGACGACCTGAAGAAGGAAAGGGGAGGGGGAGTGAAGGGGGTGTGTCCGGTGAACTGTTCGCCGGACCGCATCCAGGAGAATGATAATGGAACGAATGATACCGCTTTCGAAGCTCCGGCACTCGGACAGCAATGTGCGCAAGTCCGGCAGGACCGAAATTCCCCAGCTTGCCGGCGACATCGAAGCGCGCGGCCTCCTCCAGAACCTGCTGGTGACAGCGCTCAAGAAACCACGTGGCCACTTTGCCGTCTTCGCCGGTGGCCGGCGACTGGAAGCGCTCCAGCTGCTCGCCAGCGAAGGACGGATCGACAAGAACGCCGAGGTGAGCTGCAAGGTCCTCGAAGGCGATGACGCAACGCTTTCGGAAACCTCGCTTGCCGAGAACTTCCAGCGTGTCAACATGACCCCGACCGACGAATGCCGCGCCTTCCAGCACTTCATCGGCGAGGGCGCTGAAATCGACGCCGTTGCCGCACGGTTCGGGGTTACCAGGCGCTTTGTCGACGGCCGTCTGCGGCTCGCCGGTCTCGCCGACCCCGTCTTCGAGGCACTCGCTGAGGGCCACATTACCCTCGACATGGCCAAGGCATACGCGACCACCGCCGATCAGGCCAAGCAGGCCCGCGTGTTCGAGCAATACGGCTCCTACGGCTACACCACGCCCGATCAGGTCCGCCGCGCGATCGCCGGCGATGCGCTCAAGGCCAACGACCCCATCGCGCTGCTCGTGGGCGAGGAAGCCTATGTCGCCGCAGGTGGCACGATCGAGCGCGAACTCTTCAGCGAAAACGGCGACCGCTGGTCCGACCAGGAGATAGCGCAGGAACTCGCCTCGGCGCTCATGGAGGCTGAGGCCAAGCGGCTTGGCGAAGAACAGGGTCTTGCCTGGGTTCGCCCGATCGCATCCGCGCATATCTACAACGCGACCGACGGTCTCTATCGCGTCAACCTGCCCAAAGAACCCATGTCCGATTCCGAAGAGCAGCGCGCCGATGCTATCCAGAACCGGATGGAGGAGATCGGCGATGAGATCAACACCGAGGGTCTCGGCGAAGAAGCAGCCGAAGCGCTCGATGCCGAATACGACCGGCTCGATGACGAATGGGCCGAACTCCAACGCCGCCCCACTGTGCTGCCTGATGAGCTCAAGGGCCAAATCGGCACCTTCCTCACCCTCGCCTCAGACGGCGCAATGGTGCTCGAAACGACCTACTTCAGCGAAACCCCGATTGGCGATCCTGATGATGAGCGCGGGGCTGCGGGTGGCATTGGAGCACCTGCCAAAGCCCCTCCGCCTGAAAAAATCGGACCGGGCGGCAAACCATTGAGCGCCCGCCTGTCGGACGAGCTTGCCATGCAACGCCGGGACATTCTCGCCGCCGCGATCCTCGCGGACCCCGCGCTTGCACTCGATTATGCTCTCTTCGCCATGATCGACGGAAAGCGCGGCTATGGGCAATACGGCACGACGATGACGGCCACGCGCCCGAACGACCCGATTGCAGGCCTGGACGGCGAACCGACCCATGCCCGCATCGCACTCGAAGAAGCGCGCGAAGCGCTCAATACGAGCTGGACGGAAGATCGCGACACCGTGGCGCGCTTCGAAGCCTTTCGCGCCATTGACGACAGTGACAAGGCTGCATGGCTGGCGATAACGGTCGCGGGATCGCTTGAGGCCAAGCCCGGATATGCGGACACCACCAATCCGCTCCATGCGCGCCTTGCCTCCATCCTTGAGATCGAACCTGCTCAGTGGTGGCGTCCCACCTCGACGAACTTCTTCGACCGGGTGTCCAAGGGAACGCTGCTCGCGCTTCTGGGCGAAATCGGCGGTGAGGCGCTCGCTGGTCGCTATTCGGGTTCAAAGAAACCCGAAGTCTCCGCTGCCTGCCAGAAGCTCTTTGCCGGCGAGGCCATCACCGAGCCTGCGATCAAGCAAGCCGCACTCGCATGGGTTCCTGATGCCATGCGCTTCGATGTGGCCAGCGCTGAAATCATCGAAGACATCGACGATGAGGAAACCGACACCGGCACGAATGAAGCCAATGGCGAAGCAGGTGCTGATCCTGAATGCGGCGATGATGCCGTTCTCGCCGAGCAGCCTCAAGAAGCGCTCGAAGCCGCCGAATAACGCCTCGCTCCTGGGCGTCCTTGCGGGCAGCTCGGCCAGAGCCGGGCTGCCCGCTTTTCTTTAGGCACGCGCCAGTGCTGCCCACCTCATTCAAAGGAAGACCTATCATGGCTCGCACATCAACTCGCCGGAAACCCGGCGGCAAACCGCGCCGCGACATCGCCACAGAAATCACCAATTTGATCCTCGCCAAACTCGAACAAGGCGTTATGCCCTGGGTCAGGCCGTGGAACACCTCTGGCGGCGGCAGGCCGCTACGCCATTGCGGGACTGCCTACACCGGCATCAACACGCTGTTCCTGTGGGCCATGGGCGATGCCATGGGCTACAGCAGCCGCTACTGGATGACCTATCGCCAGGCCGCAGAAATGGGAGGGCAGGTGCGCAAGGGCGAGACTTCCTCGCTCAGCGTCTATTATTCGCAAATCAAGAAAACCGAACAGGACCGAATGACTGGCGAGGAGCAGACCCGCGCCATCCGATTCCTAAAAGCATACAATGTTTTCAACGCCGACCAGATCGACGGCCTGCCTGCGCACTATTACCCGGTTCTGAGACCGCATGAAGACCGAAAGGAATCTGAACATCGCACTGAAATCGATGCTTTCTTCTCAACGCTACCCATTGACGTGCGATATGGCGGCAACGCGGCATTCTTCTCACCAGCGGGCGACTATATCCAGATGCCGCCGCGCGAGGCCTTCCGTTCGGACGATCATTTCGCCAGCACACTGGCGCACGAATCGATTCACTGGAGCGGCGGAAAAACCCGGCTTGAACGCACTTTCGGCAAAAGGTTCGGAGACAGGGCTTACGCCTTCGAAGAGCTCGTAGCTTCTATCGGGCAATGCCTCGTCTGCGCGGATCTCGGCCTTCCGGGCGAGCTGCACGACAATCATGCAAGTTATATCGCAAACTGGCTCGATATCCTGAAGGGCGATGCAACCGCAATCATCCATGCCGCGGCCAAAGCCGAGCAGGCCTTCGGCTTCCTGAAGGCCTTTGGCAGCAAAAAGGAGACGAGCGAGAAGGGTGAGCCCAAACCTCACAGCACTTGTGAGAGCAATGAAGCACCCGCGCTCAAGCGCGCGGCATAAAAGGGTAGGGGGAGGGAGCAGGTGTTCAATCAAGGAGAACACAAATGTCCGCTCTCACACGCCTTGACCTGCCATTCCGCTTCCAGCGCGCCCTGGAGCCCGATGGCCTCAGCATCGTGCAGACCTGCAGCGCAGCGCTCGCTGATGCACTCGCCGAAGCGCGCTATGCTGGCTATAACCCGGAAACCGACCCCGCAGTGCTGCTGCTTGGTCGCCACCTTGGCCGTATTGCCGCAGGACAAAGCGCCGACAGCGTCCGACCCGAAGATGCCGCCTTGCGCGAAGCGTGCAAGATACGCATCGCAGAACTGCGCGCATCTCCCATGCTCGTGCCGCTCGTTCGAAAAGGGTTGAACCAGAACCCTGATCGGATCCGCCTGTATCAATATTCGGCACGCGATGCCCTGCAATCACTCGCACGCACTCTGTGCCTTGGGCAGGCCGACTATGAGATCCGCCGGGACCGGCACTTCACATCCGACAACCCGGCAATAACCCTCTTTGCCGAAGATTTCAGCGTGACCATCGACCCATGCCGCCTGAATCCAGGACGAGAGCTCGCATGGGTCAGAGCCAATGGCCGCGCAGGCCCCTGGGCAGGCCGAAGCCAGCGCGGACCAATTGACTATCTGTCCAACATCACCCGCTTTGCCGCGACCCTGCGCCGCGACTGCAACCTCCAGCTGGTCCGCCGGCACCACAACAATTGAAGGGATCACCACCATGGGATGGCTCTCCATGCAGCTTTCGAGCATGCACCCGCACAAGAACCCCAAAAGCTATCTGGATGCACAGTTCACCTATGAGCAGACCTACAACGCCGCAGGCGAACAACTAAACCTCCAGCCAGGCGAACCGACCCCTGGAGGGGCGACAACACGGGGCCTTCGCGTCGTGGCGTCCTCATGCCTGCGCAACAAGGTTTGGTACGCCGCAATCGCGCAGATCGAGAACGGAAGAGCCGGAAAAGTGTTCGCCGCCATCGTGCTGGTACGGTGGAATCCGCGCGCAAAGGACGGATACGTGTTCTCCTACAAGGACATGGATGAAACCGCGACACCGTTTGAATGTGAATGCCCCGAACGAATACTGCGTCTTCTCGATGCGACCAAGGACCCATCCGCGCTCGTCTGGCGGCGGCGTTGCATCCGCAATCTCATGCGCACCTCGCGCAAGCTCGAAGATGGCATGCACATCCGGCTGCCTTCGAAAATGCGCTTTACCGATGGACATGAAGGCGATGAATTCTTCATCCGAAAACGGGGCCGATCAACTTCGCTTGCGCTCACCGCCGATGGCCCACCGCGCTACCGTATCGCCAACCTTAAGCGTATGGACTTCGACATCATCCCTCAGACCCGCGTCCACAAGACGCTCTTCGGATAAACCCGCCATGACATGCCAGCCAACCGAAAAACAAACCACCATCAGCCTGCGACGATTTGACCTGTGTAGCCGAGCGAACGCGCACCGCGTCGCCTCACGGCTCTTCGAGCATAAGGGGCGTCCTGTCGCGATTATCCGCACCAACCACCCACTGCAACCCTTCCATGTGACAGACGAAGAAAACCATGGCGGTAATGTCGAAGTGGAACTGCGAGCATGAAGTCACCAGGACCACTCAAACCTCTCATCTCACTAGCCCTAGGCGCCTCCCTCATGCCGCTAGGCACCGGCTGCGAGAACGGAGCCGAGATGCCCGAGGCCGAACCTATCAGCCACTGCCGCGTGACTGATGGCGACACGCTGCGCTGCGGTGACGAACGTGTCCGGCTACTCGCAATCGACGCGCCCGAAAAGCCTGGACAATGCCGTGCAGGGCGCATCTGTGCCCCTGGCGATCCTATCGCCAGCGAGCGCAGTCTGCGCGCCGCCGCAAAGGGAACAATGCTCATAAGGCGTGTGGGGACGGACCGGTTCGGCCGCACGCTTGCGCTTGTCGAGGCTGGTGGCAAGGATCTCTCCTGCCACCAGCTTGAAACCGGTGCAGCGATCTATAACCCCAAATGGGACGACGGTGGCTATGTCTTTGCGCTATGCGGTGAAACAGCGATGCGCCGCTCACTCACTCAGTAAGCTGCGGATCAAGATACCATGAAGGGCCTTCGCGAAAATCACGTGAAACCGCCACAAGAGGGCCATCAGGCTCGCTTGCCACGTAAGGCCGGACCTGCGGCATCACAGGGTCTCCCCGTTTGGAGAGCGAGCCCGCAACCCGCCCGCGCGCCTCAAGCAACTCCTCCAGCCAGTCAAGGTCTTTCAGCATCTGGATGATGCCGCGCCCTGCAAGGATGAAATACAGGCAGCGCTGGTAATCATCGCACTCATTGCCAAGGATCATCGACAGCTTGAGTTTGCCACCGGGATGTCCGTCGTGGACCCACTCAATGGCTTCGCGAAGCTCCACCGCCGAATAATAAGCATCATTGACTTCAGTGCCGATGGCCGCTGCCGCCAGCATCCGGCGGGATGGCCTATTTTCCGGGTCGAGACTTGCATCACGAAGCCCCAGGTCAAGGTCGAACCGGCCAACAAGATCAGAACGGGTCATGGCAATCATCTCCTTCACCTTGAACATAAAGTGAACAAGCTGGACGGTCAAAAACAAATGCAATAGGTTGGAGACCATGTGGCTAGTCCCTCGTCATTCGAGAGGCCTTACTCTCCGATCGCCCGTTCCCGAGGTGGCGCGCAACGCGCTTGTTCGCTGGTATCAAGGCGAGGGAAGCGAAGCTGACCACCGCGCAAGCGTCACCATCGTCACCAAAGCGCGCACCCATGGCCAATGGATCGCCTGCGATTGCACAGGCGAAACGGACCCGCCTCCGCTCATGTCAGCTGCCTATCTGTCCGAAGCTGAAACCTATTATCTGCGCCGTCTAACCAGCAAACGACAACGCCGTCCCGAACATGCGCGCGATTGCCCATTCTTTCGCGAACAAGCCCCGCAGCGATTCCGTGAGAAACGCTCCGCCGAAGCACCGATTATAAACGAGCCCGACGGACTGTTCATAGCGCACCGCCTCGCGCCGGAGAAACTCGCCGAAGCGCCAGGAGATGCCGAACCAGATGACCGCAGCCGCGGTGTCACCATTCCGCGGCTTGCGCGTCTGCTGTGGCTCCTGATGGATATGGCCCACGTCACCGAAATCGAGCCATTGTCGCAATATGAAGGGCGCAAGAGCACGATGGCTTCGGAGTTTGCGCGGCTGCGTCAAGCAGCTGCAAGGCTCGAAATCGCTCCCGGCATTGCGCTCGCCGAGCATCTTTACACCCACATCGAACCCTACGAACGCAACGTCGTATTTGCGCGTCTGCGAAAGGCCGCCAAAACATGGCCCGAAGGACTCGCGCCGCAGGCCTTTCTCGTGCTCTATGCCAACGACATATCAGGAACGACGCTCTTGCTTGGAAAGGGAAAGGAACTCGATCTCAAGACCCGCGTGCAATATTCAGGGTCGCTGATCGGTCCGCCCTATCTTGTTCTAGCAGTCGTGGGCGAACACAACCCACGCGACGGCTATGCTGCCTTGCGCGCTTTCGCACAGCCGGTGGCACGCACCTACGCTTTCGTACCGGTCCACAACGCCTATGAACACAAGGTGGCCTGCGAGCTCCTCGACCTCCAATACCAATTGCGCAAGCGCGGCATAACGCTCGCGTTCAAGCGTCCGCTATTCGATATTCCCTCAATAGTCGGCACAATAAGGCCCGATTTCGTGCTCGACATCCACGACAGTACAACCGGCGAGATCATCGAGACCGCTTTGGAGGTCATCGCCAGCACCGACCCCGATTATCTCGCAGTCAAACGCCAGCAGCTGAAACTGCTAAGCCGGGCAGGACGGGTCATAACGGCCCGCGCTGCCACGATCGACTCCCACGGAACCGGAGCAATCCTGAAAGCCAATCTCGGCATCGGCTGAGCAAAGCTTCTCGACAATGCCTCCCCGCTGCGCGGGTCATCCAGGACGGCATGAAAGGGGAGGGGGAAGAGAAATGGTCAGATCCACAAAGGAGATGACGAATGCCCCAATTCCATTCTTGCGAACTGCCTCGGGACAGCATCTGGGGAACGCCCCAGCATGCGACACAACTGCTCCCTGGCATATGGGAGGTTCGCACCGCCAGCCATGGCGGGATTATCCTCTCTGATGAACGGCAGGCCGCCATGCCGGAGGCCTTGCGCCTCGACACCGTCTCTTACGAGGAGGACGTGGACTTGTCACTCGTCCTGCTCGCGTTCGAAACTGAGTTTGCATCCCTTCCGACCAAAGGCATCGATCTGTTGATCGACAACGCCCGCGCCAGCGTCAAAGCATGGCATCCCGACCGCTACACTGCATTCTCCGGCGAGGCCGTTGACCTGAATGACAGCCACGTCCTTCGCCGCCGCGCAGCCTACACGGAGCAGATAGGCCGCTACGTCGTAGTCAGTGCTTCAGGAGATTGGGCCGATTGGGTTCCCCACGGAAAAGTCGGCGTCGTTGCCCGGCGCGTTTCGCGTGTCGATGCCTTGGGTCACGCCGATTACGAAGGCGAACCCATCCACGGGCTGGTGGACAAGGACGCTTACGACAGCAGCCGCATCGTCAACGGGTTCGATGAGATCGGCGCCGTGCGCATCGAAGCCAACGCGCCCGCGACCAACGAGGTCGTGCTGTGAGCCCCAAGACGAACCCGGCGACGCCCGCGCATGAATTTGCGCTGATGCTCGCGCTAAGCACCACCCACATGTCGCCGCGCACTGCGGCTGACTGGATGCCCCGATGCCCCTGGGCCTGCTTCGCCAAGGGCGATTGGGGCTGGTTCATGTATGTCTGTGACGATGTCGGCGCCACCGAGGCCGCAGAAGTTCCCCTCGCAATCCGCTCCGCTCTCCATGTTGCCCGCAAGCTGTGCTGCCAATCGATCATGTGGGACTGCGACGGGCCGATCGTCGCCGATTTGGCCGAATACGACTGGGGCGCAGGAACCGGGGAAATGTCGTGATCGCTGCACCGAGTTGCGCCACGGCAGTAGCCCGCGCCCGCGACCTCCTCGATCTTCCGCGCCCACCAGTGGTGCTCGCTTACGGAATCGGGGTTGATTCCACCGCAATGCTCATCGAGCTTGTCGCGCGAGGCGAGACCCCTGATCTCGTCCTCACAGCCGATACCGGGTCCGAAAAGCCCGCGACCTATGACTATCTCGACATCATCCGGCGATGGATTGAGGCCCACGGGATCGAATTCCGGATCTGCCGTTATCAGCCCCAGCGGTTCAAGCACTGGCCACCCCGAGCGGACTTGTCGCACAGGCCGAGCTCATCAAAACCATGCGGCGCCACCGATTCGAAGAGGACACCTACGGCGAGCGCAACTTCGGCGCGTTCACTTTCAGGGGCGAGAAGGTCTTCTTCAAGATCGACTCTTATGACCTCAACCTGGAATACGGGTCCGAAGACCCTGCCAACGCGTCGATCACCGCGCGCGTGGTCACGATTATGCTCGCATCAGATTATTGATCGTCAGCGTTACGTTGTGCGGCGCTCGTGCCAGGCCAAACGGCGAGCCTTTTGACTCGCTTTTGCGCAAGCGATGCACTATATCAATTCAAGGAGATGTAACCATGGCCAATGCTCAAAATCGATTGGTGTCTGACACGGGCTCGCTCAATCCGCGTGCGCTTGCTGAGCAGCTCGATATCTCCCTGTCGCAGCTCGCTGAACTCATTGGCATCAGCCGCAACACGCTCGCCGCCGAACCCCTCGGCAAGAAAGGCAAAGAAGCCTTGCTGCCACTTGTGCGCTTGCTGACGCACGCAAGCGAGGTCGCAGGCTCTCTCGACCGCGCAATCATCTGGTTCAAATATACGCCCATCGTCTCGATGGGTACCAAGACCGCGATGGAGCATGTTCGTGATGGCAACATCGCCTGGGTGCATGGTCACCTAGAAAATGTCTACAACGGCGTTTACGCCTGACCGCCCGCCATGAAACCTGTCATCTGTTACCGGGCGCATACGCCCGAATGGGCCTCCATGCCCACCAGCGGCGCGGGAGCCGCCAAGAACGGTGGCCGGTGGAACGCCAGAGGTCGCCCCGCGCTATACCTGTCCTTCGATCCGCTCACAGCCGTGAAAGAGGCCAACCAGCAAATCCTCGATTTCATTCCCGTGACGCTGGTGCGTTATCAGGTCTCGGGTGGGATAATCGCCGACTACGGTGACCCGCACCTTCGGGAAACGCACAGTCTGGGTGACGATCTGATGGATCAAGCGTGGTGGGGCCCGCAGTACGCAAACCGACTATCTCCAACCCAGGAAGCGGCCGAAAAGCTTATCGCAGCCGGCTTCGACGGGCTGATTTACTCGTCCACCCAGACCGCCGGGCGCAATCTGGTCCTATGGCGCTGGAATGAGCAGGGTGCCACACAGGTGGTCGCTGAGGACAGGCATGGCCTGCTGCCCAAGAACCGGGATTCATGGCGTTAATCGACGATTGCGCCGCAAATCAGCAGACCCGGCGACCACCAAGCATGTCTGCGGTAACCCATAACCCATAACCCATAACCCATAACACTGACCCAGGGAGGTTCATATGAGCAGACGCCAAGTTCCTCTGAAGAAGGGATGCACTCAGATCGATCGCGTTGTGATCGGCTATGACCGCCCCCTCGAAACCTTCTTCGCGCAGGCCATCGCCATTGATGCTGATGGCGAAGACGTCACCGTGATCTGGCAAGGCGCATATCCCGGCGAACTGGCGACTCCGCGCAGCGCGATCGCGCTGATCGAGCAGTACTGCGATGTGCCCGAAGACCTCGCGAGGCAGCTGGAGACAGATCGCCTTGCCACCCTCGCGCAAGCTGATGGTCCGAACCAGCAAGCCGCAAAGCGGGCCCTTATCATCAGCGAGGCCGAACCACCCCGGCCAAAGCCGGGCCGTTAAAGGGGAGGGGGAGGGGGCTTTCGATCCAATTCGGGATCGAAGGAGACACCCCCATTCCAATTACAATCGATCTTGGCGGAGCACCCGCCAATGAAGACTGCGCGCAGCTTGGACAGACACCCGGTTTCGAGGCTGCCAATCGCCTTGAAGTTCTCGCATATCGTGCGGCCATAATCGCCGTTCACGGAACGCCGCCCAATGGCTGTCAGCTGCAGACTCTGACGAACTATCACGATTTCGGCGTCTACCGCACGCTAGCGCTCGTCATCGGCAATGACGCGCCAATCGAACCAGCGCGCGCCTTTGCCAACGCCGTCGAGAGCGGCCTTGGCAACTGGACCGAGGCCGCGATGCCGGCTCCCATCACCTACACGAACGATCAACCACACTGGCACAAGCAGTGTGCCTCAGATGTCGTTCTCGGCATGCTGATGAGCAGACGGCCCGATGAGGCTGGCACGTTCCGAATTCCGGCATTCGCCGAAATCCACACCAACCTCACCGCAGCGTTCCCGGCTGAGGCTGGTCGCTTCGCCGAACTCCAAGGAGAATTCGCATGAGTATCGCTGGCGACACGCAGCCCGCCGACGCTTCGCGCGAAGACGCACCGCGCCTGATGCTGGGCGCCGTATGCGCCTGCGCCAAAACACACGGCATTGCCACGATCACCGTCACTTACGAAGGGTCGGGACACGAAGGCGGCGTCGAAAACATCATTTTGGCAGGCCCCGCAACTGACCCGACGAGGCGGTTCCCGAAATCGCGATGCCCGCCATCTCCTGCTCAAGCTGGGAAGTGCCCTGGCGAGGCGAACCGACAGTGGTCGAGACTACCTTCGAAGAGGCGATCAAGGATCTAACCTACGAGCTCATCGCCCAGAACCATCTGGGTTGGGAGAACAACGACGGCGCTTATGGGGAACTCGTCATCGACACCGCCACAGGCAAGGCCGGCCTCGAGCACAGCACCCGCTTCGTCAGAGCCGAAACTGACGCTCACGAATGGGAGTGCTGAGCCGTGTCCCACTGCTACTATCACGCGCTTTCATCGGTGAAGCGGTGGGGCGGCTGCGTCGAGGACTACCGCCCCTTGCATGACTGGTTCGACCAATCAAAATCAATCATCGCCGATCCACGCCACCGCGTGCTGGGTCACCACGCCGAAGGCATCTTCATGCTGGAAGTCCTGTTTGGCCAAACAATCACCAACAGCGACAGCCACATCATTCCTGTTCGCCTGATCGGCGAACAGCACGTGATCGAAGATCTCGGCCACATTCCATCATTCGCCGATTGGGCGAGAGCGATCAAGCCGACTGCATGGATGCTGCGCGGCAATCCCAAGGGATCGCCGGGCCTCGATCCCCAAATTGCCGGAACGACACCCAAGGAGACACACCATGCTGAATGACAGCGAACGCTTTGCGTTCGTCCCATATCGAATCCACGTGTTCGAGACGAGCGGCAATGCCTATGACGGCGTTCAGACCGATGACCGCATTTCCACCGGCGACCTCCTGCTCGTGATGGAGGAAGGCATCGTCGCCGTGGCCATGACGTGGCCATTCGCAGTCACGGCCAAGGCTGGCCAGCTGCACCAAGTCGCCCCAAAACGCGGTGATACGCTCGATGCCATCGCAGCCAGTGTCTATGTCGAACCGGCGGCTCTCAGGCGTGCGCTCGCTCTTGCAAAGCAGCTCGGCTTCGAAATCGATCCCACACTCAGCGCTCTCGCGACCGATTGAGCAACTCTCTTCAAGGACCACCACCGTGGCAAACGACTACCTCTCGACGGCGTTCGCGGTCACCATCACCGCGTCGGGAGCAAAGCTGATCACAGCGGTCAAACCCGAATGGCTGCAACGTCCGGTAGGCCTGCCATGAACGCACGCGCGCAGCGACATTTCATGGACGGTCCAGCAATGCCGCCAATAGCCATACCGCCTGAGGTCACAGCCGCGCTGCACGATGGCGCGCTAGTGGTTTTCAACCTGTCTGGCGGCAAGGATTCTTCGGCAGCGTTGTTTGCAACTCTCCCGAGACTCGATGCCATCGATCATCCACGCAACCGCCACATAGCCGTCCATGCAGATTTCGGACGGGCAGAATGGAACACAACACCGTCAACCGTCGAGCAGCTGGCCAGCCTTGCTGGTCTCCCGCTCACTGTGCGACGACGCAAAAGCGGAGATCTCTTCGCTCGCTGGGAGCAGCGCTTCGCGGCAGGCAAAGCCCGCTACGAAGCACTGTTGATCCTCAACCTGATTGGTCCGTGGTCATCAGCATCGCTGCGCTTCTGCACATCAGAGCAGAAAGCCCAGGTCCTCGGTCCTTATCTCGCACAAACCTATCGAGGACAAACGATCATCCAGGTGACCGGCATCAGGCGTGACGAAAGCAACGCACGCTCCAAGGCACCCGCATGGAAGGCCGACACTCGCTTCGCCGCACCCGGAAACCACCGGGCCGGGACACGCATGATCGTTTGGCATCCCATCATCAACTGGTCGACAAGCGACGTCTTCGCTTTTCACGAGACACAAAATATCCCGCTTCACGAAGCCTATACACGCTATCGCTCGACGCGTCTGTCGTGCAGCTTCTGCGTCCTGCAATCGCTCGCTGACCAAAAAGCGGCGGCATCCGCGCCATCAAACCGCGAAGCTTTCATTCATCTCGTGTCGCTTGAAGCCCGCTCAACCTTCTCTTTTCAACCCTCACGCTGGCTAGCTGATACAGCGCCGCACCTGTTAACCGCGGGACTGGCCGCCGACATCCAGCGCGCAAAACGCGACAACGCCAGACGGTGCGAGCTAGAAGCAATAATGCCTCGCGAACTCCGCTTCTAACGAGGATTGCCCCCGCGCGTGCCCACTAATGTCGAGGCGATCCGCATTGCCGAAATACGCGCGCCAATCCTTGACAGACATCATCTCGCCAATCGCTTCCCGACCGGAAGCAACGTGCGCGAATGTTTCGCAGAACTGATCGCTGGCAAAGCAAACGGCAGACGGCACGTGGCAAATCACACCAAGCCTCGTTCACGAAAGGCAGCGCCACGGTCCGCTCCTCTGAATATGTCCGGATGATCGCCGCTCGCGACGCAACCCAGACCCAACTAAAGAAACTGAACCACCGCCTGCGCAGGGAAGCCGAAGTGACCGTGAAATCACCGTCCGCGCATCGAGGTGATACCGCCTGGCGCAAATGCGACGAGCGCGCTTACCAAACAGCTCTTTCACACCTTCGGCACGGCCACCGCAGTGAGATCGGCGCTTTGGAAGCAAAAAATACAACACCAGCAGCGTGCGATCCGTAGGTTGCTGACCAAACCAGTGAGCTGATCGCGTCTGTCCGACCGTCAATTTTCACAGATATTGTCTCCAATAGAGACGCCGAACACCACATTAAAACAAAGCCTTGCAGACGCACTGGTTTTGGATTCAAACCCTTTCCTTAGGAAAAGAGGCGCAACATGATCATCGTCTCTCACTTCGACACGGCGCTTGCACTTACGCGGGCCTATCAAACTGGCAAAGTCTCCGCCGGTTCAGTGTTTGTCATCAACGATGAATGCATCGTTGGACTTACCGGCCTACCTGCAAGTGCCGTAACCGAGCAAACCGGACCATTCCGCCCGATTATCGGCAGCAGTCGCAACGCCATCCTCGCCTCAAGCCCCCACACCGCATCCCAAATAACCGCCGCTGTCGATGAAGCGTATCGGCACGGTTTTCCGGTTTGCGAACAGTTCAGCGATTTCGCGACAATGCGCTCCGAGATGAGCGCCTGTGCAAGCGAATTCCGACTGACGAGCGATGAAATCCTCGCAATTCTCGAAGCATGCGAGACACGCACAGCCGACATCCAGCGCACCCTCGGAGAGGATACCGGCCCCGTCGATTCAAAACAGATCCTGCGGTTGACGAACGCACTTCTGCGCTCAGCCCGCGCAAAATTGCTCGACAGGACCCTGTGAAGCGACCTGCGAGGCCTTACCGCGTGACGCGTTGCCTGCACTCCTGAAGACCTTGGAACAGCCCATTGGAGCGCGTGAACGCGCCGCCAATGGAAGGGGCGCGCGTGGCGCGCCCTGCTCGGCCCTGAAGGGGCCGAGGAGAGGAGGGGGAATGGGAAAGGTGTCGAAGACAAGGGTGTCCGAGACACAATCTTAGGAGAATGATCATGAATATCGGTTCCATCAAGCAGAACGAGCAAGGCGTTTTCATCGGCCGCGTCGATACTTTCGACATCGCAATGACGATCGCCTTGAAGCCCGTGACGAGCACTAATCCGAAGGCTCCGCGCTTTGAGATCCACGCGCTCACCGCAGGCCGCAAGTGGGTGCAGGTCGGCGCGCTCTTCGAGCTCTTCTCGAACAGCACCGGCGAAGCTTTCCTCAACGGCCGGATCGACGATCCCTCAATGAAAGAAGCGCTCCCGATCTCGGCCTTCAGCCAAGAAGACGGCAGCTACAACATCGTCTGGTCTCGCCCAAGGCGTCGCCGCGATGTGACAAACCAGCTCGCCACGAAGCAGGAAGACGAAACGCCGCCATTCGACACCGGCGACGGTGCGAGCGACACCAGCGGAGCCAGCAATGAAGCAGTCGACACTCTCGGCGAATCCACCGCCGAGTTCGCGAACTGACACCAACCCCCGCTCGCAGGCGGCAACCAGCTTGGCCCGCCTGCGTGCCACCAGGGCCCGACTCTCTACCTCCGAGGGCCGGGCCCTTTTCTTTTGCAAGCACGGCTCACCGCACCACCCTTTGAAGGACCAGCCATGACCACCATCACCGCAATCATCGATGTCCGCGAGCACACCGCCGTTCCAGGCAACGCTTCAATTGAACTGACGCCGATAGGCACGATCGGCGGAATTAAACTCGCTGACGGACGACTCGTCCGCCCCTGGCTCAATTGGGAGATCGAGGATTTCGACGGCACGCACCGCGACCTGACCTTCGATGAGCTCAGCGAGCTTGGCTTCGTGCCAACCCTCGACAAGACAATCGCTATCGAAATCACTTGATCACTTTGATGCAATCCCGCCAGTATTGAGGAACTCACCATGGCCAACGACATAGCCATCAGCGAAAGATCCGGGACCACCAGCATCGCGGTCATGCTCTTCGCGATTGCGAGGAACTGGAAGCAGGTGCGCACTTCCGATGGAACACGCATTCCCAACCATCTGTTCGCCTCTCCAATGGCCGCCGCCTTTCTCCTGAAGGACGGCCCACCAGCGCATCTGCGCCGCAGCTGGAACCTCCCGACAGGTGAGATTCACATGAGGACCACTGACGAGAGCATCGCCGATGTCGTCGCCTATCTGGGCCTCAGCGAAGCAGACATCGGGTTTCTGGAGCGATATTATCAGGTGGATGGAAAGCTGCGGATGTTCTCCGGCTTCACTGCGCGACGCAAATTCATCACACTCTGCGAGCGTACACCTCGCTTCACAGTCGATATGCGCGATATCGCACAACTGGCCAAGCCAGCATCTCAGGATGCATGCTACGCAGATCCCGAGACGCTCGAGGAGCTACTCAATCTCGATCCCGCACCGCTCGTTTCGCTCAACACGTCCTATGAGTTCGTGATCGGTGGAGGAAATCGAGATGCCGGACGTCGCACTCTCAATAGAATCGAACTGACCGATGATGTCCTCCTGCGCGAAGATGGCGTTCATGTCGAAATCAAGAGCTTTGTCGGTTTCTTCGACCCGGATCGAGACAAACCTGAAAGCACGAGCCTGCGCGATTGGTTCTTCCGCGTCACACGACGAAGCAGGAGGAGATTTGCGGATAGCCCATGACTAGTCGCAGACGAACTACTTCCTTCCCCAGCAATTACATATTATATGGAACCTGCCATGGCTGCGATCCCCTCCTTCAAAGATCAGCTGAACCTGCGTGAACAAATCGCTCGTATCGACAAGACGCAAGCGGACATCCAGAAGGCCCAGGCAGACCTCGCCAAAATCCGGCTCGAGGTAAAGTACTATCCTGGTGTCCTGATATTCCAGGGCGCAGCAGCACTCGCTGCCATTCTGGCGGCTGCTGCCGCAATCGTGAAAATCTTCGCCTAAATGTCCAATGACGACACGATCGACACGTCTGAGGGACCGGTCTGGATCAAGCGGTATGACAACGGTGATGTCTCGTTCTGAACACCTCCAGGCTCATCCCAAAGCGAACTGGTCGCCGAAGTCCTGCGAGGTCGCGCCGCCTGGAATCCTGAACCTGTATTTGACCAAGCTTGAAAAACAATGCCGCAGCGCCGCTATGGCCGATCAGAGCTGATCCGACGGCATTTGCGCTGCCATAACGCAGCACACCGGCGGACCACTTGGTGAATACGCGCTGAAGACCTCCGCCATGTCACCGCATCAGCTCTGCAACCGCCGCCAATTCCAGACAATGACGCTGCACGTCTCGATCTACGTGTAGCCGGTTGCGGGCACACCGTACCCGTCCCCGAATAACACGTTCGGCAGCGGTGCCGGGTACGGGCTTACCACCGGCAACGCAGTTCCGGGGCGAAGGGAGACCACTCTCGCAACGTCATAAATTGATCTCGAGTCGTCCGCCCAAGCACGTCCGCCGCCAAGTGCCCATGCCCTTCTGGTCGGGCTTAGGGCCAACCTAAAAAATTCGAACCGTGTTTGCTCGGCAAGCCTCGCACCCGCACCACTTCGATTTTTGAGGTTCCCCGCGCACGAGGTGCGCGGTGTCCCAGCCCTTCCGACAGGGCTTGTAAAGGGCACCGGCGGACGAGCTGCCGGAACAACTGGAGGAATATCATGAACAACGTCACTCTCGTAGGTCGCCTCGCCAAAGATCCGGAACTGCGCACCAGCGGCAAGACCACGATCACCCAGGCAACCGTCGTCACCGAACGTCCCGTCATCCGGGACGGCAAGGTCCAGAAAGACCCTGCAACCGGCTACACGCAGACCGAAGCCGAATTCCACAACGTCACCGTCTTCAACGGAATGGGCAAGGCGCTCGCCGAGCACAAGTCGAAGGGCGACATGGTCGCGGTCCAGGGCCGCATCCACTACTCCAAGTGGACCGACAAGGACGGTGTGCAGCGCTACGGCTGCGAGATCATCGCCGACGAAGTTCAGTTCGTCTGACCAGCGCGGATCGGGCGGCGCTGCGGCGTCGCCCCTTCCTCCCTCAATCAGGAGATTTCCCATGAAGGACTTCGGACTTTTCTCCGAGCGCAATGCCGCATCCGCTGCCCGCAAGCTAAGCCAGCTGATCTGCTTTGCCCAGCGGCGAGAGGCAATGCTCGAACGGATCGATCTCGACAGCCTGGATCGCTCGACCGCTTTCGACATCCTCGAAACCAGCGACGATCTCGCAGAAAGCCTGCATTTCGGGCCAATCTTCGTCCACCATCTCAACGAAATGGAAGCCCTGCGCGCCGAAATCGCCGCAGCGTTTCCCAGAGCCGCATGAAGGAGTTGACCATGTCCAGAAAGCCTCTCAGCCTCACGACGCAGTTCCTGCCCACGAAACAGGCTCTTCCATCTTCAGATCGCCCTGTACTCGCGCTGCGGCCGTCTTCCTACAATTGTTGCCAGTACGAAGCCATCACCGCCCGCTACATGCCTAATTATCGCCCCAACTCACCCTGACGCGACATCTCCGGCGACGCCATCAGCGACAGCGGCTCCGATCAGATCATCGGATGGCGCTATGCCGATGGCATACTGTCACCGGCGAGCCACACATGACAGATCATATCTTCGTCTTCGGCAGCAACCTTGCCGGCCGCCACGGCAAAGGCGCAGCCCTCTGGGCGCGCCAGCACCGTGGCGCCGTCTACGGCCAGGGCATCGGCCTGCAGGGCAACAGCTACGCCATCCCCAGCAAGGATGCCCATCTTTGCACGCTTCCGCTCGGTGCCATGGAGCATCACGTCCGCGAGTTCCTCGCCTTCGCGCGCTCCCATCCCGATCTCACCTTTCAGCTGACGTCCATCGGCTGCGGGCTCGCAGGCTATCGCCGCGACCACATCGAACCGATGTTCGTTGGTGCGCCTCGCAACGTCCTGTGACCGCCCGAATGGCGCCGACCTAAATGCCGGTCGCATCGATCCTCGCGCCGCGGTGCCCGCAGCTGCACCGAAGGTGCTGCGCGACCACGTCGAGCTTCATTGGGATCGACTTTGCGAAACACTGATCACGCAGACACGACGCGGGAACGATCACCACCCGGCGACAATGTTGACATTCGATCTTTGCGTTAAGCCCGTGGCGGACAAGATCGGCCACGGTATCGATGCACTTCATTCCCATTCAAGCCGTAGAACATCATGGGAACACCGCGAGTCAAGTCAATGGAGGCCCCATCCCAAAAATCGCCTGCTCAAACTGCCTGCCACAGGACAATACATCCCCGAACTCGGCGAACCTTTTATCCGAATTCTCGAAAACCAGTCCAACCCGCAATGACATGTCGCCTCCCGTGTCCGCTTTGCGGCCGGGACCGCGCTCTATTGCGCTAGGTTCCTTCCTGCCCTGGCTTCGCCAAGCCAAGCTACGTCACCTAGCTCCACCGAGCCCCTGAAGAGTCTCAGCCCATTCGGGTCACGATCGTTCGCTTCGCCTAGCGGGACCGACTTTCTCAAATAACACTTTACCCATGTCAGACATCACCACCCGTTCTGACATTTAATTGCTGCCACCGCCGCCCTTCGGGCAAGGCGGCGGCCCTTACCCGCGAACGCGCTTTTCCTTGCCAGGAAGGCGTTCGCGGTCGGAGCTTTAGAGCCGTAGTTCGCGCTAACGCGCGAAAGCGCACCATTCGACATCCTCCGCCCGGTCAAGGATCGGCTGCGCCGCCCGCAAAGCGGTGATGCCTGCTGCGCGGCATTATCCCTGACAGTCCGTCGTCTGCCGACCAGTCGCGCTGAACGGCTTTCAAGATTGAGAGTGTTCCCGCTGTTTACCCGTTCGCCGGGCCGTAAGGGGCGGGCCAGCAAGCTGGCCCGTCTCAGCTTCCGTCTCTCGTGCTCCGGGGCGGGAACGTCTCTTCCACACACACAGGAACACCTGCCGAAATCTATCGGCTGCCGACCCTTAGTCAAGGATCGCAGTCCCCCCAATTTTCAGCAGCGCGGCTGTGTCGCTGCGCGCCAGCCACACTCCAGAAAATCGGCTCCCCCGCGCCCGCAGGGCGGCGCAGCGCGATGCGCTGCGTCCCTGACACGGCTCGTCCGGCCCGATGGGTTTTCGGGGTTCCCGATGTGGGAACGATTTGACTCATTGGAGGCTTTTATGACCAAGATTTCGAACCTTTCCGACCTTTCGATCCTCGCTGCCGAGATGCGTGCTGCACAGATCGAATCTGACGTGGCAAACGAGTTCGCTGTCGCCAACACCGGCGAATATTCAGCGAGCTTCGTCGAAACGAGCGAAATGGCAAAGCTCAGTATTGTAGCAGAACCAGAGCAATCCGAGATGCCAAATGCTCATCAATCAGCCGCAGCCGTCGAGCTGATGATGCAGACCATGTTCGATGTCCTGCGCGACACGAGGATGCAGGAATGCGCCGCCGATCTCGCCTGGGGCTTCTGCAACAGCTTCCACATGGTCGCCAAGCGGATCGAGGGCAGAGAAGACGATGCCGCAAAGAAGCTCGGCGAGCTCGCCCGCAACTTCGACCCATCAGAAATCTACGCAACAGAAATGGAGGAAACACAGCAACTGTGCCAGACGCTCGAAGGCATCCGCGCCGCGCTTGAATGCATGCGGGATCACGCAGCCGAAGTCTACCGCATTGAAACGGGCCGACCATTCTCGACAGTGAGAGGCAGCAGGGTCTCAAGCAAGCTCACCGCTTCAGTGGTCGATGCACGCGACTTCCTCGCAGGTCGCGCCCAACGCCGCCGCGAGCAATACGCTCCCGAGGGCCCAGTTATTGCCTTCTCAGGGGGAGCGCATTGGCACGATGACGCGATCATCTGGAAAAGGCTAGACTACATCCTCGGGCGCATCCCAAACATGATCCTTGTGACGACCGCCCAGAACAAAGGATGCGATCTTATCGCGCGCTCATGGGCTGCATCGCGCGGCGTGAAACTGGTCGAATTCAAACTCGACACCAGAAAAGGCAGAAGCGCAGGCTTCATCCGCAACGACCGGATCATCGCTCTGAACCCTGTTGAGGCCATCGTCTGCCAAGGCTCGGGCGTCCAAGCAAATTTCGCTCAGAAACTTCGGGACGCAGGAGTGCCGCTACACATTCTTCGGGTCGCTGATCAACGCCCTGACGAATTTGGCAGCGCAGCGCAAAACACTCACTGAAGACCATGGGAGGCTCCGGCATTCGCCGGAGCCTCCCTTTCTTTTCTGTCGTGCGAGAACGGGCTCAGGGGGCATCGAACCCCCTTTGCCCGTCGGGTAGGCTCATCCTAAAGATCGCCGGGAGAAGGGCACAAACGGTGAAAATGTGTGTCTCGTATCGTCCCATTCTGACGATCGCCCGCTGGCGCGCGTCAAGGATCACCGGTTCCCCCCAATTTGCTTTGCAAATCGGCTCCCCCCCGGTGCCCGCTCACGCGGCGTTCCGATGGAACGTCCATGACCCGCTGACGGCCGCCGTCTCTCTGACACTCCCATTCAACAAAGGAGGTTTACATGGGCATGCAAATTACATTATTTAAAGCACTTCGGTCGTCGAAAATCGATAGCGATCAAACGACAGAAGTAGTTGAGGAACTCGAATGCCGCATCGCCATGAAAGTCACTGAAGCAAACGCAGAGCTGATAGGAAAAATCGATGGCCTGCGGGAAAGCCTTCAAACGCACGTCAGTGCGATCAAATGGATGCTCTCTTTTGCTATCGATCTAAGCGTGATCGGCGGAACAATCGGCGGCTACATCGCCTTTATCCTGAAATAATCAAGGGGGCTTCGGCCCCCTTTTTTAGTCACCAATCTAAAAACTATCAGCGCAGCAAAGCTCGCCTTTGCATCGGCACATTCGTGCCTCACACGGCCTCGCCGCCGCGCCTGTCACAACGCTTGCATCAACCATCGGAGGCCCGTGGTCGGGTCAATGGGACAGCAACAGCAAGCTGTCCCATTTATTTGCCTTCACGGATCAATCTTCAACCGATGGCGAACCACCACCAGTCACGCCAGAAAGTCGCTTCTCAACTTCATCAATTCCAAGAGCTTTCACGCGGCCCAACAAAGCCTCCAATCGATCCTGTTCAAGCTTACCTAGAGGGCTTTTTGAAAACGCTAAGACCCTTGCTTGCAATTCGCGATCTAGGAGCTTCTTGTTACGTTCGGCCAAACGTTTTTCGTCTGCCCGAATAGCGTCTCTTTCCTTGTCCAGTTTGCTTGCCACCTACCGATCCTTTTTTAGTGTGCAAAGCACGGTAATAACGCCATCACCACATGGATCATAGCGACTGCTGCAACCGATCGCGCATACGCGATCTCAGCCAAAGAGAGCGCCTGCGCCAAAGCGAGGCGGTCGGGTATGTGATTGCGTTGCGCTGCCATTAATAACTCGCTGGCCACCACACGTGGCCCTGAGACCAACTGGAAATCCGCACCCTCATCGAGAAGTATTCCCAAGACGCCCGAGGATCTCTCTCTCAGTCCCTAAGGATTGCACACCCTACGCGGCGTCCGCTTGGTGAAAACCTATAGTTTTCAATGCTGTAACAATATGTAGCTGTGTAGCTATGTGTAACCAAGAGGCCTAGTCGTTGATTTATGACTATATTTCAATACCATAGTGCTATAACAGATTGTTACACCTTTCTATCTTTCACACACAAGCAACCGGTGGTATAAGATGGTCGCGGAAGCTCCACCATCCACAAACGTGGATGTGTGATGTCTCAAAAAAAGAATCTCGTCGGCGTTCGGTGTGATGACGTCGAACTCGCTCTGATCGATGCTCTCGCCAAGCAGCGCAATTGCTCGCGAAACGAGGCTGTAAGAATAGCGATCAGGGCAGGCGCCAAGGGTGCTCTCACCGGCTACTCAATAGACCCGCAGCGCCTAACCCTACTGCTCGAATACACTCAGGCGGCGATCGATATCATCGTCCATCGCGAACACGCCGACGTGGCGGGCGAACTAAAGACAATTGCCGAAGAACGCATGGAGGCATTCCATGCGCCGCAATGACATCCGCTTTAACGGCCAGGACGCCACGGTGAAGCACCATTCAGCGCGCGGGCAAGTGACCCGCAATGCTGGTAACTTCACACGCGGTTCGCAGCTCGTCACGCACGAGTTCTGGATGTGGCTGGCAGGCATCAAAATCCCGCTCGCTTTCTGGTCCATCGTCTTCAGTCTGGCGTTCGCAATCACGCTCAGTATTTCAATGACCACTGTCGAGATGCATCTGGTCATCATGCGGGCGTATTCCACAGTTTGGTCGATCATGCTTCTCGACCCTGCAAAGATCGTCAACCTGACGCTTCCGAACGGCATGATCCGAACCATGCCCATGGGAGCAATACCCACCGACCCATTCGTTGCCCATGCATCATCCAAAGCCATCCGCTGCCTGCTTGGATCAGGCTTCATGGCGATCTTCCTTGCAGCACCCTTAAGCGTCTGGTTCATTGAGTATTCGCGGAGGCGCGGAAAGTCGATCCTCGAAGAGCGCCACGAGCGCGGTGCGATGCTCGTTGATCGGGCCACACTGCGCGACGAAATCCGCGCCCACAATGGCAACCGGTTCTCCTATGAATGCTCGCGCCTCGATCCACCGCAGCAGCCCCGCGATGTGATCATACTCACTCGCGAGCAAAAACGGGAGCTGGGCATCCACCAGCCTTATGTCATCGCCGGTATTCCATATCCATGGCGGCTCGAGCAATCCCACACCATCCTGATCGGCACGACCGGCGCAGGTAAAACCACCCAGCTGCGCTCGCTTGTCAAGCAGCTGCGCGAACGCGGTCACAACGCAGTTATTTTTGATTTGACCAACGCATTCGTCGAAGCCTTCTACAACGAAGAAACCGATGTCATTCTCAATCCCATGGACCAACGCTGCAGGCCCTGGACCATCTTCAATGATTGTGAACTCTATGCCGATTTCCTGACCGCAGCCACCGCGCTCATCCCTTCGCACCCGGACGAGAAAGAACCGTTCTGGCAGAACGCCGCACGCACACTGTTCGTCGAGATCTGCATGAAGCTCAGAGCCGATGGCGAGATGACCAATGCTGCCATCGCGCACCATCTCATGACGGCAAAACTCAAGGACATCCACGCCAAGCTCAATGATACTGTCGCTGCACCGCTCACCGATGAAAAAGCTGCGCGTATGGCTGAGTCCATCCGGTCGGTTTTCAACACTAACGCAAACGCCATTCGCTACATCCCCGACCCATCTCCCGAAAAGCCTGACAGCTTCTCGATCAAGGCATGGGTAGAGGCCTCCAAACCCGGCTCGATCCTGTTCATCACATCGAGCTATTCCGACATGAACTTTACCAAGATGCTGCTCACGCTGTGGACCGATACGGCCGTCAACGCACAGATGGCACAGCCTCGGACCCGAGATCTTCGCACATGGTTCCTGTTCGATGAAATCAATGCGCTGCACGCTCTTCCTGCCATCGGCAACGGACTTCAGACCGCCCGGAATTATGGCCGTGCTTTCGTCCTTGGCATTCACTCTTTCGCAAAGCTCGAGGAAACCTACGGTGAAAAAGGAGCCACCAATCTGGCTGGTCTTGCACGAACCAAACTGATCCTCGCAACAGCCGACTACCAGTCAGCTGAGCGCTGCACCGAGTTCATCGGTAACCGCGAGGTCCGACAGATGGATGAAGCCTATAGCTATGGCTACAACAACACGCGCGATGCCTCGACCCTGACACCGCGCAAGGCGATCGAACCGCTGGTCATCCCTGACGACATCACGAACCTTCCCTCAATGCATGGGTTCATCAAGTTCCCTGACGGCTTTCCTGCCGCTCGAATCAAGCTCAAATGGGAAGAGTACCCAGAAGTGGCTCCGGGCTTCCTGCGTGTCACCTCGATGGTGCCATCAATCTACAAACCTCCTGAACCCAAACAGCCGGCAAGCCGGCCGGAAAGCGCGGAAGAGGGAGGGGAGGGTGGACCTGAGTCTCTTCCGCCGACAGGCCGCAGTGAGGAGGGGGCCGAGGACAGGGAGCCTGAGGCGCTCGAACAGGGTGAAAAGGCAGACCAGCGATCCGAAGCCGAAAAGGCAGCAGATGCGATGATGGTCACGGGGGCTATCTCCAATGGCAATATGCCCGCCCAGACAGCCACACCGGATCGCGGGACACAGGATGGTCAGCCAGATGGCGCGGCGCCCCGGTCTCGCTCGCTCGATGTTGGTGCACGCTTTGCAAAGCAGGCCGATAACAAGACGGCCATGGCCCGCGAAGAAGCAAAACAGGCGCTAACCGAAAAGAGGCTGGGGAAACAGAACCAGGGTCGCACCGAAGAGCAAATCATGCGTGAGACGCGGGAAGGTGCGGGCGCTGGTGAAAAAGGCCAGGACCAGAATCGGGCTCATGACGTCTCCAACGACACTCCGAGGATCGATGACGACTTCGGGATAGGAGACTGACCATGTTGTCGGTGGCAACGGTCAAATCCGCCTCGGGGGCGGCGGAATATTTCGCCAAGGACGACAAGCATCCTGCGGATTACTATGTTGGAGATGGCGGCGGAGATGGTGGACCAGGCGGAGATGGTCCGGGGGATGACGGTGCAGGCGGAAGCGGCAGTGCGGGCGCGGGTTCGACCCAACCGACCGAGCAAACGGCCTGGGCGGGGAAGGGCGCGGAGTTGCTCGGCCTCAGCGGAGAGGTCACCAAGGACACATTAGAGAAGATCCTCAACGGCGAGCTGCCCAATGGCGACAAGATCGGCCAGACCGAGAACAGACGCTCAGGAATGGACCTCACCTTCTCGATGGCCAAATCCGCCAGTGTCCTTGCGCTCGTTTCGGGAGACGAGCGGATCCTTCAAGCCCATTGGAGCGCGGTGCGGGAGACAATGAGCTGGGCCGAGAACAAGTTCGCCGAAGGACGCAGCTATGAACGCACCAAATCTGGGGAGCCGGTAAAAACCGGCAACCTCGTATACGGAATGTTTGCGCACGACACGAGCCGCGCGCTTGATCCCCAAGGACACATCCACGTCGTCATCGCCAACCTCACCCGGATGGCGAACGGCACGTGGCAGGCGCTTCGAAACGACCAGCTATGGAAGAACAACTCGGTCATTGGCGCGGCCTATCATGCCAATTTCCGCGAGCAGCTGGCCGAAATCGGCTACGAGACGCGGCTTACAGGCAAGCACGGCCAGTTCGAGATCAACGGCCTTCCAAAGGAGGTGATCGACGAGTTCAGCAAGCGCCGCGCAGCAATCGTCGAGAAGGCTGGCGAGCTGGGACTTTCCTCTCACGCAGCGATCGACAAGGTCACGACCAACACTCGCGACCCAAAACTCAATGTCGAGAACCGCGACAAGCTGGCCCAGGACTGGCGTGACCGCGCCGCCGCCCTTGGGTTTGACGGGAAGCAGGTGATCGAGGAATCCAAGGCGCGCGCGGGAGAGAAAACCACCGATCATTTGCCGGCGACCGCGCAGCGCATCCGCGAAACGATATCGAACATCGCATGCACGATCGGCGACGTGTTCCGCGAGCAAGACCCGCTCGTATCACAGGGCCTTGCCCGACTGAAGATCTCGCCGGTCGACCTCAGAACACAGGCCGCCGTCGCTTCGGCGGTGCGTATTCTCGAACAGCGTGAAGCCGCCTTCCCGCTCACGCAGATAACCAAAACCGCGCTCGATCTCGGCCTTAGGGGCGTCACAGCCGAGAGGGCCGAGGCGCGCGTCGAGCAGCTGCTGGGACAGGAAAAGCTGATCCCCGGCCAGTCCACGCGCATCGATGGGGCTATCACCCATGTAACAACGCCGCAGGCGCTCGCCACCGAAGAGATGATCCTCGCAGGCATCGAGAAAGGGAAGGGCGTTGCGAATAACATCGTCGCCCCTGAAGGCGCGGTCGAGCGCATCAACGCCGCTTCCGGCGACAAACAACTAAACACCGGCCAGATGGCGGCTGCCGTGCTTGGCCTGACTTCTACGGACCGGATCGTCGCAGTGCAGGGTGTTGCGGGCGCGGGCAAATCCACGATGATCTCGGCAATAGCAAGGGTCGCCGAACAGGAAGGGCACAAGGTGCTTGGGCTGGCGTTTCAGAACAAGATGGTGGGAGACCTCATGGAGGGCGCGAAGATTGAAGCGCAGACCGTCTCCTCGTTCGTCAACACCTACGCAAAACCCGCGCTGGCGGGGCAGGGACAGCGCTACGACGCCGCACGCGGGGAACTCGATGGCACGGTCCTGGTGCTCGACGAAGCCTCAATGGTCGGCAGTGAACCCATGAAGCATCTCGTGGGCATCGCCAACGCGCTCGGAGTTGAAAAGCTCATACTGATCGGCGACCGCCAACAGCTCTCATCGATCGATATGGGCAAAGCCTTCGCGATGGCTCAGGCAGGCGGGATCGCCATGGTGCGCATGGACGAGAACCTGCGCCAGCGCACCGACCAGCTGCGTACTATCGCCGCGCTATCCAATCGCGGCGAAGCACGAAGTGCCATGGAGGTGATGGGCGACAAACTCAAAGCCAGTCCCGATCACATCAAGTCGGCCGCAGATGAATGGCTCGCACTCCCCAAAGACGAGCGCGAGCGCACAATGGTGTTCGCTTCGGGGCGGGCGGCGCGCGGCGAGCTCAACCAGCGCATACAGAACGGCCTTGGCGCAGATGGCACGCTCGGCAAGGAAAGCATCACGCTAAGCGTGCTGGAGCGCATCAACACCACGCGCGAGGAGCTGCGCTATCCACACATCTACGAGGCGGGGCAGACGCTCGAAGTGGCCCGCGCCGTCTCGGAAATCGGTCTGCGGCAAGGAAGCTACGAAGTGCTTGGTGTCGATGCCAAGGGTAGGGTGGAACTGAAGGTTGGGAGCCGGACCGTGCGGTTCGATCCCCAGAAGATCAATCCCAATGACAAGCGCGACGCACTTGGGCTGACGCAGCGCACCCAAATCAAGCTCCACGAGAACGACCAGATCAACTGGACGGCCAACGACAAGGAGCGCGGCCTCGCCAATGCAGCGCTCGCGCGCGTCACTGGCGTAAGCGAAAAAGGCATCGGCGTCAGGACTGCCAATGGAGAGGACATTGAACTCAAACGCAATGACCCAATGATCGAGCGGCTCGGGCTCGCCTATGCGCTTAACATGCACATGGCTCAAGGTGTGACGACCGACAAGGCGATTGCCGTGATGAGCGGGTCTGAAACCAACCTGTCCAACCAGCGGCTGTTCAACGTGACCGTCACCCGAGTGCGCGACGACATGACGCTGCACACCGACAAAAGGGACCGTCTGATCAGCGCCATCGAGCGCAATGAGGGCAACAAGACCAGCGCGCTCGAAACAGTCGGCCGACTTGAGGTCGACAGCCCGAAAAACGATGGGCCGTCGACAGGCGGTGTGGGCAACAAGGACTTCAATCCTGTGGTTCCGGCCGATCTCGTTAAGAAAGACAGCATGGATCTCGGCAAGCTCCGGGTGGCTACCGAGCCGCGCACGCCCGACCTGCCGTTCCCCGAAAAAGACAAGAGCCTGGAGATATGATCGTGACGCAAGATCTTAATTCCAACACACTGTCCGCCGGCAGCACGCAGGCCATCTGTGGCGCACCATCTGCCGGAATAGCCCAATGCGAGACCAGCGGTTAACGCGAACCTTCTGATGTCGTCCTCGACCACCCTGTCACAACCATAGGGCTGTCCCTGCTGATGGCCGTCGCACTGACCATGCTAACAGGAATGTTCTGGGGGGCGACTCAAAAGTCGGGTGGTGCTGATCGAAGCAATGCGAGGGAACCATTAGCCGCCTAAACATCAAACCTAGACGAGGCCCACACTCCGCTGATCTACGCCGCGAATTGTGCCAAATGTTCTGACGCGGACAGCGTCGATCATCAGCTCATCGGGCTTCCCGCCTTTGGCAGCGAGCTCGGCAAAGATCCTGTTGAACACGCCGAAGCGGCTCTAGCGGATCAAGCGATTATAGATGGTCTTGGGCGGGCCGTAGCCGACAGGCGCATCACGCCAGCGCAATCCGTTCCTGATCACGAAGATGATGCCACTCATAATCCGTCGGTCAACAACCCGTGGGATCCCATGCGACAACGGAAAATAGGACTCAATCCGGCGCATCTGCGCCCCGCTCAACAACCACAGCTCGGACACCAGCAGCACCTCCTTTGTGCCTCTACTGAATCAATCGAATGCCGCCAGCGCAAGTGATTTAATGGGTCCTGAGCCTAGCGCCCAAAAATCGCCAAGTAAGAATTTGTCCAAGACGTCATGACATCGGTAGCTAGGCTACCGCGGCGAGGCCCGCGCCGCCCCAGAAGCACTTGCGCGCTGCCTTCTGTGGTTACTATTTCGAATAGCTGACATTTGGGAGCGATGTTTCCTGCCAGACATGCTTGCAACTTCGAATCCAGCCCCATCCTTCCCATCGAGACTAAAGGGTATAAAGCACCAATCACCGATAAATGAGCCGCAATTTATGATCAGCTTTGAGAACTGTATCATTGACTTCCGTGTATCAGGGAATAACTATGGAGGAGACGGCTCGGGATCAGCGATCACCAAACAACCCCGCCCAAAGCGTAAGAGGCCGACGGCGAGGGCTAACACACTCCACACGCTGACGCCGCAGATAAGCAGGCGAATGTCACGCGAAGCACCCAGACCAGGATCTGATCGAGGAGCGGCCAAACAACCTGCTGGAAGTATCGAACCACCGAGTAATGAAGCCTCGACCGAAGAAATAGACACAACCAATCATGCTTCGAAATCCAAGCCTAAGTCAACGAGGGCAAGCTTGCTTATCGAGGTCACAGATGGAATTCAGGAAAGGACTTTGCCGGACGGAAGATCGGCCTTTCTCGCACAATCTGGAACACCAGCGGCGGAACGGCACGTAGCTGTCTGCAAAGGAAAGGGAAAGTGAACCCGCGCTTCAAGAATTGGCTGTGCGACGCTGAGATTGCCGCCGACAATCGAGAGACCCTGACAGAGCCAACGACGCAGGCAACGCCATGAACATGGAGGCGGGCCTGAGCAGCGCGCAATGTCCGAGTTGCCAGCGCTCCATTGGACGGTGGATCGAGCCTCGCATTACCCATATCTGCGCCTCGTGCGGCACACCGCTCGTGCGCTTCAGGGCAAGTCGCAAGATCAGGCTTTACCGCATCATCCCGATATCCAAACTCGCACGTGTGACGGGATCTGTGATCACGATTGCGGCGATTGTCTCCGCGATCGCCGTTCCGGGAGCGATAAGAATCTCTGTTTTCCTTGTGGCGGTCGCGCTGCTCGCATTTGGAGCCGCAGACCTCATTCAGGCAGGATTTAGACTCCGCGCCTCCCGCAACGCGCAGGACATCGTTCAAAAAGCACCTCGCAAGCGGGTATGGGTCCATGCTGTGCAGCTAGGAGTTGGTGTAGCGTGTTTCCTGCTTGGACTGGCGGGGCTCGTAATCTGGGCTGGGATAACGACCGAGATATAGTTTGCGAGCAATGAATGGAGCCTGGGTTTATAGAGCGCTCGAAGCGGCTCCAACGCCTCTAGATATGAGTGAAAATCGTGAACGGATAACATAAATTATGTTAAATAAAGCACAGAGTCGGCTTCGCCCCGGATGAATGGAGTGGACCAAAAACAGGCGACTGCCCAGCAATGTAAGCGTCCGATCAAGGCCGTGGCGTGCAATGGCCGCTATTAGGATCGCGCCGCTCCGTCGGTTTTGACAGTTTGTGGGTGGGAAACGGAATGTCTGGTTTTGGAAATTGACGCCGAGAAAGCAGACGCTTTCACGCCCAGACCGTTATGGCTGCATTCGGCCCTATTCTGTTGAAAAACTCTGCTTGCAGTGGGGCTAAGCTGCTGATTGTGCTTTGCACGCCTTCGGCTCCAGTGATCTCGGCAAGCAAGTGGAGATTTGCTGATGATGGGCGAGCGAACGGTGAT
>JBARXS010000147.1:0-26798 GCA_049647465.1 Erythrobacter sp.
TCAGTCTGGCCGAGATTTACGACGTGTTTCTGGGCACGCATGATCCGACCCAGCTGAACCGTCAGGGCGGCGATGTCGGCACGCAATATCGCTCCGCCATCTTCCCGCTATCCGCCGAGCAAGGCGCTGAGGCGGAAGCCGCGATTGGTCGCTGGAACGCGGAAAACGGCAAAATGGCTGTGACCACGATTGAGGGGCTGGATGGCGATACGCAAACCTCCCCCTGGTATCCAGCAGAAGACTATCATCAGGAATACTGGGACGGCGAAGGTCAGCGAAATCCCTATTGCCTCGCGGTGATCCCGCCCAAGATCATGAAGCTGCGCAAAAGCTTTCAGAAATATGTGAAAGAGGGGGTTTGAGCGTTCGCTAGTCTTCGACGATCTCGTAAGGCCAATCCGGTCCTGAATAAAGGAAAGGCGGGCTTCCTTCACGGTCAGTGACTTTTGCATAGATTTTGAATTTTGTTCCTACAGGGTGGCTTTGTCGCATTGGCTTTGAACAGGAGACCCTCATATCAGCAGGGTACCCGCTCCCGGCGACTGGACGGCATCTAATGCTGCCGTGATGCCCTCGAGACCTACCTTCAAAAGACTCTACGATGACTTGCGAATAAGAAGACCATGGAAGTGTCAAATCGTTTCCTCCGCCTTGAATTGGTAAACCAGAGTAGCGAGAATTCAACCCTTCACCCAGCGCCCGACAAAGAACCCGTCCAGCCCGCCTTGATCGGCGAGTTGGCCGGGGTGGGTGCGCAGCCAGCCTTCCGCTGTGGGTGATAAGCCTTCGGGCAATTCGTCAGGGGTGATCGGCACGCGTTTCAGCTCAAACGTCTCTTCGATCCACGCGGCCTGTTCTTCACCCTCTTCGCGTTCAAGCGAGCAGACGGCGTAGATCAGTGTGGTGCCTGCAACCATCCATTCCACCGCTTTGTGGATCAGTGATTGCTGCACCTCGGTCATCTCGCCAATCTGGCGCGGGCCGATCCGGTGAAGCACATCGGGGTGACGGCGACAGGTGCCGGTCGCGGTGCATGGCGCATCCAGCAGGATCGCGTCGAACTGTTTGGCAGGTGTGTAAGTCAGGGCATTGGCCTTCACGATTTCCGCCTCAAGCCCGGTGCGTGCCAGGTTCTCTCGCAGCCGCTCCAGCCGTTTCTCACTGATGTCAAGCGCTGTGACAGTCCAGCCCTGTGACGCCAGCGCCAGTGTCTTGCCACCGGGAGCCGCGCACAGATCCAGCGCGCGTTTGCCATCGCCTTTCCCGAGCAGGCGCGGCGGTATCTGGGCAGCCAGATCCTGCACCCACCAGGCGCCCTCCTGATAGCCGGGCATCGCTTCGACAGGTGTTCCACGCGGCAACCGGACGTGACCCGCTGTAAGGCTGACACCGCCCATTGCAGTGGAGCGTTCCAGCGTTTCACTCATGTCCTTGAACGCCAGATCAACTTCGGGCGGGTCGATCAGACCCGGCGCAATCGCTTCCGCCATATCCTCCCAGCGGGCGCTGACCTCGGCCGGAAGGGTCGGCACATCGGGCAGCTTGGCCTCGCGCTTCATCAGGGTTGAAAAAACACCATGCGCCAGCCTGCGCGGCCCGCCGTTTAGGAGGTCGAGACCTGTCGCGATCACCGCATGGGGCGGGGTGCCGAGCCGCAATGCCTGAGCCAGCATCATCCGCAAGACAATGCGCGGCTTTGCATCGTCGGGCAGGTTTTTCTTCGTCGCGCTATCAATCAGAGCGTCGAGATCGGTCATCCAGCGCAGCACCTCTCCGGCAATTGCGCGCGCCAGCGCCTTATCGGCAGGGCTGTTCACGCCGCGCATCGCTCCAGCCCCCGCCCGCTCCAGGGTCTCGCCCCGGCGCAACACCGCATCCAGCAGTTTGAGCGCGGCGCGGCGCGCGGATATTCCAGAGATCTCAGCCATAGCGCGCGGCCCTAGCGCGCGGGGACAAATCGCGCCAGCCGGAACCCTCCTGAGGGCGCGGGCGTTGAGGTGACATGACCAAACAAAAATCCGACGCAGCGAAGAACTTCAAGAAGCCCGCTCACTGGACCAACGACCCGGCCCCAAAGCCCAAGGCGGTCGACCCGCTGAAGGATGAGCCGCGCGAGCTTTCCCCCACGCGCTATGGCGACTGGGAGCGTGAAGGGATCGCCTGGGATTTTTGATAAAGGGGCGTCTGATGGAAGCTAGGAACCCGGAACGAAATTAACGACGAAATAGCGAGGGCCATCGGTTACAAGACAGGTCACCAGCGAATAATTGCTTCCGGTTTGATAGAACTCGCACTGACCTTCCGCGTCTTCCCAGCGGGACGCCGAACGCAACCGGATGGCGGAGACCTCGAACCGACCCTCCTTCCCGAACGCACCCCGGAATTTGACAGACTGCAGGCGCGACGGATGACTGAAAGTCAGCTCCGCCGGGTCGTCATCGCGGCGAATAACGAGGCGATCGCAAATCGCGAAATTATGGTTCTGCTCGATTAGCGGGGCGAGGTCATCCGAGTAGATGCAGTCTCCTTTGATCTCGACAGGGTGCAGATCCTCGGCCTTGGACCCATGAGCGATCAAGCTCGACCCGGTTAACAGGCAGAGAAGAACAAGTTTCGCGATTGCCGGTTGCATGACGCCGCCGGCTTGAACCGCATGACCTTGCCAATCGCTGAATATCAGAGCCGCTTGAACTCCACATTCAGTCCGTCTTTGGGCTGCGGGATTGGCCATGCCTGCCACTCGGGCTTGTAACCCGGAGCCGCCTTGATCCGGTATTGCTGGAGCAACTGCGCGAGCAGCACCTTCACCTGCATATAAGCGAAGTGTAAACCGAGACACATATGCGCACCGCCGCCAAACGGCACCCATGCATATTTGTGGCGCGCCTTCACCGCTTCGGGTGTGAAACGCATGGGATCGAAGGTGTAGGGGCTGTCCCAATACTCCTCAGAATGGTGGACCCAATGGACGTTGATACCAACCATCTGGCCTGCCGGGATGGTGTATCCGCCATATTCGAATTCTTGCAAAGCACGGCGCGGCATTGAGGGCACGGGCGGCATCATCCGCATGGACTCCTTGAACGCCATTTCGGTCAATTCCAGCTTACCCAGATCTTCATAGGCAAGCGGGCGCGGCGTGCCTGATCCATCGACACCGCCCGTAACCGCGATGATCTCTTCGCGCAGCTTTTCCTGCCATTCGGGATTGGTCGCGAGATAATAGATCAGCGAGGTTGCCGATGATGTGATCGTGTCATGCGCGGCCATCATCAGGAAGTTCATGTGGTCGACAACCTGATCAACTGGCAACAGTGATCCATCTTCACGCGTGGCGGTGGCGAACTGACTGAACATGTCCTGCCCACCACCCTCGGCGCGGCGGCGATGCGTTTCTGCCGTGAAATAATCGATCAGGTAAGCACGGCCATCGACGCCTTTCTTCATCTTGGTGAAAGGCAGTGGCTTGCGCACCGGAGCGACCGACGCCTGCACCATATCGACAAACGCTGTGTTGATCTTATCCGCCTCAGGCCCCCACGGAATACCGATGAAACTGTCAGCGGCCAGATCCAGTGTCAGTTTCTTGATCGCCGGATAGAAGTTGAGCGGCCCTTCCCATTTGGCGACTTCGCGCGCGATCCCGGTGTTCAGCGCACCGGAGTAATGGCGCATCGGCTCAGGCTTGAACGCAATCGAGAGCGCGCGGCGGTCAATCCGGTGATGGTCGAAGTCCAGCAGCATCAGCCCGCGCGGGAACAGCTGATCAAGGATCGGTCCCCAGCCCTGCTCGTTCGAGAAAATCTTGTCCCTGTTAAACAGGACCAGCTCGTTGGCATCCGCCCCGATCAGCTGAACGCTCCAGCCACCAAAGGCGAAGCTTTTGTAAACCTTGCCATATTTGGCAATCATACCCCTGGCATAGCCATGCGGATCGGCCAGCTGCTTGAAGGTGTTGCCAACCACCGGCCAACCCCCTTCACCGGGGATGTGTGCGATTTCCGCTTCGCTCGGAATACCTTCGCTCCAGTGACTGAAAGTCGGCTGGTCAGCAGGTTTGGCGGTTTCAGCAGGTTTGGCAAGGGTGGCCATGGTTCAGCACGCTCTCTTTATTCGACCGTTACCGGTACGCGAATGCAACTGACACTGGTGTAAATAACTTTCAGCCTCAAATCCAGCCGGAAAGCTCGCGGCGGATCATTGCCTCCAGCATCGCGACACCGCTTTTGCTGACATTCAGGCAATCGAGCACAGCATATTGCTCACCGCCCGCTTCCAGAAATTCGTCGCGCCCTTCCAGTGCCAATTCTTCCAGCGTCTCGACACAATCGGCGGCAAAGCCAGGCGCGGCAACGACCATGCGCTTGGTGCCCTTCTCGCCCTCTGCAACTAGAGTATCGTCCGTTGCAGGCTCCAGCCATTTCGCACGGCCAAAGCGCGACTGGAACGTGGTTCCAAACCGCACACCCTCCCATTCAGGGCGACCCGTCAGGCGCTCACGCAACAGGCGCGCGGTCTTGTGGCAGTGGCAATGATACGGATCACCCTTTTCCAGCGTCCGCTCCGGCATTCCGTGGAAGGAATGCAGCATCACCTCAGGCTTGAAATTGAGCGATGCCACCTGCCGCGTCAGGTCTTCGGCCAACGCGTCGAGGTAATTCGGGTCGTCGTGGTAGGGCGGCATAAAGCGTAAGGCGGGCTGCCAACGCATCTCGCCCAGCACCCGCGCAACCTCGTCAAAGACGGTCGCGGTGGTCGCTGCGCAATATTGCGGATACATCGGCGCGATCAGGATGCGGTCACAGCCCTTCGCGGTCAGCTCCACCAAACGCTGCTCAATCGAAGGCGAGCCATAGCGCATCGCATAATCGGCAATAATTTCCTCGCCCAGCTCGGCGGCAATCGCTTCAGCCTGCGACGCCGTGATATCTGCCAAAGGAGAGCCGCGGTCGGTCCAGATTTTCGAATAGGCCTTGGCGCTTTTTTGCGGGCGGGTGTTCAAAATAATCCCGCGCAGGATCGGCTGCCATGCAATTGCTGGTATTTCGATCACGCGCTTGTCAGACAGAAATTGCTTGAGGTAGCGTTTGACAGAGCCCGGATCAGGCCCGTCAGGCGTGCCAAGATTGACGAGAAGCACGCCAACCGTCCCACTCTTTACAGGCGGGTGATCGTTCGGAAGGTGCTGCTTTTGCCAAGTCATCAAAGCTCCAACGCTTTAAGGAGGGTGAGTTTCCGCCCTCTTTTCGGCGTAGTGTCTGCAATGATCCCGTGCGGCATATGGGCCACACCTTCCTGCTTTACAATCCGTCAGATAACAAAGGCAGACGGCGCAGGCGCAGGCCTGTGGCCGAGAACAGCGCATTGGCAATGGCAGGCGGTGCAATAACCGCGCCCAGTTCCCCCGGATCGACCGGCGGCGCTTCGCTGGGGATGAAGGCGATGTCGATCTCCGGGCAGTCCTCAAGCCCCGGCAGGCCGAGGGATTCATAGTCATAGCTCGCCGGGAGCCCCGCCCGCCATCTCGGCGCGCTGCCAAGGGCAATACCGATCCCGAAGATCAGCCCGCCTTCGATCTGTTGGCGCGCAATATCGAGATTGATGATCCGTCCGATATCAACCGCCACCGAAAGCCGCGCGACCCGCACACCGCCTTCGCCAGCTCTGGCTGTTGCAACGCAGGCAATGCGCCCGCCGCTTTCCGCATCGCCGATGCGGTGGCATGCAAGGCCCTGCCCGCTCTGATCTGCGCCGCCATCCCACTGCGCCAGCTGGGCTGCGCGCTGGAGACAGGCCGCCATGCGGATATCGTCTCCCAGCATGGCGATCCGGTAGGACAGCGGCTCGCGCCCCTTCGCAGCGGCGATTTCGTCAAGGAAGCTCTCCATCGCAAAGGCTGTGTAGCTGTGGGCGTTGCCGCGCACGCGCCCCGTGGGCAGTCCGATCTCGACCGGAACATGGTCAACCGTCAGGCTCGGCAATTTATACGGCGGTACAGCGCCCTCGCATGCGAGCGCATCCTTGCGCCCGCTGCTTTCGCGGATCGCCGCCCAGCTTGTCCGACCCCGAAACAGCCGCTCGCCAAATTCCAGCGCGGTTGGCGGACAGGCGATGCGCATTTTCAATGCATCTACCGCGCCAGCCGATCCTCCGCCGGCCCGAGCAAGCTGCGCACCCATCAGAATATAGGCAGGAGCACGCGGGCGGGCCCGGATCATCTCGTCACGGCGCGGCCATGTCAGTTGAACGGGCACGCCCAATTCTGAGGCGATCAGGGCGATTTCGATGGCGTGATCATGCTCGAGCCGCGCATCAAAACTGCCACCGGCGCTCATCGGATAAAGCACAACACTATCAAGCGAGAGGCCAACAGCCCTCGCCGCCGCATCCCGCGCCTGCTCGGGCGCCTGGGTTGCGATCCACAATTCCAGCCGCCCGTCCGCAAATCGTGCCGCCGCGCTTGCCGTTTCGAGCGGGGCAGGCAGTGCAGGCTCAACCTCGTAACGGCGCGCGAAATCGACCCGCTCCATGGCCTCCGCGCCAAAGCCGGTTTCAGCAATGCGAAAAGAGTTGCCTCCCTTTAAAAAGGTATCAAGACGCCCGGCAATATCGTCGCTTTCCACGGGGAACGACGCCTTGAATTGCGGCTGCATCGCATTGAGCGCCATGTCAGCGGTCCACCACGTTGTTGCCGCAGCGGCGATCCAGCGCTTTGATTTGACGATGCCTTTGAGGCCGGAAATCCCGGCCGCGGCGTCCTGTTTGAAGCCTGTCAGCTCAGCCCCGTGATTAGGGCCATGGCGGATTGAGGCAAACACCATGCCCGGCAGGCGCACATCGCTGGCAAACTGGTGGCTGCCATCAACCTTTGACGGAAGATCGATGCGCGGGAACGAAGGTGGCGATCCGTCGCTGTCCGAGGGAATCCCGGTGAAGACATCTTCCCCCGGCGCCTCAGGCCGCAAGGGCGGCGGGTCGGGCGGGGAGCGGGTCGCCGCTCCGGCTGCCAGTTCACCAAAGCTGGCGCTCTTTTCTCTAAGGGTTACGAAACCGCCAGCAACTTCGCATTCTTCCCACGCCGTGCCCCAACGCTCGGCCGCTTCCATCGCCAGCATCGCTCGCGCTGCTGCGGCGGCGGTGCGGCACGGCTCTTCATAGGCGGCAATACAGGTGCCATCGGCTGTCGCGGTCAAGCGGCGGTTTCGCGCATAGCGTTCCGCCATGACCGCATCGAGATCCTCCGATACACCGTGCGCAAATGGCTCCCACAAATCGGCCCAGCGTTTTGCGAGGGGAATGTTGGCATAGGCGGGCGATACAGGCGCGGGTTCGACCGCGATTTGCCGCCAATCCGCACCAAGCTCCTGTGCGATGATTTGAGGTAGCAGGGTCGTAACCCCCTGCCCCATCTCCAGCTGCGGCACAGACACGGTGACCACACCATCGTCGCCAATTTTCAGCCAGGCATCAAAGGCGTGCTCGCCTTCGGAAGGGTTTAGCGGGCTGGGATAGGATCGCGGCAACCAATACCATGCCACGACAAGACCACCGCCAATGGCGGCCCCGGCAATAAGGCCGCGCCGAGAGACCTGCATTACTTAAACGGCCCCGGTATCAAGCCAGCTCGAAAGCCGGGCGGCGATTTCACGGAAAGGTATGCCTGTCTCGTCATCGCCGGCTGCGGGGGGCTTTCCTGCATCGCCCGCAATACGCGTTTCCAATGTCAAAGGGATGCGGCCAAGGAACGGAATTTCGAGGGCTTTTGCAAATTTTTCCACCCCGCCCTGCCCGAACGGATCGCTGATCTCGCCGCAATGCGGGCAGGCATATCCCGCCATATTTTCGATCAGGCCGATAATCGGCACCTCGCCCTGTTCAAACAATTGCCCGGCGCGCGCGGCATCCAGCAAAGCGAGGTCTTGCGGAGTGGAAACGAGCAACGCGCCATCCGGCTTGCTGTCGGCCATCATCGACAATTGCACGTCGCCTGTGCCCGGCGGCAGGTCGATCAGCAGCAGATCGGTATCCCCCCATTCGGCATCGACCAGTTGGCCCAGAGCCTTGCCCGCCATCGGCCCGCGCCATGCCAGCGCTTTGCCCGGTGCCACGACATGACCCATCGACAGGACTTTGACGCCATGCGGGCTATCCAGCGCGACCAGTTTGTCGCCTTGGGTCAATGGCCGCTCGCCTTCCGTGCCCAGCAATTTGGGCTGTGAAGGGCCGTAAATGTCTCCATCAATCACGCCGACCTTGCGACCATCGCGGGCCAGAGCCACTGCGAGATTCGTGGTCAGCGTGGATTTGCCGACACCCCCTTTGCCCGATCCCACAGCAATGATGCGGCGGCGGCGGCGTTCTGCCGTAAGCGCGATGTGAACCTCGCTCACACCTTCCAGCCGGGTGACTGCCAGCTTCATGGCCGCTTCCAGCTCGACCCGCGCGCCCGCAGACAGGTCTCCCGCTTCCGCCACAATGATGGCGCGTCCCTGATTTAGCCGTGCCGAGCGCACGCGATGCGCCATATCGGGGGACAGACATCCCCGAACCAGTGCCTCCGCCTCAGCAGGATTGGGGTCTGAATTGCCAGTGCCGGTATCAGTGTTGCTCATAGTCCCTCGCCTCTAACATCAAATCGCAGGCACCGTGCCAGCAAAATTCGATTGCTAACCCCTGTTTTTCCAACAATCGCGCCCTATAAGAGTGTCATGCGAATTTTGGACGGATTTAGAAAACGGCTCGGCGGGGTCTCAGGTGGTCTCGCAATGGCTGGAAAAAAGAACCCCTGGGGACCGGGAGGCGGACAGGGAGGCGGATCAGGAAGCGGGTCGGGCGGTGATGAGCCGTCCGGTGACGACAAATCCGATGGCCCGCGCAATCCCTGGCTCCCCGGCGGCGGTTCCGGCAGAGCAGGGGGCAGCAAGCGCCCGACCAATATCGAGGATATTTTCAAGAACCGTGGCCCTGAAGGCCCGCGTCGCGGCGGCGGAACGGGTGGTCCCGGTTTCCGTCTGCCCGAACGGCCCGGTGGCAAAAGCTGGGTGCCGGTCATTCTGGTTGTGCTGGTCGCCCTGTGGTGGCTGGCAACAGGCGTACACCTTATCGAAGCGCGCGAAAACGCGGTCGTCAAAACGCTGGGCAGTTACAGCCGGACATTTGAGCCGGGCCTGAACTTCACAGCGCCCTTTCCTTTCGAAACCGTCGATGTCGAAGATGTCGAGGGTGTGCGTGCAGTCAATATTCCCGAAGGTTCACGGGAAAAGCTTATCCTGACCGGTGACCAGAACCTCGTCGATCTCAGCTATATTGTGCGTTGGCGGATTAATGATCTGCCCGATTTCAAATTTCAGCTGGCTGAGCCGGTAGAGACCGTGAACGAAGTGGCCGAGGCCGCGATGCGCGCCTCTGTCGCGGAAAAGACGCTGGACGAAACCTTCACAGGTCAGGGCCGCGCAGAAATCCAGCAATCTGTGCGCGAACGCATGCAGGACGTGCTGGATGGCTATCGTGCAGGCATTCAGGTTGTCGGTGTGGAAATCGCCAAGGCTGACCCGCCGAGCAAGGTGGTCGACGCTTTCCGCGATGTTTCGGTCGCCGAACAGAACGCCGACCGGGCCCGCAACCAGGCCCGTGGTTATGCCCAGCAGACCATCTCGCAGGCCGAAGGTGAGGCCGAGGCCTTTACCAAGGTTTACGAGCAATACCGTCTGGCTCCCGGTGTGACCCGCCAGCGTCTGTATTATGAGACGATGGAGAAGGTTTTGGCTGTGACCGACAAAACCGTGGTCGAAACCGACGGCGTGACTTCCTACCTCCCGCTGCCTGAAATAAAGCGCCGGGCCACTCCGGCGTCGCCGCAAATTACAGTACAGCCGCCAGCCAACAATCAGGCTAGCAACCAAGCCAATAACCAGGGAGGCCAGTGATGGAAAACATCTGGAACAATTATCGCTGGTTTGTGATCGGTGGTGTCGCGGTTGTCGTGGCCTTCTTTATGAGCGCGTTCGTCGTGAGCGAGGAAGAACAGGCCGTCGTGATCCAGACCGGTGAGCCTATCGGTGTCGTGAACACGCCGCGTGTTGAGGAAAGCCATCCCGCCGGGCTCTATTTCCGTATTCCGATCATCCAGTCGGTGCGCCGCATAGAAAGGCGCCTGCTTGATCTGGAAATGACAGACGAAGAAGTCCTGTCGCAGGATCAGCAGCGCCTTCTTGTCAACGCCTATGCCCGCTTCCGCATCGTTGACCCGATCAAGATGGTCGAACGTGCCGGAACGACAGAGGGCGTACGCGTTGCGCTTGAGCCGATTCTCAACTCGGCCCTGCGTCAGGAACTGGGTCGTCGTACCTTTGCCGCCATGCTGACTGCTGAACGTGGGAACGCGCTGGCGAATGTGCGGGAGAACCTTGACCGCGAAGCCCGTCAGTACGGGGCGCAAGTGCTCGACGTGCAGATCAAACGGACCGACCTTCCCGAAGGTCGCCCGCTTGAATCGGCGTTTCAGCGTATGGAATCGGACCGTGAACGCGAAGCGCGCACCATCCGTGCCGCAGGGGACCGTGATGCCCGCGTGATCCGTGCAGAAGCGGACGCCGAAGCAGCGCGGATCTATGCCGAAAGCTTTGGTCAGGATGCGAGCTTCTATGATTTCTATCGCGCAATGCAGAGCTATGAGCAGAGCTTTGCAAAGGGCGAAGGTCGCGGAGACAGCGCGATTATCCTGTCGCCGGACAACGAATATCTGCGCCAGTTCCGCGGACGTCGCTAATCCGATTTCCTGTCTCTTACCGTTCAACGGCGCATTCGGGCCGACAAACAGTAAAGGCGTTCAAACAGCGTTCAGTGCATCCAAGTGCATTGTGAGTTCGGAACTGACTAACATATGAGGCGCTCCATTCACTGGACGCCCGGCCCCTGATCCGGGCCTTGACGAGAAGGAATGAGAGGACGTGAACAACGTGCGGTACGTTTATGGACTTACAAGCGCGCTTCTGGTGGGAGGCGCAGCGGTTTCGCTGATGACTGGCCAACCGGCAGGCGCGCAAGTGGCACAGAATGCCGATTCGGCAATGAACCAAATCACCCCGGCAGCGGGGGCTCCGGCCAGCTTTGCCGATCTGACGCAGCAGCTTCAGCCTGCCGTGGTGAACATTGCCACACGCCAGCGCGTCGAAGTGCAAAACCGCAACCCATTTGCCGGGACGCCTTTTGCAGAGCTGTTTAATCGTCGCCGTGGCGGTGATGGTCGCTCACAGCCTCAAACGCGCGAAGCGCAGTCGCTGGGTTCAGGCTTTATCATTTCAGCCGATGGCTTTGTTGTGACCAACAACCACGTGGTCACACCGAATGAGCGTGCGACGCTGGAAGAAATCACCGTCACACTGCCGGACGGCACCGAATACGAAGCCGAACTGGTTGGTGCGGATGCCGCATCCGATCTGGCCGTGCTGAAGATCAAGTCGGAAAAGACCTTCCCCTTCGTCACCTTTGGCGATTCGAGCAAATCACGCGTGGGTGAATGGGTGGTTGCGATCGGCAATCCGTTCGGCCTTGGCGGGACGGTAACCTCCGGGATCATTTCCGCAGTTTACCGCAACACTGGCCAAGGCGGCGCATACGACCGCTACATCCAGACCGACGCCAGCATTAACCGGGGTAACTCGGGCGGGCCGCTGTTTGACATGCGCGGCAATGTGATCGGTATCAACAACGCGATCTTCTCACCTTCCGGCGGCAGCGTCGGCATCGGGTTTGCCATTCCGGCCGAAATTGCGGCCCCGATTGTCGACCAGTTGAAGGACGGTCAGGAAATCGAGCGCGGGTTCCTGGGTGTAAGCCTTGCCCCGATGAGCGACGACATGGCGGATTCGCTGGGTCTTCCGGAAAACAAGGGCGAGATCGTCCAGAGTGTCAGCGATGACAGCGCAGCCTCCAAGGCAGGGCTGGAGCCGGGCGACATTATCACCGGTATCAACGGTCAGGATGTCACCGCCGAACAGACCGTCATCTATCTGATCGCCAACTTGCAACCGGGCGAGACGGTTCCGATCGAAGTTCTGCGCAATGGCAAGACCATCACCGTCAACGCCACTCTGGGCAAACGCCCGAGCGAAGACGAGCTGCGCGAGCAGCAGCAGACTTTCGATCCGGACTCTGAAGAGCCGATGGATCCGGAAGAAATGGATGACCTGATCGCGGAAGACCTCGGCTTGCAGGTCCTCGAAATCACGCCTCAGATCGCTCGCAGTCTGGGTGTTGAAGCGGACACGAAAGGCCTCGTCATCGGCGCGGTTGATCCCAATTCGGACGCAGGGCGCAAGGGCCTTCGTCGTGGGACAATAATCTTGTCAGCCAACTATAACGAGACCGCCACTGTCGAGGCCCTGCGCGCGCAGATCGAAGCCGCCAAGGCCGACGAACGGGAATCTCTGCTGCTTCGGGTTATCCCGCGCCGTGGCATCCCGCCCCGCTTCATTGCGATACGCCTGCGCTAAGGTGCGACCCGGCATATAGAGCATGCTCAATGAAGAAAGGGCGCGGAGGCAAGAAGCTTCCGCGCCCTTTCTTTATGGCACCAGTTCAAGACTCTGACGTGGCCGACCCGGCTAGCTGGAAGATAGAGCCCTTGCGCCTGCACCGTCGTCCGGTAACGGCGGCGCCACACTGGGTGCGCGATCCCGGGATGCCGGTGGCCGGGCACCCGCAGGACGCGGCGCTGTTTGTGGTGGAGCCTGAGAAGGAGGTCGTGAAGGAGGCCGCGAAGTAGGTCGTGGAGGCGGCAGGTCCTGCCCGGTCGCCCTCTCAAGGAAGTCCTCGCTCACCGCAGTCGGCGGATCATCCACGCCCGAACCGCCATCGCCCCCGGGAATCTCGCCACTTGGATCAAAGGTCTCCCCTGGATCGCGCTGCCCCGGCTCAACCAAGTTGCCCTGCTCGTCGATGTAGTAATACTCGTCCGGATCACCATAGAGAAACTCGTCGTCCGGTTCGAGCTGCCATTCAGGCAGGTTCAGTTCGGTGTCGAATTCCTCGATCGGACGATCCTTCACCGCAAACCGCATAAAGGCGGCAAAGGCCTGAGCGGGCGCGCGTCCGCCCTGCAATCCGGGCACAGCTTTCGCGTCGTCGCGCCCCATCCATACGCCTGTCGTCACGCCCGATGAAAAGCCGACGAACCAGCCGTCCTTGTTGGAACTGGTCGTGCCGGTCTTGCCCGCCACAGGTCGGCCAATCTGGGCAGCTTTACCGGTTCCAGTGTTCACCGCCGTCTGCAAAAGGTCAGTAATCCCAGCGGCCACGTAATCGGGCACCAGAGCGCGCTCGCGTGGCTTCTCGTGCTCGTACAGCACCTCTCCCCCAGCAGTTACCACCTTGGTGATCCCGTAAGGCTGCACCGCCATGCCCTTTGCTGAAATGCTGGCGAAGGCCTGCGTCATCTCGATCAGGCGAACTTCGGACGATCCCAGCACCATTGAGGGGAAAGTGGATACCGGAGACGAAATACCAAAGCGCCGCGCCATCGACGCCACAGTCCCGAACCCGACTTCGTTGCCCAATTGCGCCGCAACGGTGTTGATCGAATAGGCAAAAGCGGTGCGCAGGTTCGTTTCGCCAATGTTGCGGCCATTGGAGTTGCGCGGGCTCCAACCGTCAAAGTTGACCGGCACATCCTTGACTGTGCTTTCCGGATTGTATCCAGCTTCGAGCGCAGCCAGATAGACGAACAGCTTCCATGAGGAACCGGGCTGACGCATGGCGCTGGTGGCACGGTTGAAATTGGTTTCAACGTAATCCGTGCCGCCGACCAGAGCCAGAATAGCACCGTCACGATCCAGGCTGACCAGAGCGCCCTGAGAGCCCTTTGGCACGTTGGATGCGATCGAGGCCGTAGCCGCGCGTTGCATGCCAACGTCCAGCGTGGTCCATACCTCAATCGGGGCAAATGTCTCAGGCAGCAAGAGATCCAGCTGCGGCAAGGCCCAGTCGGTGAAGTAGCGGACCGAATTCTGGCCCGATTGCTGTTTCAACTCGACTGTGTCGACATCGACATTGGCCTGACTTGCGGTGATATAGCCCTGCTCACGCATCAAGCGCAGCACCACCTTGGCGCGGTCCACAGCGGCCTGCACATCGGCAGTGGGAGAGTATCGGCTGGGAGCCTTTACCAGACCAGCGATGATCGACGCTTCGGCAATGCTCAAATCCTTGGCAGGGTGGCTAAAGAATTTGCGGCTCGCGCTGTCGATCCCATAGGCGCCGCCTCCGAAATATACCTTGTTCAGGTACAATTCGAGGATTTGCTCTTTGGAAAATTTCCACTCAAGCGCCATCGCGAGCACCGCTTCACGCGCCTTGCGATCAATGGTGCGGTTGGAATTGAGGAAGATATTGCGCGCCAATTGCTGCGTAATGGTCGACGTTCCGCCAAGGCGCGACCGCGTGCCGGTGACGCCTTCGATCAGAGCACCCGTCAGTCGAATAGGATCAACGCCGTAATGGTCATAGAAGCGCTTGTCCTCCACTGCGACCATGGCATTTTTCATCGTGTCGGGAATATCAGGGTGATCAATCCACTCGCCAAAACTTGGCCCCAATTCCACGATCTCGCTGCCATCGCGCGCCCGCACCAGAATGGTCTGCGCGTTCTGGGTTGCTTTCAACTGATAGAAGCTGGGTATCTCGCGCGCGGCAAATCCTACGGCAAAGGCTAGGAAAATCGCGCCCAGCACGCCTACTGCAAGTCCCGCCAGCGTCAGCCGTTTGGTCCACTTCCAGAGGAACGAGGGGCGCTTTTCGCCGTCACCCGCAATCTTTTTGGACTGGCCAGAGCGCGCACGATCACTGGCGGCCCGGCGGCTGCCACGCTTTTGCTTGTTCGACAATTGCTTACCGCGTCTGGACATTGCGCGCGCGTCGCCTGATTTTCATGCTCATGCAGAGGCACCTGCATAGGCAAGTTGTAACCCGGAGTGAACATGCACTCCGTGCTGCGTCCCCATCACAATTTGGCACATCGCGGTAATTGCGGCGCTTTGAATGTCGGGATCAGTCGTCAGCTGCGAAATCGAGCGCTGCGGAATTGATGCAATAGCGCATCCCGCCCTGATCGGGCGGCCCGTCGGGAAAGACATGGCCCAAATGGCTGTTGCAGTTTGAACAGCGCACTTCAATACGCGTCATTCCAAAGCTGGTGTCGCGGTGTTCGTCGATGGTTTCAGCGTCTGCCGGCTGAAAGAATGCGGGCCAGCCGCAGCCGCTGTTATACTTCGCATCGCTCAGAAACAGCACCGTGCCGCAGGCCGCGCACGTGTATTCACCGGCATCGTAGTGCTTGTCATACTTGCCGGTGAAAGCGCGCTCTGTTCCGGCTTCGCGCAGCACATGATACTGCTCCGGCGTCAGCTTTTCGCGCCATTCGGCTTCGGTCAGCGATTTGGGATCATCAGTCATGGCAAGGCCTCTCTTTCACGGATCATATCGGTTCATCACACCGGAACCGCAAGGTCGCCATCCATCGCCAGAAAAGCCTAACCGTCAACCTGCCCATAATGATCAGGCGGACGGATACCGTCCATCCGCTCGGTCAAAAGCGGTCTGAAACTCGGTCGGCTCTTAAACACCGCATACCAGCCGCGCGTTTGTTGATGATCGCGCCAGTCAATCCCGCCGAGATAGTCGGCAACGCTGATCTGCGCTGCGGCGGCAAGGTCAGCCATACTCATCGTCGATCCGGCGAGCCAAGGGCGATTGTCGATCAGCCAGTCCATATAATCGAGATGACCATGCGCCATGCGCAGCGCTTCTGAGAGGACTGTGCTGTCGGGCGGCTGTTTCAGGATCAGCCGTTTCTTCATCCGCTCGTTCAACAGTGGTTGCGTCACATCATGGAAGAAATTCTCGTCAAACAGAGCCGTCAGCCGCCGGATTTCCGCGCGCGATGTGGCGCTGCCGCTGATCATGGGCAGGCGATCGACTGTTTCTTCGATATATTCGCCAATGGCCCGGCTGTCCGCGATGGTGATCTTGCGCTCTTCATCAACGAGCACCGGCGTCCGGCCAGCAGGGTTCAGGTTGAAGAAGTCGTCAGACGCATTCCACGGATCTTCGCGAACCGGATCATAGGCAATGTTCTTTTCACCCAAAAGCAGGCGGATCTTGCGGCTGAACGGGCAGAGCGGGAATTGATAGAGTGACCACATGTTACGGCACACCTCTAGCGCGCGATGCGAAGCGGTGCCAGCGTCAGCGCGCATGCCATGCGCAAATAATCGGGTGCGCTATTCAGATGCCTGATGACTGGAGCATCAGAAGACAGGCAGGCATGACTGTATCTACCTCTTTCGCTTCGTTCAGGCGGATCGCCTCGTCCCGCACAAGCTTGGTGATCTGCTCGCGCCCAAGGGCATGTTCATCCATCATCCCGGCCATCGCGACGACAAAGAACTCGCGCCCCCGCGTGCCGATTTCCGGCCATTGGCTCTTGTCACCGTCACGCACTTGCCGTGCCCCGACAATCGCAAAGGCAGCCGAACAGCGGATCACCGCGCGATTTTCACTGGTCAGCCGGACCGGCGACTGGTCCTGTGCTCGGGACTCTGCCTGATCGGACGGTTGGGCAACGCTCAGCAGGCTGGCGAGGAAAAGACTTATCATCATGGCAATCGCGCTATACCACTGCGCCTGAACGCCCGGCTACGGTGCTGGCGTAATCGCGAGAGGAGACATTTTTCATGATCAACCATGTGATGATCGGGTCCAACGATATTGAGAGATCGAAGGCCTTCTACACCGCTGTGCTCGGAGTGCTGGGCGCGCGTGAGCCCATGGTCAACGTCAATGACACTGGCCATACCCGGCTGTTCTATATGCATGATGGCCACACGTTTTCCATCAGCGAGCCGATCAATGGCGAAACTGCAAACTGCGCGAACGGCTTTACCATCGGCTTCAAATGCGATTCGCTGGAGCAGGTGAAAGAGCTGCACGATGTCGCGATCGCAAATGGCGGCACCAGCGTTGAAGATCCGCCCGGACCGCGCAATGGCTCAATGGGCACGATGAACCTGTGTTATTTCCTTGATCCCGACGGCCACAAGATTTGCGGCATCAATATGGGTGGCTGATCCAGCTTAGCGGCTCAGCTCAAACATCGCGAATTCGGCGCGCCAATTTGCCCCTGGCGTGCCGATTTCACGGCCATCGGAAAAGAACCAGCGGCGCTCAATTCGGGCGCCTTTTTCTTTGGCGAGAGCGCGAAAGTCCTCGACTGTGACGTGGTGGATGTTCTGCGTTGCATACCAGCTGACCGGGAGGGCCTGAGTGACCGGCATCTTGCCGCCAAACATCAAGGCTGACCGGGTCCGCCAATGGGCAAAATTGGCGAAACTGACAAAGGCGCGCTCTCCCACGCGCAGCAATTCATCAAGGATGCGATCAGGCCGGGTCGATGTCGGCAGTGTCAGGCACAAGACGGTGTAGTCAAAGGCCTTGTCCGGATAGTCGGCAAGGTCGGTATCGGCATCGCCCTGCACCACGGAAAGCCCGCGCGAGACGCATTTCTCAACCAGCTCCGCGTCAATTTCGATCCCGCGCGCATCAATTCCGGACTGGTCCCGCAAAGCCGCCATCAAAGCGCCATCCCCGCAGCCAACATCCAGCACCCGCTTGCCAGAGTTCCCGCGCAACTCGCGCGCGATCACGGCGAGGTCGAATCGCAAGTCAGCCATTGAGGAAACCTCCGACCACGCGGTCAAGCTGCTCATGCGGCAACAGGAAACTGTCGTGCCCCGCCGCCGCGCTCAATTCGACAAAGCTGACTTTTGCGCTGGTCGCGTTTAGGGCGTGGACGACATGACGGCTTTCAGCGGTGGGATAGAGCCAGTCAGTATCGAAACTCACCAGACAAAACCGCGCGGTCGATTGCGCAAAGGCATCAGCCAGCTTCCCGCCATGCTCTTCGGCAATGTCAAAATAGTCCATGGCACGCGTAATATAGAGATAGCTGTTCGCATCGAACCGCTGGGTAAAGCCGCTGCCCTGATATCGCAGGTAACTCTCAATCTGGAAGTCGGCATCGAAGCCGAAGCTCTTGGTGTCGCGATCCTGCAAGCGACGCCCGAATTTCTCGGTCAGCCCTTCTTCGGAAAGATAGGTGATATGCGCGGCCATGCGCGCAACGGCCAGACCGGCTTCGGGACCGTTGCCTGCATTGCCGTAATAATCGCCCCCGGCCCATGCGGGATCAGCCATGATCGCCTGCCGCCCGACCTCGTGAAATGCGATATTCTGGGCCGAGTGCCGCGCCGTCGAGGCGATGACCAACACACGGGCGACGCGATCAGGCCAGTTTGCCGCCAGACTGAGCGCTTGCATCCCGCCCATCGATCCACCGACAATGGCGTGAAGTTGTTCAATCCCCAGACCGTCCAACAACGCCACCAGCCCTCGGACCATGTCGCGGATCGTGATGACGGGAAAACGCATACCATAGGGTTTACCGTCAGGCGCAAGACTCTTTGGCCCGGTGGAGCCCATGCAGCTGCCGATCACATTGGCGCAGATCACATGATAAGTGTCGGTATCAATCGGCTTGCCCGGCCCGACCATCCGCTCCCACCAGCCCGGCTTGCCAGTGACAGGGTGCTCACTCGCGACATATTGGTCCCCCGTCAGGGCATGACAGATCAGGATCGCATTGGATCGCGCCGCGTTCAGGGTGCCATAGGTTTCATAAGCAATCTGAGCATCGACAAGGCTCTGCCCGCTATCTAGCGGCAGATCACCGGGGATTTGATAGGTTTGTTCTTGATCGGACACGGCGCAGCTTGCAAACAGGTTGAACGGTGCTTCGACAAGCTCAGCACGAACGGAAAGATACAGAGTTTGGTCCCCTTAACCGTTCGCCCCAAGGTTGTCGAAGGGCCGTTTTTTCTGAATGCAAAGCCACAATGACATTGAAACGCACCCCAAGACCCCAGCCAAAACCCTGGATCGAGGCCATTCACGCCTACAAACCGGGCAAATCGAGCGCGTCTGACGGCCGCGCGCTGATCAAGCTGTCGGCTAATGAAAACCCGCTCGGCACGAGTGCAGCCGCTCTGGAGGCGCTGGCGGAGGCCCGTTCGCAAGCCGCTTTATACGCGGATCCAGCCTGCACAGATCTGCGACACGCGTTGGGCAGCCTGCATCGGCTCGATCCCGACAGGATCGTATGCGGCACTGGCTCTGGCGAATTGCTCCACTGCGCTGTTCAAGCCTTTGCCGGGCCGGGCGACGAGGTGGTGTTCTCGCGCTACTCCTTCTCCCTTTACCCGCTGATCGCACACAAGGTCGCTGCGACGCCGGTGATGGTGGACAACACGGACTACGCCGCAGATGTCGATGCGCTGCTCGCCGCCGTGACCCCGCAAACACGCGTGGTGCTGCTGGACAACCCGAACAATCCGACAGCCACATGGCTCCACGCCAGTGAGGTCAGACGCCTGCACGCTGGCCTGCGCGAGGATATTCTGCTGGTTCTGGATGAGGCCTATGCGGAATATCTTGACCCGGCAGAGCAACGGACCGGTCTGGAAATGGCTGAGGCGCATGAGAATGTGCTGGTCACCCGGACTTTCTCGAAGGCGTATGGACTGGCCGCTGAGCGGATCGGCTGGGCCTTTGGTGCGCCCTCTCTGATCGATTTTCTCAACCGGCTGCGCGGCGCATTCAATGTCAGCATGAGCGGGCAAAAGGCGGCTTTGGCGGCGGTCGGCGATCAGGAATTCGTCGCCCGGTCAGCTGAACATAACCGAGTGGAGCGCGTCCGCTTTGTCAAAGCTCTGGATGCACTGGGGAACCACGGCATTCGCAGCGTGCCGAGTGAAGCGAATTTCGTGCTGGTCGAGTTTGGGGGCAATTTGCGCGCCGAAGCTGCGATGCACGGGCTCGCAGAGGCAGGCTACGCCGTGCGCCATCTGCCGGGTCAAGGTCTCCCAAATCATCTGCGCATCACAATCGGCGCGACCGAGGATATGACGACCATTGCAAGGTGCCTTTCCCAGATGGCTGAGGCAACAGCGTGACTGTTCGTAATGTCGCCATTATCGGACTGGGGCTCTTGGGTGGCTCAATCGGCCTGGCCATACGCGAGCGGGCGAGTGATATCGTTACCACGGGCTATGATCGCGACCCCGCTGTGCGCGAAGCCGCGCGACAACGCGGGCTGGTCCAGAGCGTCTGCGAAAGTGCCGGTGAAGCGGTTTCAGGTGCCGATCTGGTCGTCTTGTGTGTCCCTGTCGGCGCGATGGAAGAGGCTGCGCGCGACCTTTCAGGTGCACTCCCGGCCAATGCGATAATCAGCGATGTCGGTTCGTCGAAGAAAAGTGTGCTCGATGCGCTGATGAGTGCCCTGCCCGGTCATACGGTTATCCCGGCGCATCCCGTCGCCGGAACCGAGCAAAGCGGCCCCGAGGCAGGGTTCGCCACCCTGTTTGCGGAGCGGTGGTGCATCCTCACACCCCCTGAAAATGCGGACGAAGACGCGGTCTCGTCGCTTTCGCAATTCTGGACAGGTCTGGGCGCCAAAGTGGAAATCATGGATGCCGAGCACCACGATCTGGTGCTTGCCGTGACCAGCCATATCCCGCACCTGATCGCCTTCACCATCGTCGGGACAGCGTCCGATCTGGAGGATGTGACCCGCAGCGAAGTCATCAAATACTCCGCCGGCGGCTTTCGCGATTTCACCCGTATCGCAGCCAGCGACCCGGTGATGTGGCGCGATGTCTTCCTCAACAACAAGGGCGCGGTGCTGGAGATGCTGGGGCGTTTTACCGAAGACCTCACCGCCATGCAAAGGGCGATCCGGTCTGGCGATGGCGATGCACTGCACGACCTGTTCAGCCGCACCCGCACGATCCGCCGCGAGGTGATCGACCAAGGACAGGATGACGAAAAGCCCGACTTCGGGCGGGAGCATTAGAGGCTAAACGCGTTGATCGCGCTTTACCTGTTGAGCGCGTTGATCGCGCTGTGCACCCGCTCTTCAATTTCATTGCGGCGCAGGCCCGCCGGAATTGTCTCACCCACCCGGTAGGTGATCGTGCCAGACTGCTTCACAATTCGGTGATAGATCGGCCCGCTGTTCACCGCGATCGGAACCACGGGCAGCCCCAACAGCTTGTATATACCGGCAAAACCGGATTGCAGCGGCATTTCTTCATTATGGCTAACGCGGGTGCCTTCGGGAAAGATGACCAGCGGGCGTCCCTCGTCCACTCGCAGTTTTGCGGTCTTGATCATTTCGCGCAGCGCCCGCGCACCCTTGTCGCGCGCGACGGGGATCAATCCATATATTCGCGCGGAAAAGCCCCAGCCGGGAATAAGGAACAACTCCCGCTTGGCAAACACGGTCGGGAAGTGAAACAGGCGCGGCATATCAATCGCTTCGAAATAGCTCTCGTGCTTCACGGCGATCAGCACGGGGCCTTGCGGCACTTCCCCTTCGACAACCACATGAATGCCGAGCAGCGCCTTGAGGCACCAGCGATGCCAACTGCCCCACGTGGCGACAACTCCGCGCAGCACATTGCGGCCAAACGGGATCGCCAGCACGGACGCGATGACCAGCACAGTGCTAAACCCGTAAAAGACAGGGTAGAAAACAAGATTGCGCAATACCGACATCAGGGACGCAAATGCCTTATCAAAGGTCCAGAAAACCGGCCAAACGGCTGGCGATCAGTTTGTGATATTCCAGAAACAGCGCGGCCACGCTGGGGGACGAAGGCACGGCATCGCGCACCACGCGCACTGTGCCGGGCAGTTGGCGATCCAGTTCCCCTGCCGCGCGGCGCATGTGCCAATCCGTTGTCACCAATCGCAACGATTTCACCTTGTTCTTCTCAACCCACTCAGCGGTCTCTGATGCGTTGCCGCGCGTATCCACCGCGGCAAAGCCCAGCGTGACGCAACATTCCATTTGTTCTGGCGGCACGTTGAATTGCGCGGCGAATTCACCCGGCTTAACCTCTGGATCCACTCCAGTAACAAGCATCCGGCTCGCAAGGCCATTGTCCAGAACATCAAGCCCTCGCCCGATCCGCCCGGCTGCACCCGTTGGCACGATCACGGCATCCGTCGCGAGCTTTTGAGCAGGTTGCGGCAAAGCAACTGCAAACCACAAGAAGCCCAGCGACCAGACCAGAAAGGCACCCGAGAGAAAATAGCGAACCATCACCCAAGTCTCTTCACAGCATGGCCCTTAACGCAAGCGAAATGGTCAGCCTTCCCGTCAACATTGCCAGAACCACACCGGCGACAGGGATTGATGCAATGACGAGCCAGTCATGCCACGCAAGCTGCGCCCCGCCCACCATGCCGCTGTCCAGAGCGGCGAATTGCTGACCCAGTAGCCAGACCGCCGCAACGCCCAATATCAGCCCGACCAGAGAGCCAAAAGCCGCGTCGCGCATCACGGAACGCTGAAAAACGCGGGTAATCTGTTCATCGGTCCCGCCCAAAAGGTGAATGATCTCCACCGTCTCACGGTGATTGGCAAAGGCACTGCGCGCAGCCAGCCAGACCGCAGCGGCAGTGGCAAAAGCGACCAGCGCGATCAGAGCAAGGGCAAGCCACTGCAAAGCGGCTAGCGCATCGTAGACAGGCCGCAGCCAAGTTGACTGCGCATCAATCTTTGTGCCCGGCACTGCCTTGTCGAGAGCCGTTTGAAGCTGTGCAATCTCCTCGGCACCTGCGCTTCGTTGCAATTCCACGTCGATCAATGCCGGGATCGGCACATCGCCGCTGCCAGCGCTCGCGCCAAGCCACGGCTCCAGCAGCGCCTCAAGCTCCTCCTCCGGCACTATCCGAACCGAGGTAACCAGTGGTTGACTGGTCAAAGCTGCTGCGGCCGCTTGCGCGCGCTGATTGCGCGTGGCTGCATTTGCCTCAATGATCTGGACAGTGACGGCCTCAGACAGGTCGGCCCGTGCATTGTCAGCCAGACTTCGCAGAGCAAGCCCGCCAGCTGCAGCGATCACAACCAGTGCAATCAGGATGGCGATTACCCAAGGGATTGGCCCGCCAAAACGTGTCTGCGGCAGCAATCGCGCAGCTTGCTTCGCATTGATTGGCGCCACTTCCAGGGCTTCGCCCGGAGGGATTCTGGCAGCCCGCTTTCCACCCATGCCTCTTTCACTCATAGGCTCGGTTTCCCCAAGGGAGCCTTGCGCGCCTTTGCGGACGTTTGCTTGGGCGCGCGGGCGGGCGGATAGCGCAAAGCGCCGGTGGGATCAGACAGGCGGCCCTTGTTCAGACGCATGATGAGCGGGTCAGGCACCTTCTGGAGCAAATGCACATCATGCGTCGCAACCACGACTGTGGTGCCAACGTGATTGTTCAGCGATTCGAACAGCCGCAAAAGCTTCAACGCCATTTCAGGATCCACATTGCCCGTCGGCTCATCAGCGATCAGCAATTGCGGCCGACCGATCACCGCGCGGGCGATGGCGACGCGTTGCTGCTCTCCGCCGGACATCGCTGCAGGGATAGCATCTGCGCGATGATCCAGACCAACCCAGTCCAGCATATCCTTAACGGTCTTCACTACCTTTGCCTCGTCCGTGCCCGCCAGACGCAGAGGCAGCGCAACATTATCAAAGGCGGAGAGATGCTGAACCAACCGGAAGTTCTGGAAGACGACGCCCAGTCTGCGCCGGAAATCAGGAAGGTCATCACGCGGCAGCGTAATCATATCACGCCCGAACATCCTTATCCCCCCACGCGAGGGACGCTGGGAGAGGTATAACAGTTTCAGCAGACTGGTCTTGCCTGCACCGCTAGCGCCGGTCAGAAAATAGAAACTGCCGGGAAACAGGGTGAAGCTGAGGTCGCTCAGCACCTCCTGATCGGTGCCATAGCGCAGCCCGACATTGTCGAATTTCACGATCTCACTCGCGCGCTCAGTCATAGGGTGGCCCTATCAGCGGGCTTTGCCATGGGGAAGCCCAAGGTGGCCCGGACATTGGCGCAACTGGGCAAACATGGTTATCAATGTGGAAAAAGGGGCAGAATCGCCTTTGCGAGAAGGCTGTGCCCTTGTGTGAGTGAAGCCCGCGCGTATTGCCGTAATACCAATGATCATCTCGTGCCCAGCATGTGGAACGCGATATGCGGTTCCCGATACAGCCATCGGCAACGAAGGCCGAACCGTGCGCTGTGCAAAATGCAAACACAGCTGGTTTCAGGAGCAGACTGTGCTGGATGATGCTGTTGCCAGCGATCCAACTGTGACTGACGAGGGTGCGGCATCGCTCCCTACGTTTGTCAAGTCACAACCGGTCTCCAGTGCGCCCCCGCGAGAGGCCACCCGTGAACCGGCGCCGCCGACTGCCAATCTCGCCCCACCTGCCGCTCCGCCGCGTGTGCCCAAAAGGCCTGTTCTCCCAAACGAGCCCGCGGCTCCATCGATCAGTCATTGGAAAACTGATGATGAGCAGATGGAATCAATCGCAGCGCGCGCGCTTGGCAAGGGCACTTCGGATCGTGCACGGCCACCCAGGGTGCCTGATGAAAGAGTGTCCGGCGAGGAAGCTGCCCCAGAGGCACCGGCAAACGCCCCGGATGAAGCGGTGCCGGATGACAATGAGGCTTTCACCGAACCGTTTTCCAGCGACACAGACCCGCTGGCAGGCGAAGATGGCCCACTGGGCGCGGATGATTACGACCACGGCGACACTCCTTTCGACAGCGATTATGACGATGGTTTTCGCGATGATGATTATGAAGGTGACGGTGTCTCGCAATTCGAATATCGCGCGCCGTTCACCGCCAGACGCAATCCCGCCAAGATGTGGACCGCTGCCGCTGCAATCTTTGCCATGATGGCGGCCGGAACCGTGCTGGCGGTGAATTATTACGGCCTGCCAGGCTGGCTACCAATCAATCAGCCCACCTTCGGGATCGGCAAGCCCGATCTGGTGCTCGATTTTCCCAGCGCAGATCAGGGCGAAGAGGTCTTGAACGAAGGGCAGACTATTTTCCGCGTCCGTGGTTCGATCAACAATGTCGGCCGCGAGACGCAGACGATTCCGAACCTGGTTGTCGTTTTCGAAGACGGTCAGGACGTCGAGGTGTTTCGCAAGACAATCACGCCGACCAAATCGGAGCTCGCGCCTGGGGAGACCCTGAAAGTGACCGAAGCGATCTCAGACTATCCTGAAAATGCCGTAGGTGCGGGCATCGGGTGGTCACCCAATTAACTCTGGTGCTGCCACCCCAGCGATTTTGGGTCAGGCCAGTGGCCTCAGCTGAACTCGACCCAGACTGTCCCGGCCTTATCGCTGCTGCGCTGCGGTGTAGCAGCCATAGGGCTTTCGACAGCGATCTGCCCGCTATCGCGATCAAACCGGACAGTGACGCGGCGAAGGATCTGTACGCTTACCTGCACAGTTGCGACCGGCGCAGGTCGCAACGCGCGGGCACCATTATCGTCTGCCACAGCGCCATTGGCGGCTTGGGCAAAGATCAAGGCGGCGGCGGTCCAGCTCATGCCAAAAGGTTGACGGACGTTTAACCATCTTTGCAAGTGACTTGGTAACCTGGTCCCGCGCCGGGACAGCCATTTGGGCCGGAGTTACTGGCACCGCCGTACCAATACGTGTTTGCCATATTGTCGCGTGCGTCAAAACGCTTGCGCAGGGACAGGGTGCTTGCTAGTGGCGCGCTCCTACCACGGGGTGCTGCAATGCCGCGTCCCGGTTATCGAGTGCGGTCGTGGCGGAACTGGTAGACGCGCAACGTTGAGGTCGTTGTGGGCTAACGCCCGTGGAAGTTCGAGTCTTCTCGACCGCACCATTTTCTCCTTTTTATCTTATACTTATGAGGGGCTTAGTTGATTTCAATCGAAGCCTATGCCCCGGATTAACCCCCCAAGCGCCGCTTGCTTGCGACGGAGCCGGGAATCGGGTGCGGGCTCTGTAAGCTGGATGGCAACAATGCCTGAAGTGGCAGGAACACGCTGCTGTTCTTGTTCTAAGAAGGGGCTGGCGGCGCCAGAAGTCCTGCCATCAAGACCTGAGCCGCTCGGAAGTGCGTTTCGACGAAGGAGCGGAATTAAACTCTTCTCGGATGCGCATCGTACGGGGCCAGTTGTATGCCGTGCACGCCGGCTCGATTTGGGCGCCTCTTCTGCCTCAGCGAGACTTGCCGAGACGTAGCGGATCGAGGAGTGGCACCAAGCCGCCCGCCGCAGCCAGCAGGCGTTCGTCCGACGTCACAAGAGCATCGGCCTGCAATAGGGTCAGGGCCACGTACTCGGCCATCTCCGTCGTGCCGAGCCCCTGCCGGTCGGCGATGGCCCAAGCGCGGCGACGCATCACGGCATCGCCGAGGAACCTGATCTTGAGTTTCGAGAAGCTGGCATTGATCGTCAGGCCCCGCTCTTCGTCTAGGTGCCCCTTTCGGACGCGCTTGAAAAGCGTGTCCAAAACATGTGATCGCAACAGCGTGGGGGCCAACAGCTCGATCGCGGGATCCGGCACGATGTCCTCCGATGCAATACGGATCGCCGTGTCGCAGTCGATGACGACGCGGGCCGGTGTCTTGTCTGGCGATCCCATGCGCGACCTCCCCTAGAACCACATATCCCTGACGGTGCGGCCATCCCTCGGGAGATCATCGAAGCTGTCGTGACCGTCGAAGTGGTCGATGGGCAGATCGGCGATCGGAGCCGGGTCCGTCAGGCGGAGATTGACGGCCGTCCAGTGCCGTCCGTCCGTTCCGGCGCGTGCCGCGACATAGTGCGTGACGCAGCCGCA
>JBARXS010000148.1:0-52032 GCA_049647465.1 Erythrobacter sp.
GTGGAGGCGTTGGCGCACCGCCAAAGTTGTATGTGATCGAGCCGAGGATCGAGTGTGAGCTCGGATCCGTGCTGAAATCAAGACCACGGGTGTCAACGAAGTTTACGTCGACGCCGTTGAAATAGCGATACTTGAGGCCAACGTCCCAGCTATCGCTGAGCGGAGCGCGGATGCCCGCGAGCAGCTGCCAAGCGAGGCCAGTGTCCGAATCATTAAAAGCTCCCGGGCCGCTGAGAGCGACGGTGCCATCAAAGTCGACGCGCGCAACACCGATACCACCACCGGCGAATGCCTGAAGACCGTCATCCGGGCCGAAGTCGAAAAGACCATTCAGCATGAATGACAGAGCATTCACTTCGCCAGATGCGGGCAGCGTGACTGTGTTGACGGATGTGCCAGCACCACCAGCGGGGTTGCCAGCCTGGAGGCCAAGCGCGCCGGCGGTAAGCGTATCAACGCTTGCAGCCTTGTAGCTGGCTTCTGTTTCGAGACGGAACGCCCCGAAATCGTAACCTACGGCGACACCGAAATCGTATCCGGCATCATAGTCGGCACTGGCTTCGCCAGCATTGCCGTCCACTTCAAACGTGACGTCTTCGACGAGCATCGCGCCACCATCACCCTGAATATACCACTGACCTTCACGGGCCATGGCAGGTGCGGTGAGCGCGGTCGAAGCCATCGCCATACCAATGACGAGTTTGCGCATACTAATATTCCCCTTTTATCTTTAAAATTGAGGCTCTGCCGATCCTCTATCTTTTCCACGGTTGAGTGGCAAGCAATCAATGTTGCCAGACTGTTGCAAGAATGCCGCTTTTGCGAACCGAGATCAAAAATCTGAAGCTGGATCCGCTGTGGCCGGATAATTTAGGCGTTGAACTGGGGGGACTGTGTCAGTCTAACTCAGGAAGAAGCCCATATGTTTTAAGCGCTTCGGCAAGCTCTGAAAGCATCGCGCGGGCTTCGACATCAATCACATTCCCGCCTTGCAACGCGGTGGGCGTCGCGGCTGCTTGCCAAGAGGATTTGAAAATAAGCAATTGCTGCTGGCCTCGATCAAAAACTGCCATACCGTGCGCTGGCGGGGCGTAGTTCCACGCCCCGCTTATACGGATCGCAATCGCATCCTCATGCCCCTGCCACTCGCCCGTCGCTTGCGCAGTCACGCGGTAACACTCGCCGTCTTGAGCTTGCGCAGGGGGCGTTTCTTGCGATGCTTCAATACCCCTTTGCAGCAATGCATCGATTGCAAGAGTGGATTGGTTGAGGACGAATTCCTTCTGCGCCTGCCCCGTGAATAGCAGGGGGAGCGCGAAATTCGGCGAAGTTGAGCGGAAAACAATCGGATCGGCCATGCGTTATTCCTTTTAAATCAGGTGAATTGAGCGAGTTGCAGAGCATTGGAACTGGAGTAAGTCCCGACTTGCCTGACCCAGAGCGTGGCTGCACCGTGCTGGCTGACCAGCGCATTGCGCTCACTTTCGCTCAGGACAAGGCGTTGCTCGGTGACCGAAAATGCGGCGAAGGGTGATGAAGTCGGGCCATATCCAACAAGGTATTCCTCCGATTCTTCGACCAGTGGAACCTCACCTTGCGCGTCCCATTGCCATTGGCCTCGCGCACGCCTGATCCAGCAAAACTCCCAGGACCGATCAGGATATTTGCGAATCGCCGGATGGACCGGCACCAGCAGACGCCGCGAGAGACCTGAATTGGCAACGTCGGCAAAGACGGCTTCCGAATCGCCCCGTCCTATCGCAGCCATCCGAGTTGCAGCGATTGCACTGATGTTGTCGGCGTCCAGAGGGGTCAAACGGTCATCAAGCAAGGCGAACGGAGTTCCGACAGGATGGCTCAACGCAGCCGACTCTTCGGTCCCGGCGCGGCCGCGCAGCAGCCCGGTCAGCTTCCAGCCTTGTCCGCCAACAGCCTCAGCCCTCTGGAACTGGAGAACCTCACTTCCAACAAGCAGACGATTGGCGCCCGCTGAAAGGCCGATGACATCGGTTTCTGAGAAACCCAGATTTTCAGGGATGATGTCGAGCTCCAGTTGCCCGGCCTGATCTAATACCAGCGCGTTTGACGGTGCAAGCGCGGCAGTGAGATGCCCCGTTATTGCCCGCCGTGACCCGGCGTTTCCGATGGGAACGAGCGCCTCCCCTTGCACGGCGTACAAGGAAGCCCCTTTCCATGCCTCGCCTGCTGAGCTGACTGCTGCGAACAGCAAGGGAGTGGCCCGGTTTGCACTGCTGTCCGCTGGCGTCTCGAATGCCAGCAATGAAGTGGGCGTTGTGACAAGGTCGACCGCGCTGACCGCTGCACCCGCGTCGCCGCTGCCTGTCACAGCGACACCCGGTGCCAATCGCTCAAGTCGCAATTCGATGCCGCGGTCATACCACTCCCAGCCTGTGACGCGCCACAGTCCGCTCGCGTCGGGCAGCTTGACGATCCCGCCCAGTTCAATGGCCGGGTCAAGTTCGCCTATTCGCCACGTGATTGTCTCATGATACCAGCGTGATCGGTGAGCGTTGGCGTTCGCGAGGGTCTTTGCTCCCGCCGCCGTCATGGTCGCAGGAAGATCAATGACCGCCTCACGCCCGTTCGGACGGCTGCCGATCGCGCGTTGGACGCCCGGTTGATAATCGCGCTCTTCATCATAGTAGCGCAGCGCCATGGGCTCTTGCCCAACAGCACCAGCCCGTCGCTTATGGCGGTCCTTTGCATCGCTGCTGTTTGCTGGAGACAGTTGCTCCGGAAGGGTAATGGGTGCCTGAGGCACGGCCACCGCCGATGACAGCCGGAGACCTGACGCGGTGGTCGCGCAGGTCAGAGGATAGACGCGGCTTAGCGCAGACAAGGTGGAGCCCAGGCTGCCTCCCTCATCCGCAAATCCGCGGGTGTTGGAAAGCACAAGGTCAGTGGCCGTGTCGACAGTCTCCGGGACCAATTGCGAAAGCGATACCTCGCCGTCGTTTTCGGCGAAGATTTCAAAAGTCAGCGCAGGTATCCGGTTTCCGTAGTCCGCCAGTTGCAGATCTTCGAATACGACATAGGCAGTGTCGCGAAACGCCGGCGCGCTGGCTCCTTTGTCTGCGGCGATCAGCGGGTCAATCGCCGCGTCCCCGGCACCGTCATACAGGCGCATCGTGCCTTCCACCTTCAGGTCGCCGCTGGCCCCGCGCAGCAGGTTTCCATCAGCCCAGATCCGGCCAACGCCCGCAATCGGGGTGCTGGAAAGCGCGACAGCAAAGTTTGCGGAATAGCTGTAGGTCGTGGTCTTGGGCTGACCCTTGCCGCCCTGGGAGGAGGAGCTTTCTGCCAGATCGGTCGCCCAGATCACCGTTCCCGCGACGCGAAGTCGTCCAAAATTGCGCGGAATGGGTTGGCCATAGCTGGACGTGGTTACAGCCAGTTCCTTGAGCCGGGGGCCTTCGCGTGAGCCCGAGCCGAAGATCGCGCGGTCGGCTTGCTGGCCCACAAACGCGCCGATAGCGCCGCCAATCGGGCCACCGATCGCGGTGCCGACAGCGGTAAGCAAAAGCGTTGCCATGCTATATTCCTTTGAATGTCAGGGAGCGATGCGCCAATGCGCGCGCATATTGGAGAGCGCCGGGAAAGGCTGGCGGACCACACGGCGAAGGCCCGCATGGGCGTGGATGAAGCTGCCGCAGTTTTCGGCGATCATGATGTGGTGCTGGTTTGGCCCGGGCGATGTGAGGACGACGTCTCCGGAAAGGAGCTGACCTTGCGCGCTGGCCAGTCCGGCGTTGCCAGCCAGATGGAGCCATTGATCGATCGCGACAGTGCGCAATCTATAGCCGGTGGGCGGTGTCGCATTGCGACCCACCGCCGTAAGGCTTGCCAGCAGAAGTCCGACGCAATCCAGCCCGTTGTCCGGGTCTCTGCCATATAGGCGGAACGGAACGCCAATGAAGGTTGCGGCCGCCCGGGCGAGCCCGTCACCCTCGGTCATCCCGATGGCTGCCCGTAACGGGCCAGAAGATCATTGCCGGGCAGAAATGGTTCGCCGCGAAAGTTGGCTGCATTGCTGAACCGTTCCGCGCAGGTGGATAAGGTGTGGTCACACCCTTCGCGCACCTCTGCCTTGGTGCCGACCAGCAATCCATCAGCGATTGGTCGATCCAGAGTGACCCATGCGCCCGAGGCATTGATAATGCCGAAAGCACCGCCCGTTTGTGGACCGCCCAGAAAGCGCAGCTGACCGTCTATCAGGCTGTCGCCCTCTCCGATAGCTCCGCTCAGAGCCACCTGATTCGCGTCCATGTCGATTTCGGTAATGGTCCTGATCGCGGTGAAACGCGCCGCCGAAAGGCCGCAGCCCGGTCCGCAAAAACTTGCGCGGCATGTCGGGCTGGTGCGCGGCACCAGGTCCTGTTCCAGAACATGTTTGGCAGAAAGCAATTGCGCGCTGAACCCGTTTGAATCGTCCTCAATCTGGCCCAATCGGCCCGAATACAGTGTGTGGTTTTCCAGAGTCTCCCAATCCACCGCGCCAATCGCGATACGTGCCTCGTCATAGAGTCCGGCGGCCAGATCAGCCTCGCGAATGGAATCGTGGCTAAGCGCACCTTCGACTTCCGCGCTGTCATCACTGATATCCGATGTCATGCGGATGGCGGCGGGCAGCATGCCGGGCGCGGCCCGATGCCGGATGCCGTCAAAGGTGAGATCCCGGTCATGGCTGGTGAAACCGAGAGTGACGCCATCACGGCGAAAAACCCGCCAAAAGGTTGCGACATTATCCAGCTCACGATCAAAGAACACACGCATCAGGCGGTCTCGCGCAATTCGATCAGCGGAATGCTCGGCGCTTCCCCGGCGGCAAAGTTTATGTCTGAAATGTCGATTCGGTCCTCTGCAAAGCGCACAGGCACATCAAACAGAAAGCCAGCTCGCACCTCGGCCCCGACTGGCGGGGCTGCGCCAAGTGTCAGCAGGCCTGCGTCATTCAAGACCCAGTCAAAGACCGGCGCACCTTCCACACTCACCAAAAGCGTTTCTCCGCGCGGCCGGGTGATTGGCCGGACCTGCGGATCATCGCCCGGTCCATAGAATTTGATCAGCTGGAAATCCGCGCGCGCACCATCGCCGACACCCAAAAGCTGGTCGGTCATGGTTGGCGTACCTGTCATGCCGTTTGTGCTGAAATCGAACGGATCACTGATGCGAAATCCGCGCGCCGCCCCGCGTCGTGCCCTGAAGAAAGCGATCAGCTGCGATAACTCGGTTTCTGACCGCACGCCGGGGCCAACATCAAAGTTCACACGGGCATCGGACCACAGGGAATTGCGCCGCTCATGCCCTGAAGCTGTGACGGAAACGGTGGTGGAGAATTCCGGAGCGACCGCCGTGTTGCGGCCAAGCTCAAAGGGATAGAGCACGTCGTCAAAGGCCTGCATATCGTTGTCCTCTATTGTTGGGAGCCGGGTGAATCCATCGCGCGTGATCTGAGGCAGCGCCCAGACATAGTGTCTTGCAATGCCGCGCGCCGCGGCCTCATCCAGACCCGCATCGATGCGCGCCCAGTATTGCTCGGCATCTTCGGGCAGCAGGACGAAACCTGCGAGGTAATCCTGCTCATCAATTGGATAGCCGAGCCATCCGTCGACAAAGTCATACGCTGCGCGCCGCGCCGCATCCTTTCCGGACGTCAGCCAGTCATAATCCTCCAGCTGCAGCCGGTCGAATGCGGGCCGCGCCCAGCCCAAAGGCAGATTGGCGCGATAGGCTTCGGGTGTCTGCGGATCGAGAATGGTTGGTGTGAAGGCGAGAAGCAGGACCTCGGTGGGGCGTGACGCAGCGTTTCTGATCGCGGCGGTCAAGTCTGCGGTCGATTGCGCCAGCAGGGCACCTGCCTGATCGAGCAGCGCAATCTGCGCCGCATCAAGCGGCTCGCGCATATCCGCGATAACCGGCGGCGACCCGCCGAAAGCGGCGCGCGCGGCATCATCATAGAGGCATATTTCGAAATTATCGAAAGTGGTCCACCACCATGGCTCGCCGATCTGCATACGCACCGGCAAACCGGCGGATTGCAGCAGATCGACGAAGCGAATTGCGCTGGTTTGCAGCCATGCCATCGCCGTGTTGTTTGCGGGAGACAGCAGCGTGGAAGGCGGCACCCAACCTGTCAGCGCTTGCTCTCCGCTTGCGGTGCGCTGTTTCCAGTCTTCGGGGCAATAGGCGTCAAACAGCTCGTAAGAGATCGACCCTATCACCTCCAGATCATTCTCGGCGCAAAGCGCAAAGTAGTTGCGGTGCCATTGATCACAGGGCTCGCGCAGTTCACCGGCATCGCTGGCCAACAGCGAGCCGTCACCCTTGCGTTCAAGCCGCATGTAATGGCTCATTCCGACATAATGAACGAGGTCGGTGCGATAGCCGAGGCCGATGACGTTGCGCAGCAGGCGTGCGGGCGTCTGATCATAGGCATCGTCATAGGCGGTCGCGATGCGTTCTGAATGCACCGGCAGCCGCACATCGCCGATTTCCAGCATGGCGCGCCCGCCATCTGCGTTGATCTGCGACAGCGTCACCCGCCCATTGGCACGCTCGGTCAGCGGCTCTTGCGAGCCCGGAACAAAGTCAGGCCCGACCAGCGAGATGAACATGCGGTCGATCCGTCTGGGATGGACCGCTTCTCCGGGAAGGGTGAACCCCGCTTCAAGCGATGAAAACGGGACTGTGACAACCGCATCGCTCGGCGTGCCCTCGGCATAGTTCCACAGCCTCACGAACCAAGTCCGCGGCTGATCGACTTCGTCAAACCCCTCGATCGTGAGCGTCGGACCGTTCACTCCGTCGAGCGGGATGACCCCTTCCGATTGCCAGCGAAAACTGAGCGTCGTGTTGGAATAATTGCGATCCGTTGTGTAGGCGAGAAGAGGGTGATCCAGCGTATCGACGCTGTTCCAGATCAGACCGACCAGTTCGCCTTCGTGATGCAGTTCGACATCGACTTGCAGCGAGTCAGGGCCGGTTGTGATGACGGATGCCATGGCGGGACGCGGGAAGTTCACAGTCCAGAAACGCGGGTCAAAGCGCTGGATGAAGCTCGATTCCTGTCCGTCGCGGCGGGTGGCGAGCCAGAATGCCATATCAGTTCGTCCTTTGCTTAGCTGTTCGCGAGCGCCTGGCGCACGGCGCTGGCGACCTGACGGGAGGACCGCTGCATCGCGGTGGGCGCTGTGGTGCCGCGCGGGCTGGCGAGGTTGATGGCGACGCGCACATCGCGGCCGGCAGCGTTGCTGGTCGCACCAGTTTCGACCCTGCCTGCGCTGGTGGGTACAAACAGTTCAGGCCCGCGTTCGCCGACGATATAGCCACGCCCCGGAGCCACCGGCCCGCCGGTTGCGCGCCCAGGTAACCCGAGCAATCCGCCAAGCGATTGTCCGATCAGCCCGCCCAAACCGCCGCTTCCGCCGTGCCCGCCGCTGCCGCCGAACAGGTTCCCGATACCGGATTGAAGCGCTTTCGAAGCGATTTCGTCGAGCGAGCGCAGAGCGACCTTCTTGAGGTCGTCAAAACCCAGGCTCCCCTTGCGCAGGGCAGATACGAGCCCGCGTTCAAGCGTGTTGCCCGCTTTGCTGAACCCGTCGAGCAGGGAGCTGTCGACGGAGCTCTTCATGCCCTCCAGATCAGCGGCGAAGCCTTGGGTGTTGGCCCGTACATCAATGACGAGAGTGTCGAGATTATCGTCCATGAGCGTCTTGCTCCATCAATTGTTTCAGGTGATCGCGGCTGAAAGCGAGCGCGGTCGTATCGGCCGGGTCATTCAGGGCCCCGACCAGTTCGCTTGGGGTCGCGCTCCAGAATTCGTCTGGTCGCCAGCCAAGTGTGCGTCCGGCGATCCAGCAGGCTCTTCGGGCGCTTTCGGCGAAGGCGGCAGGATCGCTCATGCGCTGCCCTGAAGCACCTCGGCAAGGATCGCGCGGACCGGCCCGGTCGCTTTGACAAGACCGAGGTTGAGCACGGCGCTGCCGATAGCCTCGCGCATCGGGCGCTCTTCATCGGGAAGGCAGTGCCAGATAAGCGCCGCGATTTCAGACAGGGTAAGGTTGCCGTCCGCCGCACGCTCAACCAGCGCGAACAGCGATCCCAGTTCCGCTTCGGCGGCGACAAGGTTTTCAAAACTCGGGCGCAGCACATAGGCCCGTCCCGCAATTTCGAACTGCACTTCCCCGCGTATGGGATTGGCGCTGCGGCTCACGCAGGGACCACCGCGCCGGAGCTTTCAAGCTGAAGCGTGTAGTTGCGCTCTCCGTTGAAATCGCCCGAATAATCCAGCCGCTGCACCAGAAAACGTCCGCGCAGGCGTTCGCCATCCTCAAAAGACAGCTCGTAATCGTCCAGCGTCCCGGCAAGGGCGTGCGCGCGCACTGCGCTTTCCTCTGCGCTGCCAAGGAAAATGCCCGCCGCGCTGACGGAAACAGAGCGCGTGCCAGCGCCGGATAGCAGATCACGCCAGCCGCCCGATCCCTTGTGCGTGACGACGACTGTATCGCCGTTCACTGTCATCTGGGTCGTTCTGAGGCCAGCGACCGTTTCATAGGTCACAGGGCTGGCGCCGTCGCCGATTTTGAGGAGGAAGGCAGAGCCGTTTTGTGCGGGCATGAGGGATTACTCCGTAATTGGGGTGAAGAGACGAAAGCGAAATTCAGTGAGGGCGGCGCGGCGGTTGTCATCGCGCTGCTCGCTCCGGGCGCGCAGGAAACGGATTGAGGCAACCTCGTAGGCCAGCGGAAAGGGCGGTAGGTCGAGCACCCGGCGCTCGATTGCCGCGAGCATCTCTGCATCCGCCGCAGGGTCATCAATGCGGGTTTCCAGTTCGAGCGCGATGCGTATCTCGCGGCCCGGCCTGTCCTTGGTCCCCCAATCGGTGGAGGCGCTGGCGGATATGCCAAGCCAGGGTGGCGACGCGCGGAGCGGGCTCTCCTCTTCGATGGCGTTGATCCCGGCAAGAGCAGGATCGCTGCGCAGCCATGCAATAAGGTCTGCGCGCAGAGCGTTTTCCATCGTTTCAATCCTTGAAGAGATCCGGCCAGAGGCTGGATGCGTTGCGCCAAGTGTGGCTGTGGCGAGAGCGGCCATTGGTTCGGGCGAAGAGGCCCGAAGCACGACCTTGGGCGATCCGTTCAGCCTTACCTTTCAGCCTGTCGATCAGACCGCGGATTGCCGTTTGGCTGTCAGTGCGGATCATGCGAGCCGCAGCACACGCCACGGCCGCCACAGCGCGGTTACACTGACGGGCGGCGTTGCATCGCGGCCAGTTTCGCGGTCGCGATAATGGAATGCCGCCAGCCGGATGATCCCCTGCTTGAGTGGGCCGGGAAGCGTCGCCCAGTCTGGTGCGATGCCAGCCCTGAGCGTGACCGCAACCGACTGGCTATCAGACAGCTCGGCAGGCAGCTTTGCGATCTGAATGCACAGGCGACCGCTTGCATCGATCTGCACCTCGAACGCGTCGGCGTTCAGGGGTGTGCGTGCGCCGTCCGGAGATACCGCGTGCGCGGAAATCACACTGCGTGCGGGTCGGGTGGACAGCTGGTGACGCCCGATTGTCGCCGGGACCGATTCCTCGATGTCCTGTTCGATCGGGGTCTGACCGGTAAAGGCCTCGCATATTGCCAGGCTTGCGCTCAGCAGACCGGTCAGCTGATCATCTTCGTTCGGACGGCTGATACCCAGCCATCCTTTCAGGTCATCCAGCGCATCTGCGGATAGATCTGCTGGCGTCGTGACAGTGCGCAGCATGGCGGGTTCTCCAGTTCTGAAGTCATTGAAAAGCGCGCCCGCACCGCATCCTGCGGCAAGGGGGCACCGGCTGGCGGTGCGGGCGCGGGATACCGGCGAGGGAGGTCAAGGGGGGAACCTCAAACCTCGCCGGGAACGGTAAAGGCCTATCAGGCCTCGATTTTCAGCAGCTTGATCGCGTTGGAATCGAGCACCTGGCCACCCACACGCTTGGTCGCGTAGAAATGGACGAAGGGCTTGTTGGTGAATGGATCGCGCAGCACCCGCGTGGCAGAGTGTTCCGCGATCAGATAGCCATGACGGAAGTTGCCGAATGCGATCGGGAATTCACCGCTTTCGACATCGGGCATGTCTTCGGCTTCGACCACGGGATAACCCAGCAGGCGATCAGGTTGACCCTCGACCAGACCCGGCTGCCACAGAAATGCACCATCGCTCGTTTTCAGCTTTCGCACCGTGGCAAGCGTAGCCGAGTTCATCACGAAGCTTGCACCCTGGCGATGCCCGGACTTCAGCGAATGAATGAGGTCGATCAGCTTGGCATCCGGTGCACTGTCGAACCCGGCAGCATCGCCCGATCCGATATACTGCACCGATCCAAAGGCGCGCACGCCGTCTTCTGCGGTGGAATTGGCCGCCGTCAGAAAGCCCTCTGGCTGGTTGGTGCCGCTGCCGCTGACGAACGCAGCGCCCTCGGCCCGGGCAAACTCGATCGCGATTTCGCTCGCCAGCCAGCTTTCAATATCGAAGGCTCCGTCATCCAGCATCGTCTGGCTGGCTGCCGGATTGGCGAAGAGATCACCGGACGGGGGTGCGATTTCGGCGAAGTTGGGTGCGTTGGTTTCGTCGCGCGGGGCAACCTCGCTGACCCAGCCCGATGCTGTGCCGCCGGTCGCAACCAGCTTGCGATAGCCCGAGGAGCCGGTCTGGATGACCTGCGCCAGAGAGCGGATCGGGCTGATTTCAACGAGTTCACGGGCAATCGCTGCGTCGATTATCTTGGGCACGGCATAACCGCCATCGCCGGGCGTTGCGGTGTTGAGCGATTTGACCTGCGTTTCGCGGCCACGGCGCAGATAGCCATCGACAAAACCTTTTACTTCTTCGCTGGCAGGGGCCGCGCCGCCCATTGCCGGACGCGAGGCAGCGCGAGAAACCTTGTCGAGACGGGCTTTCACTTCGTCGACATCGCTGCGTAGCGTGGTGATTGCCTCTTCTGCGCGGTCCTGACGCTCGACGAGGTCAAAGCTTTGCTCAAGCGGATCGACCGAGGGAACGGTGGTCGTGTTGGAGGTGGGAGTGACAGTGATATCCATGGGGTATCAGACCTTTCTTGGGGGCGGGTGGTTTGGGGGTTGGGGCACAAAAAAGGCCGCCCCGGTTGGTGGAAGAGGCGGCCGACGGAAAATTCTGAGGGTGTGCGGCTCAGGTCACAAAGTGGACCCTCGCGCCGTGTTGCAGCGGGTTGGTGACAAGGCTCACTTCGAACAAGTCGATGCCGGTCAGCTCGCGCCCGCTTGCACAATTGCTGGATTCGCGGGCGCGATAGCCAAAGCTCAGACCGCTGACCTTGCCGTCGCGCAGCAGGCTGGCCGCGCGGCTTTCTGTCCGGTCGATCTGGCCCACCACCCGCAAACCGCGAGCATCTTCGACCGCGCTTTCGATGAAGCCGATGGGCTGGTCCGGGCGGTGTTGCCACAGCAATGGCAAGGCCGTCTTGCGGCTCGCCAAACTTGCGTTGAATGCGCCTTTGCGGATGGTGTCGCGATCGGCGTCTGGAATATCGAAAAGGCCGGCATAACCAGCAAAGCGGATGGTTTTGCGCGCTGTCTTGCTATCAGGCATCACAGCAGCTCCCACACGCCGAGCCGCACCGCGATCCCGATCAGCAATGCGGCGAGTGCGCCGCGGATCGCCCATTCGACAAAGGCTTTCCAGGCGCTTGATTTCGCATCGCGCCACGCGGCCAGCAATTCGCGCAATTCCCCAAGGTCATCCTCGGCCCCGGCATCGCCAAGTCCCAGACGGACCAGCACACGGTCTGCGGCAAGTTCGCTCGTCTCCTCGATAATGGCGCGCAGAGTATCGAGCTTTGCGCCCTCGCTGATGGCCTGGGAAAGCAGGCTGGCGAGCATGTCTTCGCGCTGGATCGCTCTGGTTGAGAGCCTGTTTGCGGTATCAGCCATGGGTCTTCTCCGCAGGATCGCTGGCGTCAGGCGCAAAGCCCAGCAATTGCCGCTTTTCATCGCGGTTGAGAAAATCGGCATCGGAAACCTGTTTCCAAAGCCGCTCGCGGTCCTCCGAAAGCGCCGGGACGAGATCCAGATCGACGCCAAGTTGCACGTCGGTAAACCACGGTGAGAGCCCTTCACCAAGAGCAGCAAACAGCTTGTTCGCGAGCGGCAACAAGGTCAGCCGCCACAGGGCGCGATTGGCCTCGCGATAATTGGAATATGTGTTGTCACCAGGCAGGCCGAGCAGCATTGGCGGCACCCCGAATGCGAGCGCAATCTCGCGCGCCGCCGCGCTTTTGAGGGTCGCAAAATCCATGTCAGCAGGCGAAAGCGCCATGCTCTGCCATTTCAGCCCGCCATCCAGCAGCATCGGTCGGCCTGCATTGCCAGCGCCCGAAAAAGCATCGGACAGTTCAGCCTTCAGCCGGGTGAACTGGTCACTCGTCAGCCCCGCGCCATCGCCTGTGTCATACACCAGCGCGCCAGAGGGGCGGGCGGCATTTTCCAGCAGCGCCTTGTTCCAGGCAGAGGCCGCGTTGTGGATTTTCACCGCCTGTGTCGCGGACGCCAGTGCGCTGGCGCCGTAATGGTCCTCAAGCGGATGGAGCGCCTTGATCTGGAGAAGATTGGGCCAGCCATCCTCATCCTCCATCGCGATCCGGTGCACTTCGCCCGCGACACTGTACTCGGCTGCGCATGGCCACCCCGCGTCATCCGTAACCATCCGCACCCTGTCCGGGCGCAGCGCAAACAGCTCGACCGGCTGTCCGCCTGCATCCTTGATGATCTGCACAAAGGCATTGCCGTGCAGCAGGATATGCGCGGCAATTGTTTCGATCAGCGGTTGGCCCGCGCTAGTCGCTGTGACGAGCGCGACTACCGCCGGATCGGAGCTGGAGAGCGGCGACTGCGCGATGCCCTCTGCCACGATCCTCACCGCGCGTTGGGCAATCGGGTTGCTGAGGAAACTGCGGCGAACAGCGGAAGTGTATTCAAAGGGTTCGGGTTCGTCCGACACCTCGAAAGACGGCGTCCAACCCTGAAGATAGCCGGGCGCTAGGGGCACACGGGCGGCGTCCCCGCTTTTGTAGGCCCCGCCCTTGAAGGCGGAGAGTAATGTATCGAGCATGGCCATAAATGGCTCCTTTTCAGACTTGGCGAACGCCGTTAGATTTGGCGAACACTGGGCCGCGCACTGCGCCCCAGCATGAGTTCGGTCAGCGCCCAGACGAGCGCGTCGGCGCGGTCGGGGCTTGAACCGGCTTTGGCCCCGGCGCCGGTATTGGGGCGGACATATCCGCCGCCGGTTATCAGCCCGCACATCTGGTCTTCGAGGCGGGGATGCGCGCCGCAATGACGCACCCGGCCAGCCGTATAGAGCGCCGCTACAGGCTCGGCCCGCGCCACCTTGCCGCGGCTGGCATGCACCAGTTTCACCGGCAAAGCGGCGTTGGCAGCGCGCAGCACGCTTTCAACCATCGCGCCGCCCTGATTGGCTTCGGCCACGACGCGGTCAGCGGACCACTCCGTCGCTGCGGCGTTGACGGCGGCGGCCCATTGATCGGGCGGGGCACGGCTGACGCTGCAATCGGCAAGCACGCGGGCAATGCCATCTGCGCCAAGGCCGACGACGACAATCCCGCATTCGTCGCCATGGGCCGAGGCGGGCGGATCGACCGCGACCACCATCCGCGCATAACCCGGCACTATGCCTGTTTCCCGGGCTGCCTCGATCATGCTGCGGGTCCACAATGCGCCTTCAATATCGCGCAGCAGTTCCCCGGCGATTTCCTGCCGGGCGAGCTGGGTGCCTGCATATTCGGCCTCCACCGCATCGAAGAACCGGCGCGGCAGATTTCCGACATTGTCATAGGTCGATCCGCGTGTGACCGCGACCGAGCCGTCTGCTTCCTGATCCAGCAGCCGTTCCACCAAAGGCACAGTGCGCGGAGTGGTTGTCACCACAACACGGGGATCAGCTGTGATGCGCAGGCCCATCAGCAAATTGTCCCAACACCGCGTCGCGCGTTCTGCGCTAAGCGGCCATTTGCCGATTTCGTCGCACCATGCATGGCTGTGTTGCGGGCCGCGCAGGCTCTCGGGCTCTGCTGCTGAAAACATCTGCGCCTGCGCGCCATTCGGAAAGCGCAAGCGTTGGAGCGAGGGTTCAAAGATCGGGCGATTGTTCGGGGGCGAGCAAGCAATAATGCCACTTTCCCCCTCAATCATGACACTGCGCGTTTCCGCCAGGGACGAAGATACCAGCGCAATGCGCGCCTCGGGATGTGCTTCGGCGGTCAGGCGGACCCATTCCGCGCCGGCGCGCGTCTTTCCAAAGCCGCGACCCGCCATGATCAGCCACACCCGCCAGTCGCCCTCCGGGGCCAGCTGAGATGGGCGCGCTGCCATGCCCCAGTGATAGGCGAACTCGTTGCGTTCTGCTTGATCGAGTGCACGGCTCAGACGTTCGCGGCATTCCGGCTCTTCCTCCGCGAGGAAGTCGAGACTGATCATCACGAGCGGGGCGAGCCTTTGTTCTCCCCGCCTCCTTGCGCTCCCTGTTTCTCGCGCTTGATCTGAAGCCGGATCGCTTCGACCTTGCGGTCGATCGAGGCGCGCACTTCGGCGGCACTGACATTGTGCATTTCAGCCTGCGCGCGCGCTGCATTGTCGCGGTGCGCGTTCAGCAGCCGGATGGCGTTGGCGAAATCATACTTGTCGTCGCCTGCCTTCTGATCACCTTCGCGCAAGCGGCGCAGCACTTCCAATTCGAGATGGGTATAGCCCTCCCACAAGGCTGTGAGCCATTGCCTGGCGAAATCGGGTTCCTCGCGGCGCACTTTGTAGGCCCGGCTCGGGTTGATGTCGGCATGAGCAGCAGACTTTGTTACATTCGATGTTTCGGCAAGATGATCGAGAAAGAGGCCGCGCCAGTGGCGGTTGAGGCCAGGCTTTTCGCCATCTTTCAATTGAGCCTTGATCTTGGTGCGGTTTCTGCGGTGTGTTGGCATTTTTTGTCGTTGCCCTCCGAGGCACGAAAAAAGCGGCTCTTGCGAAGGGCAAGGCCGCTTTGTGTAGTGTGAGGTCATTCGCGGTGAAGGCCAGCGACTCACACTTTTGCGATGATGCCCTGCACTAACCAATGATCGTGACAATGTCAACTGAAAAAACCAAATAGGTTACTTTCTTTGGGCTTGCGCCGGTGCGGGTGCTGGCCTAGTCCGGCGCATCTCACGCCAAGGGCGTTATTCGGGGATCATCGCACATGGCGTGGCTGCGCGGCCTTTATAACTGGACGATGGCGAAGGCCGCGCACCCGCTGGCGGTATGGTGGCTCGCCTTCTTCAGCTTTATCGAGGCAAGCTTCTTTCCGATCCCGCCACACCCTTTGCTTGGCCTCATGTGCCTTGCCGAGCCCAAAAAGGCGCTTAAGTTCTCCATTATTGCGACGCTCGCCTCGGTCTTGGGGGGGTTGTTCGGCTATGCGATTGGCTATCTGCTCTACGATTCGGTCGGCGCGCCGCTCCTCGCTGCGATCGGCCTGATCGATAGCCTTCCCGCAGCCCAGTGTACCTTCGATCGGTACGGAGCCTACGCCGTGACCATCGCCGCGGCGACGCCCGTTCCGTTCAAGCTGTTGACGATTACCGCTGGGTTTCTGTCGATGGACCTCATACCGTTCCTGCTCGCAAGTCTTGCCGGACGGGCGCTGATATTTGTCACAGTCGGCGTGCTGTTCCAGGTATTCGGTCGTCCGATCAAGCGGATCATCGACAATTATCTCGGCACCGTGACGACCGTGTTCGTGCTGCTGTTTGTCGGAGGGATCCTCGCCATCACACAGCTCGGAGGTCATGGCGAAGATGAAGACCCGTGCGCCAATGACCAAACGATTGAAATCGCGTAACATCTCCGTATGAGTGGCTCCCGGTCGTTCAGGGGATCGTACATGAAGAAGAGTTTCGCCGCCGCGCTGGCCATTACTGTTGCCACCGGGTCAATGGCTTTGAGCGCGCCTGCCTATGCCGGGGCGACGTCGGATTTTGCCGGATGTGATGGCCTGCGAAAGCCGAAAAACAAGAATGACGGTATGCGCGGCGTTGCGACGATCCCGGCCTATTCAGGCCGCGCCAATACACCGACCGGCCGCCTTGCAGCCTGCAACCGAGCTCTGGAGCGCAAGGAATTGCGCGACGAACAGACCCTGCGCAAGGCGCATCTGTTGCGGGCGCGCGCGTCCTATTACCTGGAGGTTGGCCAAGCGGAAAAGGCTTTGGCTGACCTGAAAGAGGCACGCGCTACGGCAGCGCCCGAATATGCGGGTAAGTTCTTCTATGATCGCAGCATGGGCGTGTCGCTTGATCTGATGGAAGCGATGGCCTTGTCCGCGCTCGACCGCTGGGACGAGGCCGCGCCTTTGGTGGAGAAAGCCGAAAAGGGACGCCCCTATGCATTGCAGGTGCAAAGGGTTGCGACCATTTTGAAAGCGGACAACAGCCAGCCCGCGCAAGGTGAGCAGTCGCCGTGGGCCAAGCTGATGCCGCTCGATCCTGAAGCGCGCGCGATGTCGGACAGGCTGACTTCGCGCGTGAGTGCCAATCGCGATCTCGACTTTGCCCAATTGCGCAGCGACCTTGAGGCGAAAACCTCCGATCTGCCCGCACTGTCTTTGGAAATGGCGAGCGGGAAGGGCGTGCAGCGTCTTGAGAAACTGACCGATGAATGGGCGCGGCCCTATCTGGACGCGGCGACGCTGGCCTTTGCGCAGGCTGCGACAGATGGTCCGGAGGCTGCGGTCGCAACGCTCGAACGGGTGCGAGCGGGCCTTGAGCGGGCCTCTGAAACGACTGACGAGAATGGCGAAACAAAGCCGGTGCCGCTTGTCCGGGCGTTAAGCCGTCTGATTGTTGAACCGCGCGTGAAACTGGCCGAGATGCGCATCGCGTTGGCGCAAGGGCGCACGCAGGAAGCGGCTGAAACTATAAGCCAGGCCAAACTGGCTGAAAACGCTTTCTCAAAAGAGCTTTATGCCGCTTTCGATGCGGCGAATGCAGAGCGGGCAGAGCCTCTGGACCCGCTACCGGAATTGCGTGCATCGAAACGCAAGCGCGGGTCGCGCGTCAACCGCATGGCCTCATCGCTGCTGATCATTCCGGAGAATGAAAGCGGCATTATAACTTACAAAAAATCGCGCACCGATGTTGTGCGCACCGTCCTAAACGGGGCTTTGACCATGGGCTTTGGTTTGCTGGGCGGCGCCAAGCGGACTTCGGGCTTTGAGTCGGAGGAGAACGAAGACGGCTCGATCAAGGTTCAATATATCGGCAACACTGTTTCAGGGCCGGTCGTGCAGGAAATGACCTTGCTTCGCGCGGCGGAAATCGCGCTGGAGAACGAGGCTACGCATTTCACGATCGATGCGCGTCGCGATTATCAGCGGTACATGGTGCAATCGATGAATTATGTCGAGACGCAGCGCACGCTCAGCGGGTACAAGACCGAGCTGGATATCCAGCTTGTCCCTGACCCCGGCGCGCTTACCGAAACAGCAGCGGCCAGCGCGATGGAGGCGCGAACAGTGATCGAGGCGCTGGGGCCGATCTATTATGAAGAGGGAGACGCCGAAGCCTGAAGCCCCGGCGCGTTCCCGATCCATTTTGTCCAGCGGGGATCAGATGATCCCGACCGTTTTCCCTGCACGTTCGAACATCTCAAGGATCGTTTCGACTTCCTCGGCGGAGTGCTCTGCGCAGAGCGAGCAACGCAGCAGCGTCATACCGGCGGGCGTTGCCGGGGGACGCGCGAGATTGACGTAGAGACCCTCTTTCAAAAGCGCCTCCCACATCATTGCGCCCTGCTCCAGATCGGGCATGATCACTGCGACAATCGCGCTTTGCGGGGTGTCGGTGCCGATCTTGAAGCCGAGCTGTGTCAGGCCGCCATGCAGGCGCTTTGAATTTTCCCAGAGATGCGCGCGCTTGTTCGCGCCATGCATCAGCTTGCGGATAGAGGTCGCAGCCGTCGCAACGACGCTTGGCGGCAGGCTGGCGGTGAAGACATAGGGGCGGCAAACCAGCCGCATGATGTCGAATTTTGGGTGGTTGGAAACGCAGAAGCCGCCGACTGTGCCGACGCTTTTTGAGAAGGTGCCGATGATGAAATCGACATCATCAATCACGCCCTGCTCTTCGGCCACGCCGCGACCATTCTCTCCGATAAATCCCATCGAGTGCGCTTCATCGACCAGCACCATCGCGCCATACTTCTTTGCGATGGCGACCATTTCCTTGAGCGGGGCAACATCGCCCAGCATCGAATAGACGCCTTCGAGGATCACCAGCTTGCCGGCATCCTCGGGCAGACGGCGCAGGCGCTTTTCCATTGCTTCGATATCGTTATGCTTGAACGGCACGACCTCTGCCTTGCCCATCGCACACCCATCATAGATCGACGCGTGACTGTCGATATCCATGATGATGTAATCACCCTTGCCAGCGATCGTGGAGATGATCCCGAGATTGGCCTGATAGCCAGTCGAGAAGACCATCGCGTGGTCCATCGCATAAAATTCCCTGAGCGCGTCCTCGCACTCCTTGTGGCCCTGATAAGTGCCGTTCAGCACGCGGCTGCCGGTGGTGCCCGCGCCGTAATCGCGCAGCGCCTGTATCCCTGCGTCCAGCACGTCCGGATCGAACGTCATGCCCATGTAATTGTAGGTGCCAAGCAGGATAGTGTCGCGCCCGTTGCAGATTGCGCGGGTGGGCGAGAGCACCTTTTCCATCACCAGATTATAAGGATCCTCGACCCCGGTTGCGAGAATGGTCTCGCGTAGCTGGATCATGCCGTCAAACTTGGAAAGAAGGTCACCCTTGGGAGTGGCTGCCTCGGGGGCGGGTTTGGTTGCGATATCGGTCATGTCGGGCCTTCTATCAGCTATCCTGCATTTTATGCACTGCGCTCACCAACTGGCCATAGGCTTCGATTTCGGCCTGCTGGTTCATGGTGATGATAATGTCGAATTCGTCTTCGATTTCAGCGACGAAATCCATCACCGTCAGGCTGTCAAACTCAAGATCATTGGCGAAGGTCGTGCCCGGCTCAATCGTCACTTCCTTCTTGTTAAAGGGTGCGATGAGGGCGCGGATACGCTCGTCAACTTCAGCTTCGGTCATGGGCGGGCTTCTTTCGATTGTAATGCAAATACGCAGTGTGCCCGCATCGGGCTTCGTAATCAAACGCGGGAAAAGCCGGTCAGTGCCGAACTTGTCAAGATTGGGGGCGACTGGCAAAACACTGGAGCGCCTGAAATATGGGCGCGCCGGGGGATATACAAGCGATGCAGACGGGAACAGAAAAGGGGTCAGGGCCTGCAAAGAGCGCATCAGACAGGTCATTTTCCGCCAATGCGATATATTTGGCGCGCACCGCACAGGTCAACACGCTCACGTTGTCACAGATGGCCGACCAGAAAGCATCCATCCTGATCGGCGCGACATTTGTGGTCTTCTCGCTGTCCGTGACAAAGCTCATCGGTGCGCAGTTGACATGGGCGATGCTCAGCCTCGCTCTCACCGCCTTTGTTTCGTCCGTTTGCGCGGTGATCGCCGTCCTGCCTGCCACTCCCAGCAAGGCGCCCGAAGAAAGCGACGCCAACATCCTGTTCTTTGCCAGTTTCGCCCTGATGCCGGAAGAAGAGTGGAAGCAGCGATTGCTGAACGATTTGGAGAGCGACGAGGCTGTTTTGCGCATCATGCTGAGAGATGTGTATCAGAATGGGCAGGTGCTCTATCGCCGCAAATACCGGTTCCTGGGCCTGGCATACCGATTATTCTTAAGCGGGCTGCTGATTACGATGGCGGTGTTTGCAGCAGAAACGGTGTTCGAAATCGCGCCTGTTACACCCTGAACCGCCAGCCTGATTACGCGGGCTCTTCGGGGGGCAGCAATTCCTTCACCGCCTTCATGAACGGCATGATGGAAACCGGCTTGGACAAATAGCCCGTCGCCCCCGCTGTGCGGATGCGTTCCTCATCACCCTTGGCGGCAAAGGCGGTCACGGCAAGGATCGGGATCTGCGCAAGGCCCACTTCGCCTTTGGCTGCTTCAATCAGGTCAACGCCGGAGATGCCGGGCAGCTGAATATCCATGATGATAAGATCGGGAGAATGCCGCCTTGCGGTGTCGAGAACATAGTCCCCGTCGGCCACCGGCAGCGCCTCGAATCCGTTGGCGGTTAAAACATCGCAGAACAATTTCCGGTTGAGGTCGTTATCCTCCACAACCATTATTCGCTTTGTCACATCAGGCCCCATCTATATTGGGCCGTTTCTACCGCCCCAATTTTTCAGACTCTACCCCACGCCGGAGCCCGCGACAATGCCGCGCAGTCCAAACAGTTCAGCTAACGGCGCTAACTCGCCCGAAAGCGCCACCAGAGCCGCGACGCTGGCGCTCGCCGCGCTTGGCTGGGTGCTGGAAGATGGCGAGCGGGCGGAGCGTTATCGGGACCTTACCGGCATGGATCCGGACACTTTGCGCGCCGGCCTTGGCGATCCGCAGGTGCTTGCCTCAACCCTCGACTTTCTTGCCAACCACGAACCCGATCTGATCCGCGCGGCCGAAGCTCTTGCTGTTACCCCGGAAGAGCTGATCGCCGCGCGCCATGACCTATCCCCAAGGAGCCATACCGAATGACCCGCCCCCTCATCATCAGCGATTGCGACGAAGTGCTGCTGCACATGGTCGCGCCTTTCAAGATCTGGCTTGAGGCAAGCCAGGGGGTCAATTTCACTTTGGAAGGAGGCAATTTCGCGGAGGCTTTGCGTTGGCAGGAAAGCGGCGAGTTGCTCGAAGGGCCTGATATCTGGAAAATGCTGGGCCGGTTTTTCGATACCGAAATGGACAATCAGGAACCGATTGCAGGCGCGGTCGAGTCGATCAACGCGTTGGCCGAGCATGCCGACATCGTGATCCTGACCAACCTTGTCGATGAACGCCGCGAAAAACGCGCCGAGCAGCTGGCAAGGGTGGGCATCCATGCGCCGGTCTACACCAATCAGGGGCCAAAGGGGCCTGCATTGAACGCCATTCTCGAAGAGCACGGATCATCGCGTCATGCGTTTTTCATCGATGATCTGCCGCAGCACCATCTCTCGGTCAAAGAGATTAAACCCGAGGTGGTCCGCCTGCATATGTGCGGCGAACCGATGATCGCGGGCGGGATTGATTGCGCGCACAAGGCAGGCCATGCCGACGCAAGAATTGACCGCTGGGCCGAGGCATTGCCGTGGCTGATGGCGCGTATGGAAAAGGAAGCCGCATGAGCATTGAAGCACGTCTGACCGAATTGGGAATTACATTGCCCGAAGCTGCCGCGCCGGTGGCGAGTTATGTCCCTGTCGTGGTGCATGGCGGCTTTGCCCATGTTTCGGGTCAGCTGCCGTTTATCGACGGCGCGCTGAAGACCGGGCGGCTGGGCGAGGATGTGTCGCTGGAAGACGGGATGGCAGCCGCGCGCGCATGCGGGCTGATGATCCTTGCGCAATTGAAAGCAGCCGGTGTGCTTGATCAGGTTGAGCGCATTGTAAAGCTGGGCGCTTTCGTCAATTCGACCGGCGATTTCACCGATCAGCCCAAGGTTGCGAACGGCGCATCCGATCTGATGTTTGACGTATTCGGCGACGCGGGTCGCCATTCGCGCGCGGCCGTTGGTGTCCCGGCACTGCCGCTGGGCGCGGCGGTTGAAGTGGATGCGATCATCGCGATCAGGCAGGGCTGAGGCGGCGCGCGGTGGCCAATCGCCGCGTTGACGGATCAGGGAGTTGGCCGGAATGGCTGACCACCACAACCTATGCGCATCGCGGGTTGCATTCGGCAGGAGTGCCCGAAAACTCGCTCGCCGCGGCTGAGGCAGCGATTTCGCGTGGGTTGGGGATCGAATGCGATATTCAGCGCAGCGCTGATGGTGTGGCGATGGTGTTCCATGACTGGGAACTGGAGCGGCTGACAGGCCACATGGGTCTGGTCAGCGAGAGCGATGCTCGCGACCTTGAGGCGCTCAGCCTGCTTGACACGGATCAGTCGCCCGTCACCCTTGATCGTTTGCTGGATGCGATTGGCGGGCAGGTGCCGCTCCTGATCGAGATCAAGTCGCAGCCCGGCTATGATGTCGAATGGACCTGCCTTTACGTCGCACGACTGCTAACCGACTATGGCGGTCCCGCCGCCGTGATGAGCTTTGATCCCCGCGTATCAAAGTGGTTCGCAAAAAATGCGCCGGACATTTGTCGCGGACTTGTGGGCACCGATAGCCTTCGCAATGGTTTTGAAGGTGTGTGGCGCTCATCTGATGATATTGAACAGGCTCGGCCTGAGTTTCTGGCGATTGACCGACGTGACCTCGCCTTGGCAGAGGCTGCCGCGTGGCGTGCATCTGGCAAGCCGCTGCTGTCCTGGACGATCCGCACGGCGCAGGACCGCGAGACCGCAGCGACGATGGCCGATGCGCTGATCGCGGAAGGGGAGGCGCTTGCATGAGCGACGGCGCACCTTTTCCTAAAGGCAACGGCGCTCCCGATGAGCTTACGGTAAGGCTCGCTCCGAGCGTGGGCAGCTTTGACGCCGAAGCGTGGAACGCTCTTGGCGGCAACCGCAACCCTTTCGTCAGTCACGAATTTCTCACCGCTCTCGAAGAGTCCGGGAGCGTGGGTGAAGGCACCGGGTGGGACCCTGTTCCGATCGTGATCCAGGACGCAGAGGAAACCCTGCTCGCCGCCATGCCCAGCTACGCCAAGGGGCACAGCCAGGGCGAATATGTCTTTGACCACAGCTGGGCCGACGCGCTGCATCGTGCCGGTGGCCGCTATTATCCCAAACTCCAGATTGCAGCCCCGTTCACGCCCGCCAGCGGCCCGCGCCTGCTGCTGTCCGACCCCTCCCTCGCGCCGCATCTATTGAAAGGCGCGGAAGCGGTCTGCCTGCAAAGCAAGCTGTCGAGCGCGCATGCGACCTTTATCGAGAAAGAGCAGCTTGAATTTTTCGAAGCGGCGGGCTGGCTGCTGCGATCCGATTTGCAATTCCACTGGCTGAACCGCGATTACGATACGTTTGACGGCTTTCTGGACGATCTCGCTTCGCGCAAGCGCAAGAATCTGCGCAAGGAACGCGCCGCTGCGCAAGAGGGTTTGCGGATCGAAAAGCTGGCGGGTGGCGATATCCGCCCCGAACACTGGGATGCGTTCTGGATTTTCTATCAGGATACCGGCGCGCGCAAATGGGGCACGCCCTATCTGACGCGCGAAGCGTTCACCCTGATGGGAGAGCGCATGGGGGACCGGATCGTCCTGATCCTCGCCTTCGACGGGGACGTGCCGATTGCAGGCGCGCTCAATTTCGTCGGCTCAGACGCGCTTTATGGCCGGTACTGGGGCTGTTCGCGCGACGTGCGCTTCCTGCATTTTGAGCTGTGCTATTACCAGGCGATTGATCTGGCGATTGAGCTTGGCCTCGACCGGGTCGAGGCGGGCGCACAGGGCGGGCACAAGCTTGCGCGCGGATATGAGCCGGTCAAGACCTGGTCAGCGCATTGGCTGGCGGAACCGGGCTTTCGCGCGGCTGTGGCCGATTTCCTTGAGCGCGAACGCGAAGGGGTGGCGACCGACCAGATGTTTCTGGATGAGCGCACGCCTTTCAAAAAGGGAAGTTAGGCGCCCACACCTGCCGCAACAGCTCAGGCAGCGCGGCGGCGTTCTTCCGACAGCCATTGGCGCGCACGGCGCTGGGCTTCGGCGATTTCGCGGGCGGTCATCTCATCAGAGATATCGGCGCGGCACCATGCAGCCTCTTCATGGCCACGCGCGGCGGCAATGTTGAACCATTTGTGCGCCTCAACCAGATCGCTGGAGACGCCGTTGCTGCCGGTCGAATAAACCACGCCCAGATCAAACAGCGCCGATACGTCGCCCTGCGATGCCGCGGCAAGCGCCTGCGCAACCACCAGATCGGCCAGCTGCGTGTCGACTGGTTTCGCGTCGTTCGTTGTGATCGTCTTCAGTTCCATCGAGTATTCCCCCATTTGCAAGGTGACAATTCAAAAGGATCGAACTCCCGTCTTGGCCCCCGGTTGTCCTTACCGTGTTAGTCATTGCGTTAATCGCTGGCCCAAGGTCTTGCGGATCATGCTCAACAAAAAGTTAACGACCCCCCCGAATAGTTGTATCCTGCGTGCCCCAAGTCGCCCAATCGGGTGCTGGTCCCCCCTCTGATTTGGCCCAGATTTGGCCAGGAGTTGCAAAGCCGCTTGCGGGCACTCGCGAGCGTGCCTATAGGCCGCGAACGACGCGAAGACTTGCTGGGGGGCAAGGGGCGCACTGGGAATGCTCAGGCGCCGGGACGGGCCAACTGCACTGACGGAAACGTCAGGCGGAACATGACTTTGACAAGAGGGCCTCATGGCAACTTCGTCTGCTGACGAGATCGACATTCTCGAAAAGACCAAGCGGCTTCTGCCGCCCGACTATATTCCGAGCGATGACGAGGAATATATGGGCGATATGCATCAGGCCTATTTCCGCATGCTGTTGATAGAATGGAAGCGGTCCATTCACAGCGCGGCGGGCCAGACGCTGCAATCGCTTCAGGATGGACCGATCCGCGAAGCCGATCTGAATGATCGCGCATCCAGCGAAACGGATTGGGGCATTGAGCTTCGCACGCGCGACCGGCAGCGCAAACTCGTCTCCAAGATCGATTCAGCCCTGCGCCGCCTTGATCAGGGCGAGTATGGCTTTTGCGAAAAAACCGGCGATCCGATTGGGCTCAAACGCCTGATTGCTCGCCCGGTCGCAACGATGACGGTTGAAGCGCAAGAGGCGCATGAGCGCCGCGAAAAGGTCAGCCGAGACCAGTAAAACGGCTCTTTTGAACTGCTTTACTCGCGGCAAAACTCCGTTCCAGTTTGGGACGCGATGCGCTTTGTACCGCCGCTTGATACCGTTATTAACGATCCGTTTACTTTGACGACCTAGCTCGCAGGTAATGCGCCTCCCGGGGCTATTCGCATTTTACGCGAGCGCATCCGGCGGGGTGACACGGTCGCCATGCAAAAGGCATGAAAGAAAGAAGGGGCGAAAATGACGGGTGTTGAGACACGCAGCGTATCGCGCGACAGTCTGTTTCTGCTCGCCAGCGTACAGGTAGAGCAGCAGAGCGAAGCTCATCGTGTGCGCGTGCGCAATCTTTCTGACGGCGGCATGATGGCAGAGGGAAACCTCTTTGTTAAACGCGGCAATCGGCTGGAAATTGAGCTGCGCAATATCGGCAAGATCCCGGGCAGCGTTGCGTGGGTTCAGGATAACCGGTTTGGCATCGCGTTTGATGCGGAGATCGATTCCCAGCGCGCCCGCAAGCCTTCCGAACCGGCCGACAACCCGTCGATTGTAAAGTCGGCCGGATCGTGGGCTCACCGCGCTCCTTCTGCGCCCGATCCCAAGACGATGCGCAAAGTCTGACGTTTTAGAAGCGCAGCGCAATTTTCGCTGCGCCCCGGTTCCTTTTCGCACTGACGCAGGGCTCGCCCTTTGCTAGACCCCTGCGCACAATGCGACCCTGCGCCTCCATCATCCTTTTTCTGGCTCCGGTCCTGACGCTCGCCGCATGCGGTCCGTCTGCATCGGACGGCCCGGTTCAGATCGCGATCATTGGCGAACCTTCGGACCTGTTCGATGAAGGCGTGCGCCTGTCCCCCGCCGCGCAGCATTTGCGGGGAGCCTCCACAGAGGGTCTCGTCTCGCTTGATGCGACCGGTCAGGTCATTCCGGCCCTCGCCGAACGCTGGATCGTGACGGATGACGGGACGAGCTATTTCTTTCGCCTGCGCGAACGCGACTGGCCTTCAGATGACAATGAGACCGGAGCCGATAGTGAGGAGGATGCCGAAGCCGATGGCGATCCCGTAACCGCCAGTGACGTGCGGCGCGCCTTGCAGGAATTGCTCCGCCAGTCGGAAGGCACCTCGCTTGGCCTTGACCTTGCCAAGGTGACCGACATCCGCGTCATGACCGAACGCGTCGTCGAATTGCGCCTTTCCAGCCCGATGCCCGAATTTCTGCGCCTCCTGGCTCAGCCTGAATTGGGCATTGTCAAGAATGGCAGCGGTGCTGGCCCGATGATCGCAACCCGCGAAGACGGGGTTGAGGCGGTCACCTTGAGCGCGCTCCCGCCGCAGCAGCGCGGCCTGCCCCGGCGGGAGGATTGGGAAGAGCGATCACGCCCGATCACAGTTCGCGCGATGCCGGTGAATGCTGCCACGGATGCCTTTTTTGAAGGCAACCTTGATCTGGTTGCGAACGGACGGCTGGCCGAATTTCCGCAGGTCGAAGTTGGCCCGCTTTCGCGCGGGACCATTCAGGTCGATCCGGCGCTGGGCCTGATGGGTCTGGTGTTTCGCAGCGATAGCGGCGTGCTGGCCGATCCGGCCCGGCGCGAGGCGTTGTCGATGGCGATTGATCGGGCAGAACTGATCGCGCCCCTCGGCCTTGGCGGGTGGCAACCGACCAGCTGGATCGTGCCGCCAGCCTTGTTCGATGCGCCCACATTCGGCCAAAGCCGCTGGGGTGACCAGTCGATGGAACAGCGCCGCGCCACCGCCGCTGCGCGCATGGCGGAGTGGCGAGCGCAGAGCGGTGAGGATGAAATCGTGCTGCGCGTCGGACTGCCAGAGGGGCCGGGCAGCGACCTGTTGTTTGACGGTATTTCGCAAAGCTGGGCCGATATCGGCGTGCGCGCGGTGCAGGTGCGTCTGGGTGAAGGCGCAGAGCTGGAATGGCGCGACCGTCTTGCGCGGTATTCCTCGCCGCGATGGTTTTTGAACCAGTTCAATTGTGAGCTGGAAATCGGCCTGTGCTCAGAGGAAGCGGATGCACTGGTGCGCAGGTCTCTGGACGTGAAACTGCTCGGCGAAAAGGAGCGGATCCTTGCCGAGGCGCATACGAGGCTTGTCGCGGCAGAGGTGTATATTCCGTTTGGCGCGCCGGTGCGCTGGTCGCTCGTCAGGGGTGCGATTGCCGCTTATGAGCCGAACCCTTGGGGCCTGCACCCCTTGTTCCCGCTGTCCGGACCCACCAACTAAAGTGCGGAGGATACGCATATGACGACGCCAGAACGGTTCAATCCTGACCATGAAGAGACGTTTGGCGCTCGGCCGGAAGCGATGAGCTTTACCCTGCCGACCGGGACCGATCCCGCGTCCGTGCGCGCCCGTGTCGAGGCGATGGAAATCCTGCTGGAGCGCAGTTTCCGCCTGCCCGGCGTCAATGTGCCAATCGGTCTGGATGCGCTGATCGGCCTTGTCCCGGTGCTTGGCGATATCGTCACCACCGCGATGGGCGCCTATATTGTGTGGGAAGCGCGCAATCTTGGCCTGCCCAAATGGAAATTGCTCCGCATGGGAGCGAATGTCGGTTTTGACGCGCTGCTGGGACTGGTTCCGGTGGTGGGCGATGCCGCTGACTTTGTCTTCCGGTCCAACACACGAAACCTGCGCATCATTATGAAGCACCTCGACAAGTATCACCCAGAAACCCGGGTTATTGAGGGGTAATCGCGCGACAGGTTGCACCTCCCGCTCGCTGCGTTACACCCGATGGCGCTATGACGAGCTCCAAATCCCGCAACGTAACCTATTCCAGCTATCTCGATCTCGACAAGATCCTGACAGCCCAGCATCCCGTCTCCCGGGCGCATGACGAATTGCTGTTCATCATCGTGCATCAGGCGAGCGAGCTGTGGCTGAAACTGTGCCTGCATGAACTGACAGGTGCGAGGCAAGCCATCGAGGACGACAATCTGCGCCCCGCCTTCAAGATGCTGGCCCGCGTGGCCCGCGCGCAGGCGCAGCTGATCCAGAGCTGGGATGTGCTCAGCACCATGACCCCGCATGATTACTCCACGGTTCGCCCTCATCTGGGCGCATCCAGCGGGTTCCAGTCGCCGCAATACCGGATGATGGAGTTTATGCTGGGCGGGCGCGATGCCAAACACGCGCGGCTGCATGAGGGGACTGCTGATTGGGGCCAGAATTGGGGCCAGAATTGGGGACAGCGCCTTAGCAGTGAGATGGCGCGCGCGAGTCTGTATGATGCAGCGATTGCGCTGTTGGTGCGGCGCGGCTTTGTGATTGACCAAAGCGTAATCGAACGCGCGCTCGATGTGCCCCACACGCCCAATCCAAGCGTGGAGGCGGCATGGGCGGAAATCTATCGCGAGCCGGAGGCGCATTGGGACTTGTATGAACTCGCTGAAAAGCTGGTCGATCTGGAATACCATTTCCAGCGCTGGCGCTTTGGCCATTTGAAGACGGTGGAGCGGATTATCGGGTTCAAGCGCGGAACAGGAGGCACGCCCGGTGTGCCCTATCTTGAAGGGGTGCTGAAACAGGCCTTCTTCCCCGAACTGCTGACTGTGCGCACCGCGATATGACCTCTGCAACACCGCGCCGCATCTGGGACATTTCGCAACGCCTGCGGCCCTCTTTGCCCGTGTGGCCGGGAGACACGGCTTTCTCGCATGCGCGGACATGGCAGATGGAGCAGGGCTCTCCGGTCAATGTCTCCGCTGTGACGATGTCCACGCACACAGGCGCCCATGCCGATGCCCCGCTGCACTACAGCGAAACTGCGCCTGATATCGCGAGCGTCCCGTTGGAGCCGTATCTGGGCGAATGTCTGGTGGTGGATGCGCGCGGGGTAGGAGCTGAGATTAATGTGGGCGATCTGCCGCATCTTCACAGCGCGGACCGCGTGCTGTTCCGCACATTCGAGCGTTTTCCGCATGGTGAATGGGACGCTGACACAGTCGCCCTCGCGCCCGAGCTGATTGAGTGGCTGGCGGTGCAGGGCGTGAAGCTGGTTGGCATCGACACACCCTCAATTGATCCGCAGTCCTCAAAGGACATGTTGGCGCACAAGGCGGTGCTGAAACACGATATGCGCGTGCTCGAAGGGCTGGTGCTCGATGATGTGTCTGAAGGGCGGTATGAGCTGATCGCGCTGCCGTTGCCGATCGAAGGGGGTGACGCCTCGCCCGTGCGCGCGATCCTGAGGGAGCTGGTGTGATGCCGAAGCAAGCGACGGCCGATAGCCTGAACCGCGCGCGGGAGATGGACGCAGCCGATCCGTTGTCGCGATACTGCGACCGGTTCATGTTGCCCGCAGGCGTGATCTATCTCGACGGCAATTCGCTTGGCGCTCTGCCAGTGGCGACCCCTGCGGCAATGGCCCGTGTGGTGGAGCAGGAATGGGGCGAGGGCCTGATCCGGTCCTGGAATGATGCGAACTGGTTCGAAATGGGCGCGCGAGTTGGCGCAAAGATCGCCCCGTTGATCGGGGCGCACCCGCACGAGGTGATCGCCTGTGACACGGTGAGCGCGAACCTGTTCAAGCTGATCGCGGCTGCGCTGCATATGCGGCCTGATCGCAAGGTGATCCTGTCAGAACCCGGCAATTTCCCGACCGATATCTATATGATCGAGGGGTTGGAACGGCAGGGCCTCGCTCAGCGCCGGCTGGCCGAGCGCGGGGATATGATCGCCGCGCTGGATGATGACGTCGCGCTGTTGATGCTGACCCATGCGCATTACAAGACAGGCGAGCTCTTCGATATGGCCGCGCTGACACGGGCGGCGCATGATGCGGGCGCGCTGGTCCTGTGGGACTTGTCACATTCGACCGGAGCCTTGCCCGTGGACCTGAACGGCGTCGGGGCGGATTTTGCGACGGGATGCGGTTACAAATATCTGTGTGGAGGACCGGGGGCGCCTGCCTTTGCCTTCGTTGCGGAGCGGCATTTGGCGGACCTCAAACAACCGCTCACCGGATGGTTCGGTCACGCTCAGCCTTTCGCGTTTTCCGACGATTACGAGCCTGCGCCGGGTATCGAGCAATTGCAGTGCGGCACATCGCCCATTCTGGGGCTAACCGCGCTGGAGGTGGGCGTTGATCTGATTGCGGAGATTGGTGTCGGGCGGTTGCATCAAAAGTCGCAGGCGCTCTCCGAGTTTTTCCTGGAAGCCTTGAGCGAGCAGGGTTTCTCGCTCGATCTGGTCAGCCCTGCGGATAGCGGTGAGCGGGGCAGCCAACTCTCGTTCCGCCACCCGCAGGCTTATGCGCTGTGTCAGGCCCTGATCGCGCGCGGCGTAATCGGAGACTTCCGCGCGCCCGATATCCTGCGGCTGGGTTTTGCGCCTGCTTACTTGCGCTTTGAGGATGTGGCAGAGGCGGCGCGGCATCTGGCCGAAGTGCTAGGCAATGAGGAGTGGCGGCGTGCGGAGTTCAGGGAGCGGGCGGCGGTCACTTAGGCAACCCCATTGCAGGCCATGATGCCGAATTCGCCTTCGGCTGGATCATAGCTGAACGAGAAAACCGAGCATCCTCCATCGAGCACCATCGGGATCTGGTCTTCGCTCTCAATCCAGACCGCCTCATCGTTACCTTGCGCGATATACAGGCCTTCCACCTTGTTACCGACCATGCGGTAGTAACGCGTGTAATCCGAAACCTGAAATCGCGGATCGGGGAGCGAAATTTTCGCCTCGATCTCGTTCGCCAGAGCGGCTCGATCTTCCTGCCCGGCTTGATTGTCAGAAGCAATAATCGAAGGCTCTTCAGCGCAAGCCGCTGCCAGCAGGATTAGCAAGAGCCCACCCAGTCGCATTCTCAAGCCTCCAGTTCGATGTCCCAATACAGCCAGTCGCGCCATGTCTCGTGCAGATAGTTGGGCGGGAATTGTTTGCCGTGCTGTTGCAATTGCCAACTGGTCGGGCGGATCGCGCCGCGGCGCACAGGCATTCCCGCCTGCTTTGGCGTGCGCCCGCCTTTCTTCATATTGCAGGGCGCGCAGGCGGTGATGATGTTCTCCCATGTCGTCTTTCCGCCCAGACGGCGCGGGATCACATGGTCAAAGGTGAGGTTGCTGGCGCTGCCGCAATACTGGCACTCAAACTTGTCACGCAGGAACAGGTTAAAGCGGGTGAAGGCGGGAAATTCGCTTTGCTTCACATATTGGCGCAGCGCGATGACGCTGGGAATTTTCATGTCCAGGCTGGGCGAGTGGACTTCGCGGTCATAGCTGGCGACGATATCCACGCGGTCCAGAAACACCGCCTTGATCGCGGTTTGCCACGGCCACAGGCTCAGCGGGTAATAGGACAGGGGGGTGTAGTCCGCGTTCAGCACAAGCGCGGGGCATCCCGACAGGTTGCGTGTCGGGTCCTGTTGGGCGCTGCGAAAACTGGCGGCGCCTTCGATCAGTTCGGTCTTGAACACGGTTTTGCGTTCCTCCCTGATTGAATGCATCATGCCGTGACAAGAAAAAGAGTCAAAGCCATGACATGATAACTATCCACGGTCTGATATGGGGAAAACCCTGTGGAGAACCTCTGTACGCTTCGTGGGTATCTGGTGGGAAAGCTGTGCAGTGCAATGGATAAAGAGCCGTGCTGGCCTTGGGATGGAGGATGGCTCCGGACTGTGCGATGGATCAGATGAGCCATGAAAACCGTCACTCGCTTTGCCCCCAGCCCGAACGGGCACTTGCATCTGGGCCATGCATTTTCCGCCATCGTCGCAGCGGATGAAGCGGCGGCGCGGGGCGGTGAATTCCTCCTGCGGATCGAGGATATTGACGGGCCGAGGTCGCGCCCCGAATTTGCCGAAGAGTTCCGCCGCGATCTGGAGTGGCTGGGGCTCGAATGGCGCGAAGTGCCCGCGCAATCGACGCGGCTGGAGAGCTATCGCGCAGCGGCCCGGCGGCTTGAGAACGAGGGATTGCTCTATCGCTGTCGCTGCACACGGCGCGAGATTGCAGCACTTCCGCAGCGCATCGGACCGTCAGGCCAGCCCTATCCCGGTTCTTGCAAGGGACGTTGCCTGTCGCTTGGAAATGACGCGGCGGTGGCCATGCGGCTTGACCTTGACGCAGCGCTGGAGCGGGTGTGCGATCTGGTTTGGGAGACGCATAACGGCGCAACTGTGGCGGCGGACCCGCGCGAATTCGGCGATGTCGTGCTGGTGCGCAAAGACCTGCCTGCCAGCTATCACCTTGCCGTGACCCTGGATGACGCGGCTGACGGCGTGACACTGGTGACGCGCGGTGCCGATTTGCTCAGCGCGACGCATATCCACCGGTTGTTGCAGGAATTGCTTGGCCTGCCGGTGCCCCGATATCTCCATCACGCCCTGATGATGGCCGATGATGGCGCTGATAAACTGTCCAAGAGCAAGGGTGCGCCCTCGCTCGCGGCGCGGCGCGAGGCGGGCGAGGATGGCCGCGTTCTGGCGCAGCAATTGCGCGCACGACGCATGATCGCTGGAACTTGAGCGCGGGCGCATTAGTTAGGGTGGTATGGAATATTTTCTCTATCTCGTTCTGGCGGTCCTTGGCGGCCTTGTCGTGTTCTCGCTCGTCAAGGGCATTATCGCGTTTTTGAAAACTACCAAGATCAACCTTGAAAGCGGTGAAGGCGAAACCGTCACCGAAATGCAGAACCTGCAGAACAAGGCGATGTTTGCGCGGATCAAGTATCAGGCGGCGGCGATTGCGGTCGTGGTGCTGATCGGAGTGGTCGCGGCGGGCTCCAACTGACGCTGCGATGGTAAAGCTCAACAAGATTTACACCCGCACCGGCGATGACGGGACGACGGGCCTTGTCGACGGATCACGCACTGACAAGCATTCGGCGCGCATCGCGGCAATTGGCGCGGTGGACGAAGCGAACAGCGCAATCGGCCTTGCCATCTGCGCGATTGCCGATGCGGATGAGGTGGCTCTGTTGACGCGCATCCAGAACGATCTGTTCGATCTGGGGGCCGATCTGGCCACCCCCGCTCCGGACGGTGATTTTGCCCCGTCACAAATGGTCTTGCGGGTGGTCGCATCTCAGGCAGAATGGGTCGAGCAACAGATTGATGCGCTGAACGAGAGGCTTGAACCGCTAACCAGCTTTGTTCTGCCCGGCGGCAGCGAAGCGGCGGCGCGCATCCATGTCGCCCGGGCCAGCGCCCGTGCAGCCGAACGCGCGATGACGCTGCTCGCCGGAGAGACGGCGGTCAATCCGGCGGCGCTGATGTATATCAACCGCGTCTCCGATTTTCTCTTTGTCCTTGCCCGCATCGCCAATGATGACGGGCAAAGCGACGTCAAATGGGTGCCCGGCGCCAATCGCTGAATTGCTCCCGTTCCCGCTGCGCGCAAGCCATCAGACCTTTAGCGCTCTAGCCAATCGGCCATCCCCTCGCTAACGAGCGCAGCAAGTCAAATTGCTGCACATGCGAAGGGAATTGCTGCCATGCGGAATATTGCTGTCATCGGAGCGGGACAGATGGGCACCGGGATTGCCCAGACGGTCGCCGCACACGGGATGAACGTGATGCTGGCCGATATCGACCTTGCCCATGCAGAGGGCGGCAAGACCCGCATCGAGCAGGCGGTCGGAAAGCTTGTCGGGCGCGGCAAAATGGAAACCGACGCAGCCGAGGCGTTGCTTGGCCGGATCACTCCGGTGGCCGATTACGCGCCGATGAAAGGGGCGGACCTGATCATCGAAGCCGCAACCGAGAAAGAGCCGGTCAAGCAGGCGATCTTTGAAAGCGCGGGCAAGGTGCTGGCCGATACAGCTGTTATGGCGTCAAACACCAGCTCCATCCCGATCACCCGCATGGCGAACCACTCGCCTGATCCTTCGCGCTTTATCGGGCTGCACTTTTTCAATCCGGTGCCTGTCATGGGCCTGATCGAAGTCATCCCCGGCCTTGCCACCGCGCAGGAAACGACTGATCGGGTCACAGCCTTTGCCCAAGGGCTGGGCAAGGAAGTGGTCCTTTCACAGGATGAGCCCGGCTTTGTCGTGAACCGCATCCTGTTGCCGATGATCAACGAAGCTGTGTTTGTGCTGGGCCAGTCCACCGCCGGGATCGAAGATATCGATAAAGGGTGCCGTCTGGGCCTCAATCACCCGATGGGTCCGCTGCAACTGGCTGATTTCGTCGGGCTGGATACCTGCCTCGACATTATCAACGTGCTGTATCGCACGACCCGCGACAGCAAATATCGCCCGGCGCCGTTGCTGGTGAAATATGTTGAAGCGGGCTGGCTGGGTCGCAAGACCGGTCGCGGGTTTTACGATTATACCGGCGAAGCACCCGTTCCGACGCGCTGACGATAGAGGCGGGTCACGCCTGCCAGCGTGTTTCAAGGCGACTTAATCCGCCTTCGCAACTTTCACGCCATCCGGTTGAAGACTGTGTGCGGCGGCATTGTACAAGCGGTTGGCTGCTCAATATCCCTCGTCGAAGTATATGTCTTCATCGGCAAAGTCATTCGCAGCCGATACATCTTTGCCTTCGGCAGCGCTGCTGCTGTCTAATTCCTCGCGAAGGGCGTCGTAATCTGGCGCAGGATCGCTGTAGCTGATGCCGCCTCCATCATCGGTGGCAGCACCGGGTGATCCTGATTGATCTGCTAACGGGTCAATCTCGTCCCAGCCATAGCTGTCATCGTCAGAAGCGGTGTCTTCATCGCTCTCAAAGCCGCCGGCATTGGTATCCGCCGTCTCATTCGCATCGGACTGATCACCCCGTGGAGCTTCAAAAGCGACAGCTTCACCATCCTCTGTCCGTGACGAATCGTTGTCAGGCTGACCGAATGAAGCTGCAAACAGGCCGGCACCCAGCAAAGTGACGCCGGCAAATGCGAGAGCGGTTTTGTGATCTGCTATCATGCATCCCGTCATAAAACGGCCTGCCTAATTTTTGGTAAGCAGAATCAGAATGTCGATCACGCAGAAACAGTGATGTCAAATACTACGCTTGAGCTCATAAAGCAGGTCAAGCGCCTCACGCGGGGACAGCGCGTCAATATCGGTTTCGCGCATACGCTGCGCCAACTGGTCAGCCGGGCTGGCAGGCGTATCGGGCTGCGGTGCAGCGGCGGCAAAGAGCGGCAATTCACCAAGCCCCGCCGCAATCCCGCCGGTTTCTGCGCGCGTTTTCTCAAGCCGCTCCAGAACCGATTTCGCCCGCGCGACGACTGCATCGGGCACGCCCGCCAGCTTTGCCACCGCCAGTCCATAGGAGCGGTCCGCAGGCCCCTCGGCCAGCTCATGCAGCAGCACCAGATCGCCCTTCCATTCGCGCGCCCGCACATGGTGGAGCGACAGCGCCTCGCAGCTGTCCGCGAGGCGCGCGAGCTCGTGGTAATGGGTTGCGAACAGGCAGCGGCACGCAATGCGCGAATGCACAGCCTCCACCACCGCCCATGCCAGCGCGACGCCATCATAAGTGGAGGTGCCGCGCCCGACCTCGTCCAGAATTACAAAGCTGCGCGTCGTCGCCTGCGCGAGAATCGCGGCGGTTTCGACCATTTCCACCATGAAAGTGGAGCGCCCGCGCGCCAGATTGTCTGACGCGCCCACACGGCTGAAGAGGCGGTCCACCAGCCCGATCCGCGCGGCCTCGGCAGGAACAAAGCACCCGGCTTGCGCCATCAGGACAATCAGGGCGTTCTGCCGCAGGAAGGTCGATTTACCGCCCATATTCGGCCCCCCGATCAGCCACAGGCGATTGTCAGGGGAAAGCCCGCAATCATTGGCAACGAACCGCTCGCCACCCTTGGCCAAAGCGGCCTCGACCACGGGATGACGGCCTGCTGTGATCGCAAGGCCCGGCGTGTCATCGATAGCAGGCTTGCACCAGTCGCCCTCGCTCGCGCGTTCGGCATTGCCCGCCGCGACATCAATGCGGGCCAGCGCCCCGGCGGTCTCAGCAATCCGCTCGCGCGCATCGCTGACCGCTTCGGCCAGCTCTTCAAAATGCGCGTCTTCCGCCGCCAGAGCGTGTCCGCCTGCCTCGGATATGCGGGAGGCTTCTTCGTGCAGGGACAGCGAATTGAACCGCACCGCGCCTTTCATTGTCTGACGGTGGGTGAAGCCGCTGTCCGCATCCATCAGCGCATCGCCATGACGGCTGGGCACTTCGATGAAGTATCCCAGCACCCCGTTATGCTTGATCTTGAGGCTGCCGATGCCAGTTTCATCGCGATAGCGCGCTTCCATCGCGGCAATCGCGCGGCGGGCATTGCCTGACGTTGCGCGCAATTCATCAAGGCTGGCGTCATAGCCATCCGCGATGAAGCCACCGCCGGAGCGCTCTGTGGGCGGCGAGGCAACCAGCGCGCGCGACAGCCAGTCAATCAAGGCGCCATGCCCTGTCAGGCGCGGGAGCAATTGATCGAGCAATTCGGGTCGGTCAGGCAGAGCGGCAAGGCCGGTCTGAATGCGCTGTGCTTCGGACAGGGCATCGCGGATTTGCCCCAGATCGCGCGGGCTCCCACGTCCCGCCACCAATCGCCCGAGCGCGCGCCCCAGATCGGGCAAGGCGCGAAGCAGATCGCGCAATGCGGCGCGTTCTATCGGGCGGTCACGGAAATACTGGACCATGGCGAGCCGGTCTGTGATCGCCTGTGCGTCGAGCAGGGGCGCGGCCAGATCCTCGGCCAGCATCCGCGACCCCGCGCCGGTGGAGCAGCGGTCCAGCGTCGCAACCAGGCTGCCATTGCGCCCGCCAGCTGCGCTCTCAAGGATCTCCAGACTGGTGCGTGTCGCTTCATCCATCACCATCGTCGCGCTGGATTGGCGAGCCTGCGGAGGCAGCAGCAGCGGCAAGGTGCCCCGTCCGACATGGTCGAGATAGGCGATCAGGCCGCCAGCAGCTGCGCACATCGCGCGGCTGAAATCGCCAAACCCGTCGAGCGTCGCGACATTATGCAGATTGCGCAGGCGCGCTGCGCCGCTGTCGCTGTCAAAGGCGCTTTTGACGTGGAAAGCGGGCTCTTCGGGGGCATCATGATCCCAGCCATCGGGCACCACCACTTCGCTTGGCCCGAGGCGAGCGAGTTCCGCGCCGAGCATTTCGGGAGCCGCTTCGCCCAGCACCATCGCACCGGTTGAAATATCGACCGAAGCGATCCCGATGGTCCCCCGCACATCGGCCAGCGCAACCAGCACATTCGCGCGGCGCGGTTCCAGCAGGGCCTCTTCGGTCAGCGTTCCCGCCGTCACGAACCGGACTATATCGCGCTTCACCAGAGCCTTCGAAGCGGGCCGCCCTTCCGCCTTTGCGCGGGCCTTGGCCTCGTCCGGCGTTTCCACCTGTTCGGCAATCGCGACCCGCTCACCCGCCTTGATCAGCCGCGCCAGATAGCCCTCAGCAGAATGCACCGGCACGCCGCACATCGCGACGGGTTCTCCGTCATGCTCCCCGCGGGAAGTCAGCGCGATGTCGAGAATGGCCGCGGCGCGCCTTGCATCATCAAAGAACAGCTCAAAGAAATCGCCCATGCGATAGAACAGCATCGATCCGGCCGCCTCTTCCTTAAGCGCCAGATATTGCTCCATCATGGGAGTCGGTTTTCCGGATGCAGAGCCGCCCATTCACGCATTCCTATCAAGCCAAGAGTGATTCGGCATGGCGGCAGCGATGATCTATCCCCTGATCCAGCAGCCTTGCCCGCCGATTGTGTCGGAAAGCCACTATGATGTGTCACCAATGCACGTTAGTCGGAGCCGTCCGGGATTCTTAGGAGCGATTGATGGCTGACGGCGGTAACGAGAACACCAATAATTCAGGGGGCGGTTTCACCACGCGTGAGGCGCTGTTCTATCACGAGACAATCCGCCCCGGTAAGCTGGAGGTGGTCGCGACCAAGCCGATGACCTCGCAGCGCGATCTCAGCCTGGCCTATTCGCCCGGCGTCGCCGCCCCGGTGGAGGCGATTGCCGCTGATCCCTCGCTTGCCAATCGCTACACCGCCAAGGGCAACCTTGTTGCGGTGATCTCCAACGGTTCGGCCATTCTGGGCCTCGGCAATCTGGGTGCGCTCGCGTCCAAGCCGGTGATGGAAGGCAAGGCGGTGCTGTTCAAACGCTTTGCCGATGTGGACTCGATCGACATTGAACTGAACACCGAAGACCCCGAAGCCTTCATCAACGCGGTCGCTCTGATGGAGCCGACTTTCGGCGGCATCAACCTTGAAGATATCAAGGCGCCCGAATGCTTCATCATCGAAGCCGCGTTGCGCGAACGCATGAACATCCCGGTCATGCATGATGACCAGCACGGCACCGCGATTATTACAGCGGCTGGCCTGCTGAATGCGTGCCACCTTACCGGGCGAGAGATCAAGGATGTGAAAGTCGTGGTCAATGGCGCAGGCGCGGCGGCGATTGCCTGCACCGCCTTGATCAAGGCGATGGGGGTGCCGCACGAAAACGTCATCATGTGTGACCGTTCCGGCCCGATCACGCCGGGCCGTGACGGGGTAGACCAGTGGAAAAGCGCCCATGCCGTCGCCACCGATGCGACCACGCTGGAAGAGGCGCTGGATGGCGCGGACATCTTCCTTGGCCTGTCAGCCGCAGGAGCGCTCAAGCCCGAATGGGTCAAGAAGATGGCGGACAAACCGATCATCTTTGCAATGGCCAATCCGGTGCCAGAGATCATGCCTGACGAAGCCAAGAAAGTCCGCCCCGATGCGATCATCGCAACCGGGCGCAGCGACTTCCCCAACCAGGTCAACAATGTGCTGGGCTTCCCCTTCATCTTCCGCGGCGCGCTGGACGTGCAGGCGACCACGATCAACGAAGAGATGAAAGTCGCCGCCGCCACCGCGATTGCGGAACTGGCGCGCGAGCGCGTGCCCGAGGAAGTGTCCGCCGCCTATGGCAAGAACCAGAAGTTCGGCACGGATTACATCATTCCCGCCCCGTTTGACCCGCGCCTGATCGAAGTCGTTTCCTCTGCCGTGGCCAGGGCGGCGATGGATTCAGGCGTTGCCAAGGCGCGGATTGAGGATTTCGAGGCCTATAGCGTCAAACTGCGCAGCCGCCTCAATCCGACCACCAGCGTGCTGACCGGCGTTTACAACGAAGCCAAGGCCAATCCCAAGCGGATGGTCTTTGCCGAAGCGGAAGAGGAAGTGGTGCTGCGTGCTGCGATCCAGTTCCGCGACTTTGGCTATGGCACGCCGATCCTTGTTGGCCGGACAAAGGCAGTGCTGGACAAGCTGCATCAGCTTTCTGTCTCGGATCCCGGTAGCTTCGAAATCCAGAATTCGGCGGATTCCTCGCATGTCCCCGCGATGGTGGAATACCTTTACAACCGCCTGCAACGGCGCGGCTTTACGCAGCGTGACGTGCGCCGGATGGTCAATCAGGAGCGCAACGTGTTCGCCGCGCTGCTGGTAGCGCTGGGCCATGCTGACGGGATGATTTCGGGTCTTACGCGCACCTATGCGCAGACGGTTCGCGAGGTGAATCTGGTACTGGACAAGAAGGAGGGCGCGCTGCCCTTTGGCATCCACATGATGATCGGCAAGAACCACACCACCTTCCTCGCCGACACCACGATCAACGAGCGCCCGACCGCCGAGCAGCTCGCGTATATCGCGACCGAAACCGCAGGCGTTGCCCGCCGCATGGGGCACGAACCGCGCGTCGCTTTCCTGTCCTATTCAACCTTCGGCAATCCGTCGGGCCAATGGCTCGACAACATTCGCAAGGCGGTGGCGATCCTGGATGAGCAGGACCCCGGCTTTGAATATGAGGGCGAAATGGCACCTGATGCCGCGCTGAACCCGGCTGTGATGAAGCTGTATCCGTTCAGCCGCCTGTCTGGCCCCGCCAATGTCCTGATCATGCCGGGTCTGCAATCGGCCAACCTGTCAGCCAAGCTTCTGCGTGAACTGGGCGCAAACAGTACGGTTGGCCCGATGCTGCTGGGTATGGAGAAGCCGGTGCAGATCGCGCCAATGACAGCGCTCGCACCCGATGTGCTGACACTGGCCGTGCTGACCAGCGCGGGGGTTGTGAGCTGATACAAAAAAGGGGGCCGACCAATGCCGGTCGGACCCCTCTTTTTATTACCCTGGCCGTTCGAGACGGCGGGGTTTTATGTTCAGGCAGCCATCGCTTCCTTGTTGACTTCACCGGTGGCGATTTCTGTCATCGTACGGTCGCCGCCATAAGTGTTGTCGAGGCAGGTCTGGATCGTGTTCGCATCGCTATCAAGGCCCAGACGCTTGGCAAATGCCAGTGCGGTGCCCCAGCCAGCAAGACCATAATGGGTCATGCGCTGATACTGCGTGATGATCGATGCGTCGCGAACGTCCGGATCATCAAAGTCGGCATTAATGGCGTGAGCCTTGGCTTCCTTGACCAAACCTTCCATGCCCTTGCAGAATTCGCCAGTCGGATCGGCATTGTGACCCTTGATCAGCATGGCGACCTTTTCGCGGCCCTCGCTGATACCTTCAACTCCCGCATCCAGCGCAGCGGTCAGGGCAACCGAGCTAGCCTTCGCGCGCAGCTGCTTCGTCGCTTCGAGCGACTGGGTGTTGGCACTGTAGATGTCCTGAAGTTGGTCGATATAGAGGTCTTTCAATGTTGAGATGCTCATGAGCGTTCTCTCCTTCGTCTGTGTTTAGATTATACTACACTGACGCACGACACCGGTATTCGTTCCGAAAAAAGCTCGTAAATATAATATGATACGATGAGGCGCGCAGCAGCTGCGACGGGTCGAGCGCGGTCTGCGGCAATCGAGTTTGGCCCAGCCTGAGGCTTCTAACCCAGCCGTTCCTCGATCGGGACATAATCGACGTCATAGCCGAAATAGCCGGGGCTGAAGACTTTCAACCCCGCCTTGCTGCGCCATAACGGGTCACAGCGAAAGCCGAGCACGGCGACCTTTTGGCCCTGAACGAAGTCAGGATTGTTGAGGCCGTCATAGGTCTCAAGATCAATCACGCTGATAAGATCAGGACAGGTCGCGACGACCTTTCCATTGCGCCGCGCGATCAGGTGTTCGTTCTTGTAAGCGGTGGAAAAACGCTGTCCGGCGAAATCGTCTGTGCCCGCCACTGTCAGTGTCCCGACAAGGAAGCCGTCCTCATCGCGCCAGTCGAAATCGGCGACGGTGCCGGTGAACAGGACATAGCCATCGCCCGCTGCGCGCGCGGCTTCGATCGGGTCGGTGCCGCCATCTTTCGCCGCGCGGACCGCTGCGCCGATGCTGCGCGCAAGGGTAAAGCTTTCGGTGACCAGCGTGCCGTCCGCTTTGGCCTGCGCGCCGGTGATCGGGCTGTCGGTGACGCCGCAGACCTGACTGACGACGGCGATGCTGCGCAGAATGTCCTCGGCGCGGGTCGGGTCGCCCAGTTTGTCGACGACCATCTGGTCGCCAAAGGGTGTGGCGGCCCCGATGGGGGTGAGGGGAATGCCAGCGACCTTGACCGAGTGCTGGTTAATCTCCGGCACAGCGCGTCCGACCGTGTCCGCATCCAGAGCGGGCACACCCAGTCGCGCGGCAATGGACAACCCCTCGGCAAGGCTGAGCGGGCCGATCTCCCCCAGGATAACGGCTGCAAATTTTTGCCCGATCTGCTGTTCGAGTGTCTCGAACGCGAGCTGTACGGGCTCTGCCCGCTCGCCCTCGATCCCGTCGAGCCGCGCCTGCATATCCGCACTGACAGGCGCAAGACTGGCGAGGCCATAGGGGCAGGCGACGCGGTCATCATCGGCCAGATCAGCAACCGACAGCAGCGTGAATTCGTGCCCCGCAGACAGGTCTTTCGCCATCAGCTCACGCGCTTCGGCAAGGCTGCCGCCGCCGCCCGTGCCAAGGTATGAGGAACCGACCAGCGCATCTTCGAGCGCGGTCGCATTCAGCGCGATAACGCCGGCATTGGCGGCGCGCTTGGGTGTGCGTTTCTCTTCCCCGCTGTCCGTTCCCTCAACCTGCGAACACGCGGCCAGACCGCCTGCCGCGATCACGAGCCCGCCCATGAATTGCCGCCGTGATGTCATTCGCAATGCCCCGCGTTATTTTTAAGATATAGGACGCCATTCTGACGCGCCCGTCAATGATCGGGCCATTTCAGGCACGCTCGCTGATGTGCAGCCACTGCGACAGATCGACAAAATGGGGGCCTAATTTCTTGCGGTTGATGAGCACGGGCACGCTCTGCCCTTCCAGCTCCGAGGTCAGGTCCACCCAGATCGGTTCGCTCTTGAAGCTTGCCATTTTGCCGGTGCGCGGATGCTTTGCCTGCGCGAAAACCCGGTAGGGGTGCCGTCCGCGATTATTCGTCGAGCGATCAATGTCGCATCTTACAAGCCGTGCATCGAGCGGGGTGCCGTGCCGTTTGAGCCAGCGGATTTCCCAGCGGCGGCGGTGGTAGAAATACAGGATCGGTCCACCGATCAGGGCGAAGACCAGCCCGATAAAACCAAATATCAGCATTGCGGTAAATCGCTGACCCGGCGTGTCGATTACCGCCTGGCCCGGCCTGTCTGGATCATAGAGGATCTCCACCTCTTCCCCCCGTTCAAAGCTGGCCGGGTAGGAGGAGGTGGAGCTGACGAGCCGGTGAGCGTCGCCGTCTGCGTCTCTCCACACGACAATCGGTGCATAAGTCGGCCCGTCGCTTCCGCCTTTGCGTTCAAGGCCGATAACAACCCCATCTGCCCGCATGCTTTCAGAGGCGAATGCGCTGTCTTGCCCCCATGCAATACCCGCCATTGCAAGGAGCAGCGCACTGACGCCAAAGAAGATGTAGCCGAACAGGGCGAGAGATTTCGTCATGGGTGGCCCTGACTAACGCCGCCGAAACCGGAAATACCAAACCTCATGGCCAAACACGTTGCGTGCCTTCGTTTCGTAGCGTGTTTCACACCAGCCACTGGGGCGATTTTGCCAACTCGCAGGGCCGTCTGCGACCCATTCGAACTCACCGGTAAAGCGCTGCATCACCATCAGGGCATGGCGCAGATAGACCGCGTGGTCGGTGCCAAAGCGGAACTCGCCGCCCGTTTTCAGCTTGTCTGCGATCATCCGCACCGGGCCATCATTCATCATGCGGCGCTTGGCGTGCTTGCTCTTGGGCCAGGGATCGGGGTGCAGCAGATACGCCATTGTCAGCGCGCCATCGGGAATGCGGTCCAGAACTTTCAAGGCGTCGCCGTGATGGATGCGGACATTGGCGAGGCGTTGTTCCTCCACATGGGCCAGCGCCTGCGCCACGCCATTTACAAAGGGTTCTGCCCCGATAAAGCCGTGATTGGGCAACAGGTCCGCGCGATAGGCAAGATGCTCGCCACCGCCAAAGCCGATCTCGAAATGCAGCGGGCAATCCTCGCCAAACAGCCGCTCTGCCGTCGCCGGGCCTTCTGCGGGCACTGCGATTTTTGGCAGCAGCTCATCAACCAGCTTTTGCTGACGCGCGCGCAGGGGTTTGCCGACGCTGCGGCCATACAGCCGACTGAGCGTGGTGGGGTCGCCTTCCTTGAATGCCGTCATGGGCAAGAGCGCTTGGCGATGTTGCCCATGATTGTCCAGAGGGTGCACAAGTTGCGCGGCATGAATTCATCTGCGCGGGGTTGAGCCGCACGCCGCTTCCCCGCTATCGCCGCTTGTGATGGAACAACTCACCCAATTTTTCGCAGAGCAAGCCCCCTGGGTGCAAACTCTCATTGCCCTAACCGTGCTGACACTGGCGGCTGTGATCGCCAATTACATGCTCAAGGCGGTGATCCTCAACACGCTGGCGCGCTATCTCGATCAAAAGACCCAAACCGACGACAAGGCCGCCGCATGGCTTGCCACTGTGGTGCCATTGTTGATCATTTCGCGCGGGATTGCGCTGGTGCCCAACCTGTCAGGCGACCTGCGCACCTTTGTCACCAGCACGGCGCAGGCGCTGATCGTGGTGTCCGTGGCGATGGCGATCGTGAAGGCCCTGACCTACGCGAATGAGCTCTATGAGCGGTTGCCGACCTCAAAGAACCGCCCGATCAAGGGGTTTGTTCAGGTCGTCAAAATCCTCGTCCTGTGCGGTGCGGCGATCATCATGATTTCGGTTCTGATTGATGAAAGCCCGCTGCTGCTTTTGTCAGGCCTCGGCGCGATTACTGCGGTGTTGCTGCTGGTGTTCAAGGATACGATCCTCAGCCTGGTTGCGAGCGTTCAGTTGACCACCAACGATATGCTGCGCGTGGGTGACTGGATCACGATGCCGGGCATGGATGCGGATGGCGATGTGATCGATATCTCGCTGCACACGGTGAAGGTCCAGAATTTCGACAAGACGATCACCACCATCCCGACGCACCGGCTGGTGTCGGATTCCTATCGCAACTGGCGCGGCATGGCAGAGTCCGGAGGGCGGCGGATCAAGCGCAGCCTTGTGCTGGACCAGAATTCGATCCGGTTTCTGGACGATGCCGAGGTGCTGGACCTGAAACGGTTCAAGATCCTCAAGCCCTATCTTCAACACAAGCGAGACGAGATCGCCGAGTGGAACGCGGCGGAGCTGGACGGGGATGATGCGCCGGTGAATGCGCGGCGGCTGACGAATATCGGCACATTGCGCGCCTACATCATCGCCTATCTGCAATGGCACCCGCGCATTGACGGCAACTTTACGCTGCTGGTGCGTCAGCGCGAGCCCGGACCGCAGGGCCTGCCGATCGAGATTTACTGCTTTACCGACACAACCGTGTGGCACGAATATGAGGGCATACAGGGCGACATCTTTGATCACATGCTGGCCATCGTACCCGAATTTGGTCTGCGCGCGTTTCAGGAGCCGACCGGGCTGGATGTGCAGAAGGGCCTCACAGGGCTAACCGGGGCGGCTGGCGCGGCCGCGCCTGTCAATCGGTGACAACAACCTCATAGGTCAAATGGTTGTAGTCGATCGGATAGATCGAAGCTGTGAACTGTCCCTCTACATAGAACACTTCGCCATCGGGCAGCGCGGCAAAGCGTTCCTTGTCATATTCGTTTAACCTGTCCCAATCGTCATATTGTTCGAGGCTCGCCCGATCGCGAAATGCAATCGAGAGCGCGCTGCACGGCTCTTTGTTCCAGATCAGTGTTTCAGGGGGGTAGCCGCGATAGGCGAATGTGATGAAACAGCCTTCACCGACCTTGCGATCCGGGAATTGATCGCTGAGTTCGACAGCGCTGATGAGCCGGGAGGTTTCGGAAACTGGGCCATCCGGAGACGGCTGGGCTGGTGCGCCAGTGACTCTTGGCGCTTGCGCGCTGGAGGCACCCGCGGGTGTCATTGCTTCAGCCGTCGCCCCCTCAGTCGGCGCCCTGCCTTCATCGGCATTTGCCAGCGTCGCCTCGCCCGAGCACGCGGCCAGAAGCAGCACCGGAACGGAGGCAACGAAAGCCCGCAGCATCAACCTAGTCAGGATCGTATTCGACGTGCAGGTGATCATTTGCGGCGTTCCCCGGGAAAGTCTCGAAGATTACATCGTAATCGTTCCCGAGGATTCGGCGAACTTCGTTTTGAAGAGCGAAGCCTTGTGCATCAGTGATGTTGTTGCCGCGGAAATCGAGGGCGCGGTCCTGATAGTGCAGGGAACCGCTGCTGTGACTGCTGTCATTGCCGCTGGTGATCACGGGTTGCGGCAGGCCGAGACGTTCGGCCGCTTGCGCTACGGCGCGGATGACCGGGTCCATCGCAGGATGGAGCGAATCAATATCGACGCGGCTGCTCTTGATTGCGACACCCACCTCGGCGGCCAATGCGCGACCGTCAAACGGTCCCGATGGTGCAGGGCTTTCGCCGGTAACGGGCGCTGATCCGGGCAGGGCTACAGCGAATTCACCGGGGCGGAACCGTTCAAGCTCCGGGGTTGTGCCATGGCGGTGGATCGCGTCGCCCCGGCCAAGCACCGGGCCATCCAGAGCCATGATCCAGCCGAGATTGCGGGCATCGGAATAGTTCGGGTTGGCATAGTTCAGGTGCGAGCCGATTGAGGAAGCACGGCCCGCTGCGCGTTCAGCCAGATAGCTGTCGACCGTCTGATCCACCCGCGCGCTAATCTGTGCAGCCGGGATCTGCTCCACCGATGTGCGCTGGTCGCGGCGCGATATCGGCCCGTTGATATCGGAAAACTGGTTGTATGCATTCACCACTTCGGAAACGGTGCCGCCCCACCTGCCCGAAGCCGTGCGGTTCAGGATCGTGTCAATGATGCCGTGCGCCTGAGCGTCACCCGCCGATTGCACCCATTCGGTCTGCAGCGTTTTCTTGATATTGAGAATGTCAGTGGGCGTCAGGCTGAGCGTTCCCCCGACGAAGCTCGTTTCGCCAGCCGCACTCACCCCATCTGCCGTAATTGACGGAGCGGAGCGGGTCGAAATCGTCGTGGTGAGGTCAGGCGTGGTGAGGTCAGGCGTGGTGAGATCAGGTGTGGGCGTCGGCAGTGCAATCCGTTGCCCCGGATAGATGACGTCGGGATTGCGGATGTCAGGATTGGCCCGCAGGACTTCAGCGAGGGAAAGCCCGGCACCGCGCGCGATCGCTCCCAGAGTATCGCCGCGCGAAACGGTGTGAAAGCGTGTGTTTGCGGAGGGAATGGCGAGTTCCTGACCGGCAAAGATCCGGTCCGGGTTCGTGACTCCGTTCAATCGTGCAAGTGAGGCAACATCAGTGCCGAAGCGGGCGGCAATTTCGGTGAGCGTGTCGCCTCGCTGGATGGAATAGCTTGCAGGCGAAGGCTGAGCGCTGCTTGTCGGTCGCGCACGCGCGGCGTCGAATGGCTGGGATGTGACGGCATTCATGGCGAAACCCTCCTATCCTCTGAAGGTCTCACATGCTGCGGATTCGCGGCATCCGCATTACGTATAGGAGCGGGCAGTTCATCGCGGCCCAAGGTCCGGTCAGCGAATATGAAAACGCCCGGAGCGATTAGGCTCCGGGCGTTCTTGCCAGAGGACTGGTCCCAGGATTAATTTTGGTGTCGGTTTACGCCGCTTCGGCTTCTTCGTTCGGATCGCGGAGCACATATCCGCGGCCCCAGACGGTTTCGATGTAGTTTTCACCGCCGCATGCATGGCTGAGCTTCTTGCGCAGCTTGCAGATAAACACGTCGATGATCTTCAGTTCGGGTTCGTCCATGCCGCCATACAGGTGGTTGAGGAACATTTCCTTCGTCAGTGTCGTTCCCTTGCGAAGCGAGAGCAGCTCCAGCATTGCATATTCCTTGCCCGTCAGGTGAACGCGGGCGCTGTCAACTTCGACAGTTTTCGCGTCCAGGTTAACGGCAAGCTTGCCAGTGCGGATGATCGACTGGCTGTGACCTTTTGAACGGCGCACAACGGCGTGAATGCGGGCGACCAGTTCTTCGCGATGGAACGGCTTGGTCACGTAATCGTCTGCACCAAAGCCGAAAGAGCGGATTTTGCTGTCCATTTCGGCAATGCCCGAGAGGATCAGGACCGGCGTCTGCACCTTGGCAACGCGCAGCTTCTTGAGCACGTCATAGCCGTGCATATCCGGCAGGTTCAGGTCCAACAGGATGATATCGTAATCATACAGCTTACCCAGATCGAGGCCTTCCTCGCCCAGGTCGGTAGAGTACACATTGAAGCCTTCAGTGGTGAGCATGAGCTCAATCGCCTTGGCGGTTGTCGGCTCATCCTCAATCAACAGCACACGCATCTTTGGTCCCCTATTTGCCCCGGTTTGGCTGGACATGATCTGTTTTGATAACGCCTCGTTCAGAGGTGTTGCCCTGTATTAACCACACAAGGTCTGAACGGAAAAGGTTAATTTAGCGTAAACCTTGGTGAATCCACGAGTCGCTGCGTATTCATACGCAGGAGTTTTTGCCGTCCGCACGCCATTCGGGGAGTGTTTGTGTCGTGCATCCCCATCCGGGGATGCGTCCTCACTTGACGTCCTCCGCTACGCTGCGGACCCGGTTCGGGTCCGAACTCGCGCCCTGATGCGAATCTTGTGATAGGCTCAGCAACGACGCCGCGGGCCATATTAGCGAGGAAATCGCGCGCCGGATGGGCGGGCATGAAACAAACTATAACCCATCCAGCTTTTTCGCCCGCCGCCTCTGCGCGCTTGAGCCAATCCCCACAGCCTCGCGATATTTCGCGACCGTGCGCCGGGCGAGGTCGAAGCCTTCCTCCTTCAGCAGATCGACGAGCTTTTGATCGGAAAGCACCTTTTTCGCGTCTTCGGCATCGGTCAGCGCCTTGATCCGGGCCTTGATCGTCTCTGATGACGCGCCTTCGCCATCGCCTGAACCGCCAATTCGGCCGACCCCGCTGGAAAAGAAGTATTTCAGTTCAAAACAGCCGCGATCGCAGTGGAGATATTTGTTGCTGGTCACCCGGCTCACCGTGCTTTCGTGCATCTCGATTTCCTCGGCCACCTCGCGCAAGGTTAGCGGACGCAATTCGGAGACACCGCGGCGAAAGAAACCGTCCTGCTTCTTGACGATCTCTGCGGCGGTTTTCAGGATCGTTTTCTGCCGCTGGTCCAATGCCCGGATCAACCAATGCGCGTCAGCCAGCTTCTCCTTGAGCCAGCTCTGCGCCTCGGGATCGGCTGCGCCGCCATTGTTCAGCTCGACATAATAGTCGCGGTTCACAATCAGGCGCGGCAGCGTTTCCTCGTTCAGCGCGATGTCCCAGCCATTGTCGTCATTCGGCGTCAGCAGGATATCCGGCACAATCGCGCTGTCGCTGGCCGGGGCAAAGGCGAGGCCGGGCTTGGGATCGTAACTGCGCAATTCGCGCAGCATATCGGCAAAGTCTTCGTCATCGACATCACACAGCCGTTTGAGCCGGGCAACCTCACCCTTTGCGACCAGTTCCAGATTGTCGATCAGGCGGGCCATGCATGGATCGTACCGGTCGGCCTCACGCGCCTGTATCGCGATGCATTCGGCAAGGCTGCGCGCCCCGATGCCGCTGGGATCAAGGGTTTGCACCGCCGCGAGCGCGTCTTCCACCTCGCCGAGCGTGGTCCCCAGATCAAAAGCCACATCGCGCAGGTCAAACGGCAAATAGCCCGCATCATCAATCAGACCGATCAGATGGCGCGCGATAAAGCCCTGTTGTTCATCACGGATCGCCGCACCGATCTGCGACAGCAGGTGCTCACCCAGAGTGACTTCGGCGGCGCGGGTGGCTTCTATATCGAATAACTCGCTCGCACCGCCTGACGCAGCAGCGCCGCCCCAGTCTTCGGTGCCAGCGCTACGCGAGAGTGTTTCGCCATCTCCCGTATCGCGGTCCCGGTCCAGCGCGCCTGCATCAATATCCAGCGGAGCATCGCCTTCACCGCGGCCTTGCGCGATCAACTGGTCAGCGGTGAATTCCTCACGCGGGATATCATCCGGTTCGCCCGGATCGCCGGTATCTTCAGACGACAGCGCGCCCGCTTCCAGCAACGGATTGGCTTCGAGCGCTTCGCCGATAAAAGTCTCGATTTCGAGATTGGACGCCGCCAGCAGCTTGATCGCCTGCTGCAATTGCGGCGTCATCACCAGCGATTGCGATTGGCGAAGGTCGAGGCGGGGACCGAGGGCCATTGTGCAAGACGTTAGAGCGTGAAGCCCTCACCCAGATAGAGCCGCTTCACATTCTCGTCTGCCACCAGATCCTGCGGCGTGCCGGCAAACAGCACCTGGCCGCCATAAATGATGCAGGCACGGTCGACGATATCCAGCGTCTCGCGGACATTGTGGTCGGTGATCAGCACGCCGATACCGCGCGATTTCAGGTCTTTCACCAGATCGCGAATGTCGCTGATTGAGAGCGGGTCAATCCCGGCAAACGGCTCATCCAGCAGCATGATCGAGGGTTTTGCCGCCAGCGCGCGGGCAATTTCGCAGCGTCGCCGCTCACCGCCCGATAGCGCCATGGCGGCGGCATCGCGCAGCCGCGTGAGGCCGAACTCTTCGAGCAGTCGCTCCAGTTCCTGCGCCCGTGTTTCGGCATCGGGCTCGACCATTTCGAGCACGCAATTGATGTTCTGCTCCACGGTCATCCCGCGAAAGATGCTGGTTTCCTGTGGCAGATAACCCAGCCCAAGGATCGCGCGGCGATACATCGGCAGCTTGGTCACATCCTCGCCATCCATCAGGATGCGGCCGGAATCCGGCTTTACGAGGCCCATGATCGAATAAAAGCAGGTCGTCTTGCCCGCGCCATTGGGGCCGAGCAGTCCGAGCACTTCGCCCTTGCCAACGCTCAGCGAGATATCGGTGAGGATCGCGCGTTTGTCATAGCTCTTGGCGATGGAGATGACTTCCAGCCCGCCATTGGGCAGATCGACGGTCGCGGTTATGGGGCGAGGATCCCCAAGGCTATCGACGCCAAGTCCGTCAGGGCCGGTGCTCACCGCGTCTGCAAGGTCTGTGTCTGCGCTCATTGCACGCTTTCTTTAGCACCCTTGCCCCACCAGAAAAGGGCGGATCGCACTTAGTGCGCGACTTATGGCAAAATTTGGCAGGATTTTTGCAGGTCAGGTCATTGCGTGGGAGCGGATCGCAAGAGCTGATTCGCTGGCAAAATGGCCTGTCCGATCCGGCGCGATCAGGGATAACAAGCGAAGTGCAGCTGGGATTTTTACCTCTTGCAAAGGGCGGGCAGCGCGGTGCCAGCAAAGAATATCCGGCAATTCCAGCGCTCTGCTCCCCCACAAATGCGCGCGGCGCAACAAAATTTCATTTTTGTTACCGAGCTTGCAACCCGGGGCAGGGTTTGAAATACTCTTGGCCAGAGAGAAGCAACCGTTGGGGAGCGGTGAAATGAACGAGATGTCGCATAATCAGACTACCGCGCAGGCTGAAAAACCGCGCGATTGGCGCAAGGCGATGAGCGACCATGTCGCCTATGCCTTGCTGGTTTATACCGGGCTGCAAATCTTCGTGACGGTCAAGGCGCTGGCGGCGGGGACGTCTTCGATTTTGCCCTACGCTGCGTTGGTCATTCTGGTCGCGGCGATCATCCCGGCCTGTCGCTGGTTTGAGAAGCGCTGGACCCAGCTAAGCGACGAGCAGGCTGATGATCCGGCACTCGCGCCTGCATTCCGGCGCGACACTATTGCACTGTGGATGCTGGCGATTGGCCTGCCATTTGTGCTGACCGGTCTTGTGAAGGCGTTCTTCGCACTGTCGTAATGCGAGCGGGCGCGGGCACCAGTCCCGCGCCGCCACGCATTTAGTCTCTAATCAGCCGCCCGTCTTGGCGCGCTCGATCGCCTCGAGCACGATCTGGCGCGCTTCGGCCTTGTCGCCCCACTTGCCGATCCGCACCCATTTCTCGGCTTCGAGGTCCTTGTAATGGGTGAAGAAGTGCTCGATCTGCTGCATGATGATCGAAGGCAGATCCCGCGTTTCGGCGACATCCGAATAATATGGGAAAGTCGTATCGACCGGCACGCAGATCAGCTTTTCATCGCCGCCATGCTCGTCTTCGAGGTTGAGCACGCCAATCGGGCGTGAGCGCACAACGCAGCCCGGAATGAAAGGCGAGCGCGCGATTACAAGCGCATCCAGCGGATCGCCATCGGGGCTGAGCGTGTGCGGAATAAAGCCGTAATTGGCGGGATAGCGCATCGGCGTGTGCAGGATCCGGTCCACGAACAGCGCGCCCGATTCCTTGTCAAATTCATATTTCACCGGTTCGCCGCCCGTGGGCACTTCGATGATGACATTCAGGTCTTCGGGCGGATTCTTGCCGGTCGGGATTTTGTCGATGCGCATTTTTTGTCTCGTTCTGCGAGTGAAAGATATGTGGCGCGCCCCTAGCTTGTGTCGCGCCATTGCGAAAGACCTCCCTTGGTCTTAATCGCCGCTCAACAGATCAAGAGGCACCATGAGCAAGAACACACCACAGGCCATTCGCGGCACGCAGGACATCTTTGGCCCCGATGCCGAGGCCTTCGCCTTTGTGGTTGAGACGTTTGAGCGCGTGCGCAAACTGTACCGTTTTCGCCGCGCCGAATTTCCGGTGTTCGAAAAGACCGAAGTGTTTGCCCGCTCGCTGGGCGAGACGACCGATGTGGTCTCCAAGGAAATGTATTCGTTTGAAGATCGCGGCGGGGACTCGCTGACGCTGCGGCCCGAATTCACCGCCGGGATCGCGCGCGC
>JBARXS010000149.1:0-59989 GCA_049647465.1 Erythrobacter sp.
TCCCGACAGCAACCGCCAGAGTCACGGCGAACACCCCGATCAAGACGCCAAGCATGGTCAGCAAAGAGCGCATCAGGTTTGTGCGCAGGGCTGTCATCGCGATCGAGATGTTGACGCCCCAGCTTGAGAGGAAACTGGGGCCGCTCCTGCCCGCTCGTTCTGTGTCAGGCTCTGGCGGCGTGACGGGGGCGGATCTGGTCGCCATCAGGCGCTCTCCTCCACGCGCGGCTGCGCCACCGTTCGGTTCTCTACCATCCGGTCTTCAATGACCTTGCCGTCGCGAAATTCGATCCGGCGCTTTGCGTGCTGCGCAATTTCGTTTTCGTGCGTCACCACGATGACGGTAATCCCGTCGGCGTTCAACTGCTCAAAGATCGCCATGATGTCTTCGCTCGTGCGTGTATCCAGAGCGCCCGTCGGCTCGTCAGCAAGCAGGATCAGCGGGTCTGTCACCAGCGCGCGCGCAATGGCGACACGCTGTTGCTGGCCGCCAGAAAGCTTCGCGGGCGTGTTTAGCAAGCGCTGTCCCAGACCCATCTCGATCAGCTTTTCGGTCGCACGCGCGCGCCGCGACTGGGTATCATACCCGGCATAGATCAACGGTACTGCGACATTGTCGATAGAGGACGTGCGGGCAAGCAGATTGAACTGCTGAAAGACAAAACCGATCTTGCGATTGCGAAGCCGGGCAAGATCATCGCTGCTCATATGTTCGGTCGGTGTGCCGTCGATCAGAACGGTCCCCTTGGTCGGGACATCGAGGCATCCGATCATGTTCATGAAGGTCGATTTGCCCGATCCGCTGGTGCCCATGATCGCGACATATTCACCATGTCCGATCGTCAGCGAAACGCCGTTCACGGCATGGATGATCTCGCCGCCCAGCTCATAGGTCTTGATCAGGTCGCGGGTTTCAACCAGTGGCCGGGCTTGCCCTTTTCCCGAAGGAGATGCGGCGATTGCCATTATCGCCGCGCTCCGCGTCCGCTTGATACCTCGTCCCCGGTCAACTCGCGCGACCGGACCAGAACCTCCGCGCCTTCCTTCAGGCCTCCCGTCAATTCGGCGAAGTCTTCGCCTTCAAGGCCGGTCGTGATGGCTTGGCGCTGAGGCGCGTGTTCGTCTTCGCCCGGCACCCAGACCGTCACCTGCTTGGGATCGTCATCCGGCGATTTCTCTTCACTATCGCCCCTGTCCTCTTCGCGCGGGAGGAAACGCGTGGCCGCGATCGGTACGCGCAGCACATTGGATTTCTGACCCGTGATGATATCGACATTCGCGGTCATGCCGGTGAGCAGCTTTCCATCCTTATTGTCCACATCAAGGATGACGAGATAGCTGACCGAGGCCGAGGATTGCGTGGCTGACTGGCGGATCTGCTGCACGCGCGCCACGAAGGTGTCATCAGGATAGCTGTCGACCGTGAAGCGGACTTTCTGATTAACGCTGACCTGCCCGATATCCGCTTCATCGACCGCGGCCTCAACCTGCATCCGGCTTGTATCAGCAGCGATGGTGAACAGGTTGGGTGTCTGGAAGTTTGCCGCGACCGTGGTGCCGGGCTCAACCAGCTTGTCAATTACCACGCCGCTGGTCGGGGCGGTGATGCGGGTGCGGGACAGGTCCAGCTCGGCTGACCTCAGAATGGCGGTGCTTTGCGCAATCTGGGCCCGCGCGCTTTGTGCCTGCGCTTCGGCTGTGGTGAGCGAAGCCTTTGCCGCGCTCAACAAGTTTTCCGCCTGATCCAGCCCGGCGCCAGAGACAAAACCTTTGCCTTGCAACTCTTTGCGACGCTCAAATTCGCGTGTTTGCACCTCAACATCGGTGCGGGCACGGATGATGGAGGCTTGCGCCTGGGCAAGGCTGGCCTGGGCAAGATTGACCTGAGCCCGAGCCTGAGTGACCTGGGCGCGGGGGCGGGTGGGGTCAATTTCGGCCAGCAACTGACCTTTGGTGACAGGCGAATTGAAGTCGACATAGACCGCCGTAATTTGGCCGGAGACCTCTGCACCCACATTGATCGTGTTCAGCGCCCGCAACGACCCGCTGGCAGAAACCACCCGCGTCACCTCGCCGCGCGATACTTTCTCTGTCACATATTCATAGTCGCGACCGCCGCCAAACACGAAGCTGCTGACGACCGCCAGGAGCACCAGCACGACAATTGCAGTGATGATCGGATGGCGCTTGACCCAAGCTAACATTCTCGTTGGCCCCTGTTTTTCATAGTGTTTCCCCGGAGAACCCGTCAGGTGTATGATGTGACTATGGCACCGTGTTTCAGGCAAGGCAATGCGGCGTTTGCGGGAAAAGCTTGCTGGAGCGATCATGCGGCGTTAACAGCGCGCCTTCGCCAATGTTGCGATGTGCCCCTGTGGTGGAATTGGTAGACGCGAGCGACTCAAAATCGCTTTCCTTCGGGAGTGCCCGTTCGAGTCGGGCCAGGGGCACCACTTACTTGTTTTTCCTGTCCGCTGTTTCCTTTCCCCCGATACACTCCGGGGTTGGGGGCGGTTGCGGTTGCGCTTGCGTTTTCTTTGAGTTCGTGTTGGTTCGGCTCTGCGTATCAAAACGCTTGCCATAAGCTGCGGTGAATGAAAGACCCTTGAGGGGACGAGGATCATGATTTCACTGCCATCTTATCACGCAATGGCCGCCATGGCGGTCACCGTTGCAATGTTCGTCGCGTTTGCGCGTGGTCGCCTCTCGGTCGAAATCGTCAGCCTTCTGACCATCGCCGTGATCGCAGTCGGTCTCTATTTCTTCCCGCTTGAAGGGACGAAGCCAACCGATGGTCTGGCGCTCGCGTTTGAGGGTTTCGGGCATTACGCGCTGATCACCATCTGTGCCCTGATGATCATGGGGCGGGGGCTGGTGGTCACGGGCGCGCTTGAACCCGCCGCACGCTTTCTGGAATCAATGTTCCGGATCAATGTGCAACTCGGCCTTCTGGTCTCCCTGCTGATTGCGTTTTTCCTGTCGATGGCGGTCAATGATACGCCTGTGCTGGTGCTGCTCCTGCCGATCTTTGTCGCACTGGCGGCGCGTGGGGCGATGCCCGCGTCCAAGACACTCATTCCGTTGAACGCAGCCGTGTTGATCGGCGGAATGGCGACCACCATCGGCACCTCCACCAATATTCTGGTCACTTCGATTGCGGTGGATCTGGGCATGCCAGCGATGAGCGTGTTTCATTACACACCCATCGTGTTGATCGCTGCTCTCGTTGCCTTGCCCTATCTGTGGCTTGTGATGCCGCGCCTGCTGGATGACAACAGCGTTGAGGCGGACTATCAGAACAGGCGGTTCCACACCCGCCTGCGGATCGGGCCTGACAGTGCACTGATCGGGGAAGAGCTTGCATCCATAAAGAATGCCCTGCCCGACAACATCACCTTCCATTCCGAAGCGACCGGACCGCTCCAGCCGCAACAGCGCCTGCATATCTCTGGTACGCATGAGGCGCTTGAGGAGGCGACCCGCGTCCTGAAAGGGGAGCTGGCGCCGAGCTGGGTACTGGACCGGATCAAACGCACTGCGTCGTCAAGCCGCGATGACATTATGGTTGTCGAGATGACGGTGACGGCGGATTCGCGCCTGCTCACACGCACTTTGCCCAGTTCCGGTATCGCTGATCTTTACAGCGTGGCTGTTCTGGGCATTCACCGGCCCGAACGCCTTTTGGGCGAGAAGGATAAGTACTCCGACGGCGGCGATCTGCGCATTGCGGAAGGCGATGTGCTGCTTGTCATGGGTTTGACCGATGATCTGCAAGGCTTTGCGCGCAATGACAGCCTGCTGATGCTTGAAGGCGCACGCGAACTGCCACGCCGGTCCAAGGCGGTGCTGTCCGCTGTCATCATGTTCGGAAGCGTGTTCACCGCGTCGATAGGGTGGTTGCCGATTGCGATCAGCGCGTTGGCGGGCGCAATCCTGATGTTTGTGACCGGTTGCGTGAAGTTTGACCGGGTCGGCCGCGCGCTATCGGCAAAGGTCATTGTTCTTGTCGCGGCCAGCATCGCGATTGGCCGCATCATTCTGGAGAGCGGGGCGGCCGCGTGGCTGGGTGAGGCGATGTCCCTGGGTCTCGCCTATCTGCCGCCTGCGCTGGTCCTTGCGGCGATCATGGCGTTTGTGACGCTGCTGACCAACTTTGCCTCGAATGCCACCGCTGCGACTGTGGGCACGCCGATCGCCTTCAGCATTGCGAACCAGTTGAACCTGCCGCCTGAACCTTTGATCCTCGCGGTCCTGTTCGGGTGCAACCTGTGTTACGCGACGCCGATTGCCTATCAGACCAACATGCTGATCATGGCGGAGGGGTCATACGAGTTCAAAGACTATATCAGGACCGGGGTGCCGCTCGTCGCGCTGATGGTCACCGTGCTGTCTGTTCTGCTCGTGCTGTTCTACCAATTGTAAGTGGTGACGGGGCGCGGTCGAACCGGGCCGCGATCCAGCCTGAGCCAGCCTGAGCAATCATAGCCCGGCCAAGCCACGGCTTCGCTTTCCTACTCTTGTTTGACGCGTCAAAGTGCGCGGTATGCAAATTCCCGCCCGCCCCGATCCAGCGCCTCCTTCTGCCGCCTTGATGCAGGTTTGCGGTGCAAGAGCGGTTTTTGGGGCCAGGACAGTGTGTCAGGTGTGTCAGGCGCCCTGTGCATACGGTGAACCGAGTGCATTGGGGGTGCAGTCAGCAGTCCTCAGCGAGGATGCAGATCCCAAACGTGAACGACCGCCGAAACACAGGCTTTCGCCAGCGCTTCGACGGTCGCTTTCTCCTCCCCAGGAGAACAGGTTGTCCCGGATTACCGGGCAGGTCGTTCAATCAAGCCGAAGGGACAAATGTCGGCTCAAGAAGCCGAAGGAACAAATGTCGGCTCAAGAAGCCGAGGGCACATACGTTCCGAGACGGTGGTGGAGCGCGTTGATCTTCGCGAGCTCCTCACGGTCTTCGGTGGTGCGTGCGTGGCTTTCCAGCGCGCGGCGCAGCAGCTTCATGTCCGCCGTTGAAAGCAGCGCGCGCGCGCGCGAAGGTTCGGTCTTCGGTGTATCGGTATCGCTCATGGTCTCTCTCCCGTGATCGGCAAAATGCGCTTTGGAACTGTCGATGGATATACAGTGGTTGCCTGCCATAGAAGTTCCCGCAAGGTTGCGATAGCTGCAACCTTGCGGGAGGTCTCCTGTCGATCAACCGGCAGCGAACTGGTTCATCGTGTTGTCCTTGCCGCCCGCCTTGAGCGCCGCTTCACCGGCGAAGTACTCCTTGTGATCGTCGCCAATGTCAGAGCCTGCCATGTTCTGGTGCTTCACACATGCGATGCTTTCACGGATCTCCTTGCGCTGAACGTTCTTGACGTAGCCAAGCATCGCCTGCTCGCCGAAGTATTCCTTCGCGAGGTTATCCGTGCTCAATGCCGCCGTGTGATATGTCGGCAGAGTGATGAGGTGATGGAAGATGCCGGCTCGCTTCGCAGCATCGGACTGGAAGGTGCGGATCTTCTCATCCGCTTCGATCGCCAGATCGGTTGCGTCATAGTCAACGCTCATCAGGCGATCGCGTTCGAATGCCGAGACATCCTTGCCCGCTTCTGCCCATGCATCATAGACTTGCTGGCGGAAGTTCAGCGTCCAGTTAAAGCTGGGCGAGTTGTTATAGACCAGCTTTGCATTCGGCACCGTTTCGCGGATCTTGTCGACCATGCTGGCGATCTGCTCGACATGCGGCTTTTCAGTTTCGATCCAGAGCAGGTCCGCGCCGTTCTGAAGCGAAGTCACGCAATCGAGGATCACGCGGTCAACACCGGTGCCTGCGCGGAACTGGTACAGGTTCGAAGGCAGGCGCTTGGGCGTCATCAGCTTGCCATCGCGGCTGATAAAGACCTGACCGTTGGTGATGTTGGCCGGGTCGACTTCTTCTGCGTCGATAAAGCTGTTGTACTGGTCACCCAGATCGCCGGTTTCGGTGGAGTAGGCGATCTGTTTGGTCAGGCCAGCGCCCAGCGAGTCAGTGCGCGCAACAATGATCCCGTCTTCAACGCCCATTTCGAGGAAAGCATGGCGGCAGGCGCGGATTTTCTGGATGAAGTCCTCGTGCGGGACGGTGACCTTGCCATCCTGGTGGCCGCACTGCTTTTCATCAGAGACCTGGTTTTCGATCTGGAGCGCACAGGCGCCCGCTTCGATCATCTTTTTGGCAAGGAGATAGGTCGCCTCGGCGTTGCCGAAACCGGCATCGATGTCTGCGATGATCGGGACAACGTGCGTTTCGTAATTGTCGATCCGGTTCTGAAGATCGCGGGCCTTGACCTCGTCTCCCGCATCGCGCGCCGCATCAAGCTCGCGGAACATTCCGCCAAGTTCGCGGGCGTCCGCCTGTTTGAGGAAAGTGTAGAGCTCTTCAATCAGTGCAGGGACGGAGGTTTTCTCGTGCATCGACTGATCGGGGAGGGGGCCGAATTCACTGCGCAGGGCGGCAACCATCCAGCCGGACAGATACAGATAACGCTGCTTGGTCGAGCCAAAGTGCTTCTTGATGGAGATCATCTTCTGCTGCGCGATGAAACCGTGCCAGCAACCCAGCGACTGCGTGTAGGCGGACGGATCGGCGTCATAGGCATCCATATCGGCGCGCATGATCTTTGCTGTGTATTTCGCGATATCAAGGCCGGTGGGGAAACGGTTCTGAAGCACCATGCGAGCGGCGCTTTCGGGATCGATTGCGGCCCAGCTGGGTCCGTTTGCTTCGACAACGCTGCGCATGTGCGCGATCTGGTCTTGGTATGTCATAGGTAAAGCTCCTGAGTGTATGGGGAGGTGATGCGTTGCGGATGCAATATTGCAGCGCATCATAACAGGAAAATTTGCATACTTTCGTGTCTGTATGCAGGTTTTCGGGTTCCGCCTTGTGTGAATCTGTAAAGTTATTTACAACCGAGCTATGTCCGACACATCACTCCTTGCCGGCCCATCCTTGCGTCGATTGCGCAAGCGGGAGGGCCTCACCCAGGCGGCCATGGCTGCCTCTTTGGGAATATCGCCAAGTTACCTCAACCTGATCGAGCGCAACCAGCGGCCCCTGTCCGCTCGCGTTCTGGTCCAGGTGATCGAACGCTTTGATTTTGATCCGAGTTCTCTGCGCGAGGACGAGGCGATTGGCGGGGTCGACGGCTTGCTCAGGCGTATGGCGGACAAACGCTTTGCCGACCTCCAGATTGATCGTGAGGAAGTGCAGGAATTTCTCGCCACCGCCCCTCAGGCGGCGGCGGCATTTGCGCGCCTCTATGACAATTCCGGCAGCCAGATGCTGCGCGAAGAGGACCCCGTGGGCGCCTGTCGCCGTGCGGTGGAGCGGTGGCAGAACCACTTTGCCGATCTTGACCATGCCTGCGAAGACCTTGCCGACGAATTGCGGCTGTCCCAAAGCGATGTGAGCGCCGCGCTGACCGAACGTCTGCGCGTGACGCATCAGCTATCCATGCGCATTCTTCCTGCCGAAGTGATGCCGGGCATTGTCCATCGCCTCGATCTCCATGCCCGCCAGCTGCAATTGTCGGAGATGTTGCCCGGCGCTGCCCGGCGTTTCCAGATCGCCCGACAAGTTGCGAGCCTTGAGCTGCGCGATGCCATCTCCCAGCAGGTCGAAGGGGCAGGACTGGCAAGCAATGAGGCACGCGAGCTGTTCCGCGCCCATGTGACGGACTATTGCGCAGGTGCGATCCAGATGCCCTATCGGCGGTTCCTGCGGGCATGCGAGCAGACGGGATATGATCTGGCGGTGCTGCAACGCCGCTTTGCTTCAAGCTTTGATCAGGTGGCCCAGCGGTTGACCACACTTCAAAGGGTTGGAGAGCGCGGATTACCGTTCTTCAGCGCGCGCTTCGGGCGCACGGGCCGCATGGTCGCCTTTACATCAGGGGCAAGTGGCGCGATCCATCCGATCGAAGGTGCCCGCTGGCCGGCATGGGCGCCCTATGCCGCGTTTGAGAGCCGGGGCACGATGCTGACCCAGGCGGTTACCTTTGGCGAGGGAGAGGCCGCGCCGCGCCACTGGTTCACTATCGCGCGCACGGTTGAGGTTGATGGCGTTGCCTGTTCAGCGCGTAAGGCCATCGTGCTGGGAATTGAGGCGCGGTTTGCAGCACAATTGGCGCAGGCTCGCGGCGTGTCGCTTGACCCGGCGGATGCCATGCCTCTGGGCACGCCGTGCCCGCGCTGCGGCCGCAATGACTGCCTGACCCCCGCCAGTGTGCGATTGGCTAGCGGCACAGCTTTGTAAGACATTAGGGGGACAGAACGGTACGCAAGGAACGCTTAACCACTGCCGAGCGCGGAATACGCGGGCTTTGAACGACCTTGTAAAGTTTACCGACACTTAAACAGTCGCGCGTAAACGAGGTTTCGCTAATCAATTAAGCGAGCCTTGCGCAAATCCTATGATCCGCCTGTTCAAGCATTATATCCCGCACGCCGTGCTCCTGCTCGGCTTGCTCGATTTTGCGCTGTTGGTGGTGGCGAGCGAGCTTGCATGGCAAGTGCGCGCTGCGCAGATTGCGATGGATCCCGGACCGATTGACGGACGCTGGATGCCGCTGCTGGGATCGGCTGCGGTGGTCTGGGTGGCGATGATTTCGGTCGGCGTTTACGGGCCGCTGGCTTTGCGCTCGCTGCGCTTTGCCGGTGCCCGCCTGCTGGTGGCGATCAGTTTGGGCATTATCGCGCTCGCCTTTATCGACTTCATCCTGCCCGGTCAGACCTTCTGGCGGTCGACCTTGCTCTACGCGATGGGTTTTTCGGTTCTGGTGCTCGTCGCAGACCGTCTCTTGCTCAATTCGTTTATCGGCTCATCCGCCTTCCGCCGCCGGGTCATGGTCCTCGGCGCAGGGGACCGCGCACAGCGGCTGCGCAAGCTGGCGGACCGCCCCGAAAGCGGATTTGCCATTGTATCCTACATCGCGATGAGCGAGCCAGAGCGGGTCGTCGAAGAGGCCATCGCGCGCGAGGCGATCCATGATCTGGGACGCTTTGTCGAAAATCTGGGTGTGACCGAAGTGGTCCTTGCCCTGCAGGAACGGCGCAATGCCCTGCCGCTCAAGGATTTGCTGCGGATCAAAACCAAGGGCGTGCACGTCAACGATTTCTCCAGCTTCCTTGAGCGTGAAACAGGCCGCGTGGACCTTGACACAGTCAATCCCAGCTGGCTGATCTTTTCCGACGGGTTTTCGAGCGGGCGCGTTGTTTCCAGCGCGATAAAGCGATTGTTCGATATCACCGCCAGCATCATCCTTCTGGCTCTGACGTTCCCGATCATCCTCGCGTTCGCCCTCATCGTGAAGTTTGACAGCAAGGGCCCGGCTTTCTTTCGTCAGGAACGCATCGGGCTTTATGGCCAGCCTTTCCATCTCATCAAACTGCGGTCCATGCGGACCGATGCGGAAAAGGACGGCGCGAAATGGGCGGCGGAAAACGACCCGCGCATTACCCGCATTGGCCGTTTCATCCGCAAGGTTCGGATCGACGAACTGCCTCAGACATGGAGCGTTCTGATGGGGCAGATGAGCTTTGTCGGCCCGCGACCCGAAGTGCCCAAATTCGTCGATGATCTTCAGGAAGAGATCCCGTTTTACGGGGAACGCCACATGGTCAAACCCGGGATTACGGGCTGGGCGCAGATCAACTACCCTTACGGCGCCTCGACAGAGGACAGCCGGAAAAAGCTCGAATATGATCTCTATTACGCCAAGAATTACACGCCGTTCCTTGATCTGGTGATCCTGCTTCAAACGGTGCGTGTGATCCTGTGGCCAGAGGGTGCGCGCTGATGGATGCCATGTCTCTCTTCAACACAGACTTTGCGCCTTTTACGAGCTTTGTCTCGCATTTTATCGGCGTAGTGCTCAGCCTGGGTGCAGGCCTTTGGATTGCCAAATTCGGAGACCGCGACAGGCCCGATCGCAGCGCGGCTTTGATTGGATGCGCGATGACAGCGATCTGGTGCGCGATAGTCGCATTACAGGGGTCTGATCATCCCGGAACCGTGCTCGCTGCGAGCTTGCGCAACCTGTCCTACATCTTTCTGATATTTCGCCTTTTTGGAGCGGATGGTCGTGATGAGAGCCTGCGTCCGATCCGCCCTGTCCTGATCACGCTCGCTTTGGTTGAGGGTTTTCAGCTTATCCTGCTGGTGATCGACGCGCGGGTTGGCTTGATGCCTGAGCTCGCGGCGCTGACCTTTGAAGTGTCGGTTGTGCTGCACATGCTGGTTGCGGTTGGTGCGCTGATGCTACTCCACAATCTGTATGCTGGCGCTGCTGCATCCTCGCGCGAGATTCTGCGTTGGAGCACACTGGGCCTGGCGGCGGTATTCGCGTATGATCTGAACCTGCACACCATCGCCTATCTCGGTGGTCAGCAGCCTGCTTTGCTGATGGCTTTGCGCGGTTTGATTTGCGGAGTGACAGCCGCCGTGTTCGCCATGGGCGCAAACGCGACAAGCGCGGGGCTGCAATTCCGTCCGTCGCGTGCGGTGACGTTCCAGACGCTTTCGCTGCTTGTGATTGGCAGTTATCTCCTCTTGATGGTGCTGGTTACGCGCTCGCTCGCGCTGATCGGGGGTGATATTGCCCGCGCCAGCCAGATCGTTTTCCTTGTATTTGCAATCGTCGCGGCCGTGATCTGGCTGCCGTCACCGCGGGTGCGGGGCTGGTTGCGGGTGACGGCTACAAAGCACCTGTTTCAGCACCGCTATGACTACCGCGAGGAATGGCTGCGCTTCACGCAGACCGTGGGGCGCGGCTCCAGCGCCAGCGCCAGCTTTCATGAACGCGCAGTCAAGGCGGTCGCCGATATTACCGACAGTCCCGCCGGACTGCTGTTGATCCCGAACGAAGAGGCGCAGCTGGAGCTGACCGCGCGCTGGAACTGGCCGATGGTCGAAGTGCCAGCCGTGGCGGGCGAATATGCGCTTTCCGGATTGCTTGAGCGGCACAACCACATTCTCGATCTGGACGAGGTCCGCAGCGGCGTTGATCACCACGGCGAATTGGCGCAGGTGCCTAGTTGGCTCATTGAGGCTGAGGATGTCTGGGCACTGGTCCCGCTCATCCACTTTGACAGGCTGGTTGGCTGCATTGTCCTCGCCCGCCCGCGCATCATGCGCAGGCTGGACTGGGAGGATTTTGATCTGCTGCGCGTCGTCGGGCAACAGCTGGCGAGCTATCTGGCGGAACAGGCGGGGCAGCAGGCCCTGATGGATGCAAGCCGGTTTGACGAGTTCAACCGCCGGATGGCGTTCGTCATGCACGATATCAAAAATCTGGCGAGCCAGCTCTCGCTGCTTGCAAAGAACGCGCAGAAACACGCCGATAACCCGGACTTCCGCGCAGATATGCTGGTGACCCTGCGCAATTCCTCCGAAAAGCTCAACGCGCTGCTTGCAAGGCTGGGGCGGTATGGCGCCGGGCAGGTGCAGTCCATCGGCGAGGTTGATCTAGTGCATGTTGCCAAGCGCCTTGAGGATCGGTTCGCTGGTATCCATCCCGTGCTTGTCGCGTCTTGCGACAATGCCGCCGTGCTCGCTGATGGAGAGGGGCTGGAGCAGGCGCTGATCCATCTGGTCCAGAACGCGATTGATGCGAGCGATCCCGATGCGCCGATCCAGGTGAATGTCAGTGGCGATGCTCTGAAAGGGCAGCTGGACATTATAGATGCAGGGCAGGGCATGTCGCCGGAATTTGTGCGCACCGGTCTGTTCAAACCGTTCGTCTCCTCAAAGCAGGGAGGTTTCGGGATCGGCGCATTTGAAGCGCGCGAAATGATCAAGGCGATGGGCGGGCGACTTCAGGTCGAATCGCGCGAGGGCGTTGGTACCCGCTTTACCGTCCTTCTGCCCGCACCCGAGACCGCAAAACTGTTTTCAATTGACCAGAATAATCGAAATCACGGGGGCGACATGCCCGAAAAAACACAAGAGGTGGCCTGATGGCTGACAAAAAACCCACATTGCTCGTCGTCGAGGATGATGAGGGCCTGCAGGCACAGCTCAAATGGGCCTATGACGATTTCGAAGTCGTGATTGCGGGTGATCGTGACAGCGCGATTGCTGCGTTGCGCAGCGAGGCACCCGCTGTGGTGACGCTTGATCTGGGGCTGCCGCCTGATCCCGACGGCACGACCGAAGGTTTCGCCATTCTTGATGCGATCATGGAGCTGAAGCCAGACACAAAGGTCATCGTTGCCAGCGGTCATGGCGCACGCGAAAGCGCTTTGCAGGCGATTGATCGCGGGGCGTATGACTTTTACCAGAAGCCGCTTGATATTGATGCGCTGGGCCTGATCGTCCGCCGCGCGTTTAACCTGCACCATATCGAGCAGGAGAATCGCCGACTTGTCGCCAATGCGAGCGAGGACAAGACGGTGCTGGGCCGCCTGATTACAGGTGCGCCGGAGATGGTGAAGGTTGCGCGCACGATAGAGCGTGTCGCCTCAACCAGCGTTTCTGTGATGCTGCTGGGCGCGAGCGGGACGGGTAAGGAATTGCTTGCCCAGGGTCTGCATGATGCAAGCAATCGCTCCGGTGGGCCGTTTGTAGCGATCAACTGCGCGGCGATCCCTGAAAACCTGTTGGAAAGCGAGTTGTTCGGGCATGAAAAGGGCGCGTTTACTGGCGCGGTCAAGACCACCGAAGGCAAGATCGAAAGCGCCAATGGCGGCACGCTGTTCCTTGACGAGGTTGGCGATATTCCGCTGCCTTTGCAGGTGAAACTGCTGCGCTTTCTGCAGGAGCGCACAATCGAGCGCATCGGCGGACGCAAGACGATTGCGGTCGACACACGCATTGTGTGCGCGACGCACCAGAACCTTGAGAGCATGATCGGCGAAGGCACTTTCCGAGAGGATCTGTTCTATCGCCTCGCGGAAATTGTAGTGCGTATTCCGGGACTTGCCGAACGACACGGTGACCCTGTTTTGCTGGCCAAGGCTTTCCTGAAGCGGTTTGCCAAGGAGATGAATCCGTCTGTCACAGGATTTGCGCCCGATGCATTGAGCGCGATTGACGCTCATCAATGGCCCGGCAATGTGCGCGAGCTTGAAAACCGGGTGAAGCGCGCGGTGATTATGGCCGATGGCAAGCTGGTCCGTGCCGGTGATCTTGATTTTGATCAGGACGGAGAGGAGGACAGCGATGTCCTCAATCTGAAAGCCGCCCGTGAACAATCGGACCGCAAGGTGATCCGCCATGCGCTGGCCCGCAGCGAAGGCAACATTTCGAGCACGGCCAAGCTGCTCGGGATCAGTCGCCCGACGCTGTATGATCTGCTCAAGCAATATGATCTGCATGCGTAAGGCATCGATCACAAAAGGGCTGACGCTTTGTGCAAGCGTTCTGGCAGTGGCTGGCTGTTCGCTGAGTGCGGACGCGCCTGTGTCACCCGAAAGCGCAGCCTTAAGCGGCAGCGCGCCTTTCATGGCATTGATGAAAGAGGCGGGCGAAGCGGCTGAGGATGGCGACCTGGTGGACGCGGGCCGCTTGCTGGATGAAGCCAAGCAAGTCGAACCGGAAAATCCGGCCCTGTGGGTTGAAATTGCCCGCCTGAGGTTTCGCGGCGGGGAGCACGCGCAGGCTTTGGAAGCGGCGGATTATGCTCTTGAACTGGGCCCTGAGTTTGCACCTGCCTTACTACTTCACGCCCAACTGGTTCGCGATGCGCATGGCCTTTCTGATGCGCTGGTCTGGTTTGAGGCCGCGTTGGAGGCCAATCCCGACGATCCCCTTGCGCTGCGCGAATATGCGGCGACCCTGGGTGATGCGGGGTACAATGCGGAAATGCTGGGCGTGGTCCGTGCGCTGGCGGACATCGCGCCCAAAGACCCCAATGTTCTGTACCTTCAGGCCGTTCTGGCCGCGCGCGCTGGCAATCCGGTGCTCGCAAAAAGCTTGCTGGAGCGCAGTGGTCTGTCCGAAGCAGGCGTGCCTGCAGCGATGATGCTGGATGCGCTGGTCAGCCTGCAAGAGAAGAACCACGACAGCGCGGCGGAAACCCTGCAGGCTCTTGCGCAAAAGCAACCAAGCAACGGGCGCATTGCGGAATTACTTGCCAGAGCATTGTGGCTGAGTGGCCGTGACGAAGAACTTATCGAGCGCTTCGCACCGCGGGCGCAGCAGGAAGACACCTCGCCTTATCTGGTGATGCTGGTGGGCCGAGCGCTTGAGCGCAGCGGTGATCGCGCAGGCGCGGTTCCGTTTCTTGAGCGAGCCTATGCCGGACGTGAGGCGGGCTGGGTAACACTGCCGGACCTTGCCAACCTGCCCGAACCCACGCGCCGGATGCGTGCCTTGATCAAGGCGAACCAGACAGGCGCGGCCACCCGATATGGTCGTGAACTGCGCAAGCAGTTTTCAGGGTCGAGTGATATCGCCGCTCTGTCTGCCGATGCGGCAATGGCGCGACGAGACTATCAGGGCGCGCTGGAATTGTATCGCGAAGCCGCACTGGTACGGCGCCCATGGCCGCTCACCCGCAAGGCGGCTGCGGCCTATCGTGACTTGGGTGATCCGGTGGCGTCTGATGTGCTGATCGCGCGGCATCTGGTTGGCGAGCCGCGCAACACCGAGGCCTTGCTGTTGAATGCAGAACGTGCCGCGCGCAATGAAGACTGGTTGCGCGTTGCCGTGTTGCTCGACAATGCGATTGATCTTGGAGCGGGCAATGATCCGCGCCTGCTGAAGCTGAGGGGCATCGCGGCAAGGGCGTTGGGCAATGAGGACGAGGCCCGCCGGTTTGAGCGCATGACATGGGATCTGCATCCCGGTATCCTGCCAACGCGCTAGCCGTCCCCTCGACAATCCACCCAAGCGCGGGCAGGGCAGCGCGCCATGCTTGTCCGCCTGAAACCTCTTGCCGATCCGATGATCGCTGTCCTGTTGACGGCGACCGCGTTGGCCCTGATCGCCCCTGCCATGGGAGAGATCCGCGCATCAGCCCAGCTGGTGTCGAATGGCGCGATCTTCCTGCTGTTTCTGGTGAATGGCATGCGCATCGCCCGCAGCGAGATTGTGCGCGGTCTCACGAATTGGCGCTTCTTTGGCCCGCTGTTCATCTGGGTATTCGGCGTTATGGCTCTCGCGGGCTGGGGGCTCGGTGCGATTGCTTACACGATGCTGCCGCCGCTGGTCGCGCTTGGCTTCGTCTATCTTGGCGTTCTGCCATCAACCATCCAGTCTGCCACATCCTATACCACGCTGGCCAATGGCAATGTCGCTCTGTCCGTTGTCGGGGCGGCGTTGATCAACATCGCGGGCGTGTTCCTGTCCGCGCCGTTGTTTGCTCTGCTGGGAGGAGAGAGCGGGGCCAATATCGGGTCCGAGATGATCGTCAGGATCGGGCTCATTCTGGTGCTGCCATTTCTGATCGGACAGGCATTGCAGGGATGGACGCGGGATTGGATAACACAGCGTAAGAGCCGGATTGTGTGGCTGGACAGGGTCGTGATCGGGATCGCGGTCTATGTCGCCTTTTCCGGAGCGGTTGAGGAAGGCCTTGCGACCATGTTCACGCTGGCGGACTGGGCGACGCTTCTGGGGCTGGTGATTGCGTTGCTGGTCGCAGCCACCGGCGGCGCATGGCTGTCAAGCGGGCTGATCGGCTACCCCAGGGGCGACCGTATCGCTTTCCTGTTTGCTGCTGCGCAAAAAAGCGTGGCCATCGGCGCACCTCTGGCTGCAATCCTGTTTCCACCCGAAGTGGCTGGCTTCATCATCGCCCCGCTGCTGTTGTACCACCTGCTCCAGCTGATGTGGGCTGCTCCCTTGGCTACGATGCTAGCTCGTCACTCGGAATAGCTTTTCCGGCACTCCGATTGTGGCGGACGGACCACCACAGCGACAGGCCAATCAGCACCGCACCAATCAGCCCGGTGATCGTCTCTGGGATATGATAGCGAGCGGAAAGCAGCATGATGACACCCAGCACGATGATCGCCCAGAATGCGCCATGTTCCAGGAAGCGAAACTGCGACAGCGTGCCAGACCGCACAAGGTGGATCGTCATGGAGCGCACAAACATCGCGCCAACCGAAAGACCCAGCGCAATCACGATCATGTTGTTTGACAGCGCAAACGCGCCTACCACCCCGTCAAAGCTGAAACTGGCGTCCAGCACTTCCAGATACAGGAACCCGCCAAGGCCCGATCGCACAATCTCACCGGCGGCTTTCTTGCGTGTCTCGCGCTGTTCGATGACCTCCCCTAGCGCATGGACGGCGATATAGCTCAGCAGACCCAGCAGCCCCGCAGACAGGAATGTCAGCGCGTCGGCATCGGGTAGCAAGGTCGATACGCCATAAACCAGGGTCAGCACCAAAGCGATTTCCAGCGCCGGAATGCTCGAGAAACGCGCAGCGGCGGTTTCTACAGCGGAAATCCAGTGAATGTCTTTCTCCTCATCAAAGAAGAAGGTGAGGCCCACCATGGACAGGAACGCGCCGCCGAAACCGGCGATACCCACATGCGCGGCAGAGACGATCCGCTCATATTCCTGAGGGTTGCCGAGCGACAGCTCAATCGCTGCCCAGGGGCCGATGCCAGCGGCGATAGAGACAATCGCGATGGGAAAGACGATCCGCATTCCGAACACTGCGACCAGAATACCGATGGTCAGGAAGCGCTGCTGCCAGACCGGGTCCATTTCCCGTAGAACGGTCGCATTGACGACGGCATTGTCAAAGCTGAGCGAGACTTCGAGGATCGACAGGACAAACACGATCCACAAGACAGAGAGCATCCCGCCCACAGTCCCGCTGCTCGCCCAGCCGTACCATGCGGCGATGCCGAGACACACAGCCGTGAACAGCAGCGAAAAGCTGTAATAACGCCAGAGGGTTTGCATCAGTTCAGGCCTTTGGCTGATAGGTTTGGTCTTCACCGGGGAAGGATCGGTCGCGGACTTCTGTTGAATATGTTGCGACCGTCTTTTCGATCAGGCTGGCGATATCCTCGTACTTCTTGACGAAGCGTGGGACGCGTTCGAACATGCCGAGCATGTCCTCAGTTACCAGCACCTGTCCGTCGCACTGTGCCGATGCGCCGATGCCGATTGTGGGACACCCGACGGCTTTGGTGGCTGCAATCGCGATGGGTTCAACGACACCCTCAATCACAATGGCGAAAGCTCCGGCCTGATCGAGTGCGACTGAGTCGCTCACGATCTTGTCAGCCTCTGCATCAGAGCGACCGCGCGCCGCATAGCCACCCAGCACATTCACCGCCTGAGGTGTCAGCCCGACATGACCCATTACGGGGATACCGCGTGTATTGAGAAATTCGATGGTGGGAGCCATCGCCTCGCCGCCTTCCAGTTTGACTGCCGCGGCTCCGGTTTCCTTCAAAAGGTAGGCTGCGCTCTCAAAGGCTTGCTCAGGTGAGCTTTCATAAGAGCCAAAGGGCATGTCGACGACGACGACCGAGTGATACGATCCGCGCACAACGGCGGCTCCGTGATTGGCCATCATCTCCAGTGTCACCGGAATGGTTGAGGGCAAGCCATAGATCACCTGACCCAGCGAATCCCCCACCAGCAGCAAATCGCAATGGCTGTCCAGCAACTGCGCCTGACGCGCGGTGTAGGCTGTGAGCATCACAAGTGGCTCTTGCGTCACGCCGTCTGCTTTACGCGCTCTGATGCGCGGCACAGTCAGGCGGCGCAGCGGCTGGGGCGTGGGATTGGCACGGCTGGTGCTGGTATCGAGCTGAAAGGTAGTGGACATGCCGCGTGCATTAGCGCCGTGCCTCAACAAAGGCAAAATACACGAGAGCCAAACCACATGAAAGATGCGTGCCCCCCTTGGCGTAGGCCCAGAATCGTTGCACAACGCTTCGGATAAACAAAAGCACGCGCGGGGGCGCGCAGCAAAAGGGTAATTCACACACATGGTTGCATCCGCTTCCGGCCACGAAAACTGGTCTTCGCGCAAGGCGTTCATTCTGGCAGCGGTTGGCTCTGCTGTTGGATTGGGTAACCTGGTTCGCTTTCCTGCGGAGGCAGGAACCAATGGCGGCGGCGCATTTGTGCTTTTTTACATATTCTGCGTGGTGCTGATCGGCCTTCCGGTGCTTTTATCGGAGGTGTTGATCGGTCGGCACGGGCAGGCCGCAGCGCCAGCGAGCTATCGCAAACTTGCCGTGGAATCCGGTGGCTCGAAGGCGTGGGGAGTAGTCGCCTCTCTTGGAGTTTTCTCGGCGTTTCTCATCCTCAGTTTTTACTGCGTGCTGGGAGGCTGGGTGCTGTACTACATCGGCTTGTTTGTCGGCGACCTGTTTGTCTCCGGGCCAACCAGCGGCGCGTTTGCAGGCCAGAGTTTCGAGACGATAGACAGCTATTTTGGCACTATGACGGCCAATGGCGCCGTAACCAGCCTGCTGGATATTGCGTTTCTTGGGGTGACAGTATTTTTCGTCGCGCGCGGCGTAACGGGCGGGATTGAGAAGGTGGCCGTCTACCTGATGCCATCTTTCTTCGTTCTGCTTCTTGGTATTACCATTTACGGGATGTTCGGCGGTGCGCTGGGCCAGACAGTGGATTACCTTTTCACCTTCGATCTTGGGAAACTGACGGGGGAGGTCATGCTGGCCGCTGTCGGGCAAGCCTTCTTCTCTTTATCGCTGGGCGTTGCGGGTATGGTCACATATGGCGCCTATGTCGGGCGCGATGTGAATTTGGCCAACACCAGCGGGATCATCGCCGGAGCGGATACCGCCGTTGCACTGATTGCAGGCCTTTGCATTTTCCCGATTGTGTTTGTCGCCGGGCTTGAGCCCAACGGAGGTCTGGGCCTGATGTTCCAGACCTTGCCACACGCGTTCTCGGATATTCCTTTTGGCACACTCATCGGGCTCGCCTTTTTCGTCATGGTGGCCTTTGCTGCGCTGACGAGTTCGGTAAGCCTGATGGAAGCTCCGACTTCGTGGGCGATGGAGCGGCTCGGCCTTTCGCGTGGTCAGGCGGCTTTGTCTGTCACAGTTGCGGCGGCCGTGTTTGGTGTTTTGTCAGCGCTTTCAACTGGCGCGCTTTCATCTCTGCATCCGCTTGGCTTCATTCCGATGTTTGAGGGTTTGGGTTTCCTTGATGTACTCGACACGTTGACGGGCAAGCTTACGATGCCGATCGGCGCGCTGTTGACAGCAGTGTTTATCGGCTGGGTCGCTTCGCGCCGTCTGCTCGATGACGAGAACGGACTTACAGGTGGCTTGCATCACTTCTGGCTGTTCCTGGTGCGCTGGTTCTGTCCGCTGGTTTTGTCGCTGATCCTGTTCAGTGGGATTTTCCCCGAGACGACGTCGCTGATTTTTGACCTGATCAGTGGAAACACACAGGCAGCGCCTCCAGCCGCGTGATGCCTGACGGGAGGGTGATTGCAGCATTGCAATTGCTCCGCCTATATGGAACATAGTGGGAACAAATTAGGCTCCTTCGAGTCTTCTGAGTTGTTCTTATGTCCCGTTCTGTATCTTCTCAAAGCGCTTTGGCGCTTCAGGATTCGCCTGTCGTATCCCATCCCAGTGGCCGTCCCAAGGGGAAGGGTGAGGCTGCACATCTGCCTCAATCTGTTTTAGACGCGCAGGATATCGCTGCGCTTTCCAAGGCGCGTGAAAGCCGCTGGCGTCCCGGCCTTGCGGATCAGCCACTGCACAGCGAGATTTTTGCAGGGACGCAGGATGCAAGCGGTGCGGGGCTGGCGCTGGCTCTGGCGCGTGATGCCCTGAAAGCAGTGGAGCGGAGCGCGGCATCAACGAAAGGTGCGCCGGTCGAAACGCAGGACAGGCGCCATGTGCTTTGGGTGCAGGATATCCGCGCGATCCAGCGGTCCGGCCGCCCCTATATGCACGGACTGCCCGCTGACCTGCGAGAGCGGTTGATCCATGTTGAGGCAAAGACCCCGGAAGATGCCCTGTTTGCGCTGGAGGAGGGGCTGCGTTGCCGCGATCTTGCCTGTGTCATCGGGGAGATTACCGGCAATCCGCGCGCGCTCGATTTCACCGCTTCGCGCCGCCTCAGCCTTGCTGCGGAAAAGCATGGAATTGCGCTTTGGCTGGTGCGTCTGGAGGCTGAACCGGATCTGTCTTCGGCCCGGATGCGCTGGCGTGTGGAGGCCGCACCATCCCTTGAGCCGCGCTGGAACACGCAGGCGCCCGGCCTGCCAAACTGGAAAGCCGAACTGTTCCGGGCGCGCTCCCACGCACCCGGACAATGGATATTGAATGATGACCAACAGGCCCTGCACGCCCGCAAGCCGGGCACCCAAAGACCCTTTGAAAACACACAAATCGCCCAAGTCGCCAGACCTGCATTCCCCCAATCTGCACTTCCAGGACCAGCACTCGCCTATCAACGGCGCATCGGAGGTGAAGCCGGTTACGCCCTCCCGCCGCATACTCGCCATCTGGTGCGCCAGACTGTCGGTCGATCGCTGGCGGCTCACGCAAAGGCTTGAACAGGGCGAAGGTGCTGATGGGGAACCTGTCGCGCTGATCACGGAAACGGCGCATGGTCCCCGCATTGATGCGGTCAATGATGCAGCCCGCAAATCGGGGGCGCAGCCCGGCACGATGCTGGCTGATGCGCGTACACTTTGCCCGACTATCAATGCTGCCGTGTCAGACCCGGCGGGCGATCTCGATTTTCTGGAGAATCTGGCCGTATGGGTTCAGCGCTGGGGGCCGTGGAGCGCGATGGATGCGCCTGATGGTCTGCTCGTCGATATCACCGCGGCCGCGCATCTTTTTGGCGGAGAGGCGCGTTTGCTGGACGATGTCGAGGCTGCCTTTGCGCGCCGCAAAATTGCTGTGCGCACCGCAATCGCGCCCACTGCCGGGGCGGCATGGGCGCTTGCGCATTATGGCCCCGCGCGCAGCATTGTTGCTGTTCCGCCTGCCTCCTGCGCGGCTGATGCGATCATGCGTGCGCTGATCGATTTGCCGGTTGCGGCCCTGCGTCTGGACGCCGACGTGCTGACTGTTCTGCGCCGTCTCGGGCTTAAGCGTCTGGGCGATCTGGCCGGGATTACGGATTGCGGTGAGGGCGATGCCAGCAATGATCGGGCGAGCGCCTCCGGGCGCGACGCGCTCCAGCGCCGGTTCCGCAACCGCAAATCGCCCGCCGCCAATCCCCTGATCCGGCTTGATCAGCTTTTGGGGCACGTGCCTGAGCCCCTGTTGCCGGTCATTCCCCAGGCCATGCCCCTGGTGCAGCGACGACTCATGGAACCGATCCGCCATCGCACTTTGCTCGATACGGTGCTGTGCGATCTTGCCGCCGATATGATGCGGGAGCTTGAGGCCAGAAGAGAGGGCGCACGGCGGCTTGAACTGGGGCTTTGGCGAGTCGACGCGCAGGTGGTGGTGCGTCGTCTCGAACTTGCCGCCGCGACCCGCGAAGCGGAGCATATCACGCGCCTGTTTGCCGCCAAGCTGGATGATGTGGATGCGGGCTTCGGGATCGAGACTGTGCGATTGCGGGCGAGCTGGACAGAGCCGCTTGGTGTGTCGCAAAGTGATATCGAGCAAGCAGCGGAACGGCACGGGACATCGCTGAGCGCTTGCATTGACAGGTTGAGTGTCAGGCTTGGCCCGCAGGCTGTGCGCCGCCCGGTCCCGCAGGCGAGTCACCTGCCTGAACGTGCGCAACGCTGGCAGGGCCCTTTTGAAGCCTCACCAACTTCGCATCTCTCATTGAAAGTGCGGCACAGGCCTCTGAAAATGCTGGATCGACCAGAAAAAATCTCTGTGCTCTATGCTTCGCCTGACGGTGTCCCGCAGCGCTTTCGCTGGCGTGGCAAGGTGCGCGAAGTGACCCGGGTGGAGGGGCCAGAGCGCATTGCACCGGAATGGTGGCGAGAGAGATCCACCGTGCGATTGCGTGACTATTACCGGATCGAGGATGTGGGTGGACAGCGCTTCTGGATATATCGTCACGGTCTGGCGGACGATGGCCGTGGTGGCCCGCCTGATTGGTATTTGCAGGGCCTTTATGCCTGAATATTCAAGCACTCACGCAGGCGTGACGTCATCCAATGGTTAATGACGATTTACTCGCCCGGTTAATCTTTCTTTACGGTTCTGTGCCAAACAAGCTCTATGAGCATGCACTCTATCTCACGTTCGTCCGAGCGCCGCCCGCTTAGCCTTATGGTGAAAAGCCGGGTGCAGTCGCGTGTTGTCTTTGTTGACATGATCGACATCTCCGAAGGCGGTTGTAAAATCCGCGGCTCGGCAGGCTTTGCCCAGGTCGGTGATCGTGTGACCATGAAAGTGAACGGCGTGAACGCGCCGCTCGGAACAATCGCATGGATCGAAGGAAAAATGGCCGGTGTGGCCTTTGAAGGCGAGATGCACCCCGCTGTGCTTGATCATATGTGCACAACCAGCGGTGTGAACGTCACTTCGAAAAAACACAAGAGAGCCAGCACGCCCTGATCCCAGGGCCAATTCAGGCGAGCTGACCGGACTATAAATATTGATCGTGCAAGCTTTGCATTGGACGAAATGCCTGTTGGAACATATAAAGAACGAAAGTTCCTTCCAACGGCTTCGATATGACCATACAGACGTTACAGCAGAGACTCGAAATCCTCGCCGATGCAGCGAAATATGATGCCTCTTGCGCGTCTTCGGGAACGGCCAGGAAAAATTCCCTGAACGGCAAGGGCTTGGGGTCGACCGAGGGGATGGGCATCTGCCATGCCTATGCGCCCGATGGCCGGTGCATCTCGCTGCTCAAGATATTGCTGACCAATCACTGCATTTTCGATTGCCACTACTGCATCAACCGCAAAAGTTCGAATGTCCGGCGCGCGCGCTTCACGCCTCAGGAGGTCGCGGACCTGACGCTTAATTTCTATCGCCGCAATTATATTGAGGGGCTGTTTCTGTCCTCGGGCATCATCAAAAGCTCAAATCATACGATGGAGCAACTGGTCGAGGTCGCCCGCATCCTGCGCGAGGACTATGATTTTCGCGGCTACATCCACCTCAAGACCATTCCCGAGGCTGATCCGGAGCTGATCCATCAAGCCGGTCTCTATGCTGATCGTGTCTCCATCAATGTCGAACTGCCTACACGCAAAGGCCTGACCCGGCTCGCGCCTGATAAGGATGAAGGCCAGATTGAAGGCGCGATGGGTAAGACCAAGGCTCGCATCATCGAGGCGAGGGATGAGCGCAAGCGGTTCAAGCATGCACCGCGTTTTGCACCTGCTGGCCAGTCAACGCAGATGATCGTGGGCGCGGATGATGCGAATGACGCCGACATCGTTACCAAGGCGAGCAAGCTTTACGGCAATTTTGGCCTGCGGCGCGTCTATTACAGCGCGTTTTCGCCGATCCCCGATGCAAGCGCGGTTCTGCCTTTAAAGCGTCCGCCCTTGATGCGCGAGCACCGGTTGTATCAGTCTGACTGGCTGATGCGTTTTTACGGTTATGCTCCGGGTGAGGTGGCACAGGCGACAGGGAAAGACGGCAATCTGCCGCTCGACATTGATCCCAAACTGGCATGGGCGCTGAAGTTTCGCGCGCATTTTCCTGTCGATGTGAACCGCGCTTCCAAAGAGCAATTGTTGCGCGTGCCGGGGCTGGGGACAGTGGCGGTGCAGCGCATTCTGACCGCGCGGCGGCACCGGACCTTGCGGTTGGATGATGTGGCCAAGCTTACGCAGTCGATTGCCAAGGTTCGGCCGTTTCTGGTGGCGCTTGACTGGCGTCCGACAACGCTGACGGATCGGGCGGATCTGCGCGCAATGCTGGCACCGAAATCCGAACAGTTGGAGCTGTTTTGATGGTCTTTTGGGTTTTTCGCAGAGGCGCAGAGGAAAGAGAGGCGCAGAGAGCTTTTGCTTTCGCGGCGCAGCCGCTCCCTCACATCAAGGTCGCGTTTGACTGCGAAGGTGCAAATGAAACATCTGCCTTCGGCACGCGCAACATCTCTGCACCTCCCTACTTCCCTGCGCCTCTGCGAGAAACCATTTTCCAGAGGCCGACATGAACGCACCCAGACTGACCATGCAGAATGTTTCCCTCGGTGCGCATTATGTCGTCCATATGCCTGAGCCTGATGACTTTGCTTTCTGGTGTGAACGGGCACGAAGCCTCATTCAATGCGATGTCCCGCCAGACCGGGTGAGTTGGGTGGAACCGGGCGGGACGGGCGATCTGTTCGCGCAGGAAGAGCCTGCAAAGGGTGGTGAGCGGCGTTTGCCTGTTTCGGTCAAGGATGTGCCGCCTGTGCGCGCGTCAAAGCGCTTCATGAGCCTTGCCCGCAATGCGGCGCTTCACTCCGATCCCGAACGCTTTAGCCTGCTGTACCGGATGCTGTGGCGGTTGCAGTCAATGCCGCGCTGTATGGAAGACAAGGCCGATCCTGATGTCAGACGGATCGAGGAGCTCGACAAATCGGTTCGCCGCGACAGCCACAAGATGCACGCTTTTGTGCGCTTTCGCGAGGTCACAGATGACAGCGGAGCCGAACATTATGTCGCCTGGTTTGAGCCTGATCATCACATCGTGCGCGCCAATGCCGGGTTTTTCATGCGCCGCTTTGCCAATATGAACTGGTCGATCCTGACCCCGCATGGCTGCCTGCACTGGGATGGCACCACGATGCGTGAAAGCGGACCCGCGCAACGCTCCGATGCGCCTTCAGGCGATCCGGTCGAGGAGCTGTGGAAGTCGTACTATTCCTCAATCTTCAATCCGGCGCGGCTGAAGGTTGGCGCCATGCTGGCCGAAATGCCGAAGAAATACTGGAAGAATATGCCTGAGGCAGAACTGATTCCCGATCTTATCGCGGGTGCGCAGGCGCGTGAGGCGGGGATGGTGGCTGCCGGCCAGATAGCCGGGGGTGCGCGCGAGGAGCGTGAGAAGCCCCGATCACTGGATATGATCGCCAGCGCGATCAGCACCTGCCGCGATTGTGCCATCGCTGATTGCGGAACCCGCGCGGTTATGGGGGAGGGCGATCAAGGCGCTGGGCTGATGATCGTGGGCGAGCAGCCAGGCGATCAGGAGGATGAACAGGGCAGGCCGTTTGTCGGCCCTGCTGGCCAGTTGCTGGATCAGTATCTGGCGCGGGCCGGAATTGACCGCAGCGCCGCTTACGTCACCAACGCGGCCAAGCATTTCAAATTCGTGCAAAAGGGCAGGCGACGCATTCATCAGTCGCCCACAGCCAAAGAGATCGACACCTGCCGCTGGTGGCTGGAGGCGGAGCGCGCTGTGGTACGCCCACGCATTGTACTGGCTTTGGGTGCTTCGGCGGCGCGCGCGATCCTCGGTAAGACGGTGAGCATTTCCAAAGCGCGAGGCCGGCCGATCGCTCTGGAAGATGGGTCCGAATTGTGGGTCACGGCGCATCCATCCTATCTCCTGCGTCTTGATGGCGATGCCCGCGAGGAACAGGCGGCGAAGTTTGCGAGCGATCTGGCGGCGGTGAAATTGCGGCTTGCGGAGTTAGAGGGGGAGGTAAAATTCCGCTCACCCTGAGCTTGTCGAAGGGCTGTCCTTCACTTTTGGTACAACGCCAGAAGTAAGAGCGGTCCTTCGACAGGCTCAGGACGAGCGGTGACTTTCGCTCATGCCCGACGCACCGCTCACCCCTGACAAGCGCACGCTGGAGGTCGATCCCGATCTGATCGACGCACCAGCGCGCGCGCCGTTTGTGGAACTGGGCCTCGTCAGTTGTTTCAGTTTTCTGCGCGGAGCCTCGGATGCGGTCGATCTTGTGATGACTGCTCGCTCGCAAGGCTATGATGCGATTGGCATTGCTGATGCGAATTCGTTTGCAGGTGTTGTGCGCATCCACACAGAAGCGGCAACGCTGAAACTGCGCCCGGTGATCGGCACAAGGATCGAGACGGTCGAGGGTCTGGCCTTCCTTGCATATCCGCGTGATCGGGCCGCTTATGGCAGGCTGTGCCAGCTTATCAGCATGGGGCGCATGCAGACGCTAGACGGTGAGTGGCAGGAAAAGGGCGTGTGCGAGATCGACTTAGCCATGCTGGCCGCGCATTCCGAGGGAGTGCAGCTGATCCTGCTGCCGCCCGACGATCTGGAGGCGCAGCTCACAATCAGCGTGCCGAGCAATGTGGTGCCGTTTCCGGTTTCTCGCAGAGGCGCAGAGAAAAGAGAGATGCAGAGGAAAGGTGCCAATGATGAAAGTGCCTCCGGCACGCGCGATATCCCTGCGTCCTCCCTTTCCTCTGCGCCTCTGCGAGAAACAATTCCCCTGACCGCCCCTTTTGCTGACCTGCTCGCGCATCTCACACACCAGTTGCCTACCCTGCGCCATCTTGCGGCAAGTTATCTTTATCACGGAGCTGATATTGCACGGATCGACCGGTTGGATAGCCTCGCGCGCGCGAATGGTCTGACGCTGCTCGCGACCAATGATGTGCATTATCATGCGCCGGAGCGTCGCCCCTTGCAGGACGTGATGACCGCCATTCGGCACAAGACCACTGTTGCCGAAGCGGGCCACCTGCTGCACGCCAATTCGGAGCGACACCTTAAAAGCCCGCAGGAAATGGTTCGCCTGTTCACCCGCTGGCCGCATGCAATCACCGCCGCGCGCGATGTGGCGGATGCCTGCACATTCAGCCTTGATGAGCTGCGCTATGAATATCCCGAAGAGATATATCCTGATGGAATGGGACCGCAGGACTATCTTGAGGCGGAGACGTGGAAAGGGGCGGACTGGCGCTATCCTTCAGGGGTGCCGGAGACTGTGCGCACCACCTTGAAAAGCGAGTTGGCCCTGATCGGCAAGATGGATCTGGCGCGCTATTTCCTCACCATCAAGGATATCGTCGATTTTGCCCGTAACGAAGTGAGCCCGCCGATCCTGTGTCAGGGGCGGGGCAGCGCGGCCAATTCTGCGGTGTGCTATTGTCTTGGCATCACCAGCGTTGATCCGGCCAAACATGCGCTGTTATTTGACCGCTTCATCTCCGAGGATCGCAAGGAACCGCCCGATATCGATGTCGATTTCGAGCATGAGCGGCGCGAGGAGGTGATCCAGTATCTCTACCGCAAATATGGGCGCCACCGTGCAGGATTGACGGCCACCGTCATCCACTATCGCCCGCGCATGGCAATCCGCGAAGTGGGCAAGGCGATGGGCCTGTCCGAGGATGTGACCAGCGCTTTGTCGCGCACGGTGTGGGGCGGGTGGGGCCGCGAGATCAGCGAGAAGCACGCGGCCGAAACCGGCATGGATGTGACTGATCCGCATCTCAAACGCGTGCTGAAACTCACTGAGCAGATGATCGGAATGCCGCGCCACCTGTCCCAGCATGTCGGCGGATTCATCCTCACTCAAGGCGCGCTGACCGAAACGGTGCCGATCGGCAACGGGGCGATGCCGGAGCGCAGTTTCATCGAGTGGGACAAGGACGATATTGAGGCGCTGGGCATCCTGAAGGTTGATGTGCTGGCGCTGGGCATGCTGACCTGCATCAAGAAGTGTCTTGATCTGTTGGGGGATCACCACGACCGCGCCCTGACGCTCGCCACGGTCCCGCGCGAGGATCCGGAGACCTATGCGATGCTGCGCAAGGGGGATTCGCTGGGCGTTTTCCAGGTGGAAAGCCGCGCGCAGATGAACATGTTGCCACGCCTGCGCCCGCGCGAATTCTATGACCTTGTCATTCAGGTCGCGATTGTCAGGCCCGGTCCTATCCAGGGCGACATGGTCCATCCTTACCTGAAACGTCGCCGCGGGGCAGAACCGGTGCAAATCCCCGCTCCTTCGCCGCAGCATGGCCCGCCTGACGAGCTTTCCAGTATCCTTGGCCGCACTTTGGGTGTCCCGATTTTTCAGGAACAGGCGATGAAGATCGCGCTGGATGCCGCCCGGTTTTCCAGTCTTGAGGCAAACCGCCTGCGCAAGGCTATGGCGACATTTCGGTCTCGCGGGATGGTGGATGAACTCCAGGACATGATGGTCGAGCGGATGGTGAAGCGCGGCTATGATCGCGATTTTGCGCAAAGGTGCTTTAATCAGATCCGTGGCTTTGGCGAATATGGTTTCCCGGAGAGCCATGCGGCGAGTTTTGCGCACCTTGTATACGTATCAAGCTGGCTCAAATGTCATTTTCCCGCCGCTTTCGCAGCCGGTTTGCTCAATTCGCAGCCGATGGGATTTTATGCGCCCGCACAAATTGTGCGCGATGCAAGGGAGCACGGGGTCGAGGTGCTGCCAGCCGACGTGAATGCGAGCGAGTGGGACTGCACTTTGGAGGGTTTGGAGAGAGATTTTGTTTCTCGCAGAGGCGCAGAGGAGAAAAGAGAGACGCAGATAAGTATGGAGCTTTCGGCGAAGCCGCATATTTTCTTCGGAGGTTCGACTGAGTGCGAAGGTGGAGATGATGAAAGTGCCTTCGGAACGCATAATATCTCTGCGTCTCCTTTCTCCTCTGCGCCTCTGCGAGAAACCAACCACCCTGGCAGCGAGGACAAAGGTCGGCAGGACAAGCACATCGCGCTGCGCCTTGGCCTGCGCCAGATCGACGGTCTGCCCGAACACGTCGCTGCGCAATTGGTGACAGAGCGCGCCGCAAACGGCCCCTATCGCGATGTCGGGGAACTGCGCGAGCGGGCCGGTCTATCCCCTGCGCATATAGAGCGGCTTGCCAGTGCAGATTTCTTCACGTCACTTGGCCTGTCGCGTCGCAAGGCCTTGTGGGATGCGCGCAGCCTTATCGCCGGTCCTGATCTGCCGTTGTTCCGGGCGGCAGCGACGCGCGACGAGGGCGCAGAACGTGTGCAAACCCGTCTGCCACAAATGCATTTGTCAGAGGAAGTGGTTGCCGATTACCAAACCACCCGGCTCAGTCTGAAAGCGCACCCTATGGCGTTTTTGCGGCCGCAATTGGCGCAGCGCGGTTTTGTGCGGGCGTGCGACCTGCGCAATCGAAAGTTTCGCTCAATGGTGCAGGTCGCCGGCGTTGTCCTTATCCGCCAGCGACCGGGCAGCGCAAAAGGTGTATGCTTCATCACGCTGGAGGACGAGACGGGCGTGATCAATCTGGTCGTGTGGCCTGACCTCAAAGAGAAACAGCGCAAGGTGGTGATGGGAGCGCGCTTGATGGAAGTGCGCGGGCGGGTTGAATATGATGATGAAGTGATCCACGTGATCGCGCAGCACATGACGGATGCGACCGATCAGCTTTACGCTCTGTCTGATGATATGCTCCAGTCGCCTGTCGCGCGCGCTGACCATGTGAACTCGCCATTGCCTTCGCACGTGGGTGGTAAAAGGATGGCGAACCCGCGCGACAATCTTGTCGAGGCTGATGACCATGCAATTCGCCCGCGTGATCTGATTGATCAGCTCCCTGATGCCAAGGGCGCGCCCAAACGCGCGCTTCGCAACGCTCCACGCTCTGAAGATCATCCGCGAAATATCAGGATACTTCCCAAGTCTCGCGATTTTCATTGATATGACCAAACGAAAAGCAATCAGCCGCCGCATCGGCAGGTTCCGATGGGATCGCACAGCCTTGGCGCTTATGATCGTTTTCGCGTTCGGTGTCGCGGGTTGGTCGTGGTTGCAGGGGCATCCCGAACACAACCCCTATGCGCCGCTCGACCTGAATCAGCCGGTCGGTTGGGCGACCCAGGGGAAGCTGGTTGCGCTGCGCGATAACGTGCCCGAATGCCGTGCAGCGCTGGACCGAAGTGGTATCGGCTATACGGCTTTGCCAGCCACCGGAGAGGGGGCCTGCGCAAGGCCAGATCGTACGCAGCTTCAGGCCTTTCCAATCGCGCCCAATACGCCTGCTGTGACATGCCCGGTTGCAGCGGGACTGGAGCTTTGGAAAAGCAAGAGTGTGGAACCTGCTGCACGCGAGATACTCGGAAGCGAGTTGGTCAGGATGGAGCATCTGGGCGCGTTCAATTGCCGACGCATGCGCGGCAACGGATCAGGCGCGTGGAGCCAGCATGCAACCGCGAACGCGATCGATATCGCGGCGTTCGTGCTGGAAGACGGTCGGAGGATCAGCCTGATGGGTGAATGGGATCGAGACGCAGACGAACAGCGTTTCCTGCGCCGTATTCGCGATGATGCCTGCGGAATATTCGCGACCGTCCTATCGCCCGATTACAACGCAGCCCATGCCGACCATTTCCATCTCGACCAGGACACCCGCTGGACCGGTGTTTGTCGATAAGGTCAGGCTGTTTCCAACGCATATCCCGCAGAGCGCACGGTGCGGATCGGGTCTTTCGAACCATCAATACCGATTGCTTTTCTCAGGCGACGGATATGCACATCAACAGTGCGCAGTTCGATATCCGAACCTGTTCCCCACACACCGTCCAGCAATTGGCCCCGGCTAAAGACCCGGCCCGGGCTTTCCATGAAGAATTTGAGCAGGCGATACTCAGTCGGTCCGAGCTGCAACGAACGGCCGCGGCGCTGCACTTTATGCGCCACTGGATCGAGCTTTATATCGCCCACTTCGATAGTTTCCCCGGCGAGCGCTGGCCGGATACGCCGCATGACTGCCGCAACCCGGGCAAGCAATTCGCGCGGGCTGAACGGTTTGGTCAGGTAGTCATCTGCCCCTGTCTCAAGCCCGCGGACACGGTCATCCTCGGCCTCGCGCGCTGTCAGCATGATTATGGGTACATGAGCCGTTTCCTTGTCACGGCGCAGGCGGCGGCACACTTCGATGCCGCTCGTCCCTTCGATCATCCAGTCAAGTATGATGAGGTCAGGGACATCTTCGCTGGCGAGAACCATGGCTTCATCGCCATCACTGGTGCAGCGCACATGGTATCCCTCGTTCTGGAAACGGTATTCTAGCAGCTCTGACAGAGCGGGGTCATCTTCGACAAGAAGCAGTTTGGCAGCAGACATAATCTCAACGTCTCCCTTTACCTGATCGTGGGATCAAGCATCACATCGCCTCTGTTTCAAATTTGCTTCATTTTGATGAAACTGGCTGTGTCAAATTGTCCACAGGCACCGTGTTCAACGATCTTCTTCGGGAGGGTATGTGCCTGTTGCCGCGAAATGGACCATCTCGGCAACATTGGTTGCATGGTCGCCGATCCGCTCAAGATTGCGCGCAACGAACAACAATTGCGCAGCACTCGAAATCGTCGCAGGGTTCTCGACCATGTGGCTGACAAGGTTCCGGAAAATACTGTTGTAAAAGGCATCAACCTTTGCATCCGTGGCGATGACTTCACGGGCCAGGCTCGGGTCGCGCGCGGCATAGGCGGTCAGCACATCATGAACCATCTCGCTTGCCAGTTCGCCCATTGCGGGGAGCAGGGTCAGCGGTTCAAACCGGTCACGCCCTTCGATCATTCCGACCCGTTTGGCGATGTTCTTGGAATAGTCGCCAATCCGTTCGACCACGCCAGCGATCTTGAGGGCAGCAATCACTTCGCGCAGATCGTCCGCCATCGGCGCGCGCAAGGCGATGATCCGCACGGCGAGCTTGTCAACTTCGGTTTCCAGCACGTCGATCTTCTTGTCACGTGCAACGACGCTGTCGCCCAACTCTACATCGCCGCGCACCATGGCATCCAGCGCTTCGGAAATGGCGACTTCGGCGAGGCCCCCCATTTCAGCGATGAGGCCGCGCAGGCGCGTAATGTCTTCATCAAAGGCTTTGACTGTATGGTCGGGCATCAGCCGTAACGTCCTGTGATATAGTCCTTTGTCCGCTCTTCAATCGGATTGGTGAAGATGTCTGACGTAGGGCCGTATTCCACCATTTTGCCCAGGTGGAAAAAGGCTGTGCGTTGGCTTACGCGGGCGGCCTGCTGCATCGAGTGGGTAACGATCACAATTGCATAGCGGCCCGAGAGCTCATCGATCAACTCCTCAATCTTGGCCGTTGCAATGGGATCCAGCGCCGAGGCGGGTTCATCCATCAGGATAACTTCCGGATCGACGGCGATTGCACGGGCGATGCAAAGCCGCTGTTGCTGACCGCCCGAAAGAGCTGTGCCTGAGTCTTCAAGCCGGTCTTTCACTTCCTCCCAAAGGCCGGCGCGGGTCAGCGATTTCTCGACAATAGCGTCCAGATCCGGCTTTTTCTCGGCCAATCCATGAATTTTCGGCCCATAGGCGATGTTTTCATAAATCGACTTGGGAAACGGATTGGGCTTCTGAAACACCATACCAACGCGCGCGCGCAACTGCACAACATCCATTGCATCGGAGTGAATGTCTTCGCCTTCCAGTTCGATCAGGCCCTCCACGCGCGCGACCGGGATCGTGTCATTCATCCTGTTAAAGCACCGCAGGAACGTCGATTTCCCGCAGCCCGACGGACCAATGAATGCGGTGACGTAATCGGGAGAAATGTCGATCGACACCTCATCGATTGCCTTCTTCGATCCATAATAGACCGAGACATCGCGCGCCTTCATCTTGGCGGACTGATCGGCCTTTATCTTGTCGTGAATGAGGGTCACCAGCTTTTCTCGAATTTGTTGCGAAGGTAAATGGCGAGGCCGTTCATCAGCAGCAGGAACAGCAAAAGGACGATGATGCCAGCGCTTGTTCGCTCTACAAAGCCCTGATCGATTTCATCGGACCAAAGAAATATCTGCACTGGCAGAACCGTGGCAGGTGATGTAAAGTCCGACGGCGGAGTGGCGACAAAAGCGCGCATGCCGATCATCAGCAATGGTGCAGTTTCGCCCAATGCCCGCGCCATACCGATAATCGTGCCGGTCAGCATGCCGGGCAGGGCGAGCGGAAGGACGTGATGGAAGACGACCTGCACCGGCGAAGCACCCACTGCCAAGGCTCCATCGCGGATAGACGGAGGCACAGCCTTGATCGCGTTGCGGCCCGAAATGACGATGACGGGCATGGTCATCAAGGCGAGCGTCATGCCACCGATCAGCGGGGCCGATCGAAGGTTCGGGAATAGCGCCAGGAATACGGCCAGGCCCAGCAAGCCGAAAATGATTGAAGGGACAGCGGCAAGATTGTTGATCGACACCTCGATCAGGTCGGTCCAGCGGTTCTTTGGAGCATATTCCTCCAGATACAGCGCCGACAGCATGCCGATTGGAAAGGCGAGGGCGAGCGTGACCAGCATCGTCAGGATGGAGCCTTTCAGGGCACCCCATATCCCGACGGCCTGCGGGCTGGTGGCGTCAGATCGGGTCATGAAGCCCCAGTCCCAATTCTCGGCCAAAGTGCCGTCCGCTTTGAGCTGTTGAGCGAGCGCCTGAATCTCGGGCGGGCCTTCACCCGCCAGGCCCGCAGCCAGATCGGACCCGGCGGGAAGGTAGAACACTTCCGATGTCGAGTTTATGATCGAGGGATCGGACTGGAGCGCAGCGGCAACATCGCGCCACGCCTGATCGCTCATCTGTGCCGCGCCTTCTTCGCCCACTGCGCGCTCTGCATAGCGCTGGACGATTTCGGGCAGTCCCTGAATTTCGAGAATCTGGACAGCAGTGGGTGCGGTAAGTGAAACTTCGTCGCCGACAAGCCCGCTTTCGACAAAGTCGATGGGCACGGTCAGCTCCGCGCGCTGGAAGCCGCCAATGCCATTCATCAGCATATTGCCAAGCAGGAAGACGAGCACCGCGACTGAAAACACGATTGCGCCTTGACCCATGAGCTTGAAATTGCGCTCCGATCTGTAGCGCTTTCGCATGCGCTTCTCGAACTCGGGCGTCCGCGTGGGGCGGGTCAGGTCTGGGGTGGCCATATCAGTCATAAGCCTCGCGGAACCGTTTCACGACGCGCAAGGCGACAAAGTTGAGGGCCAGGGTCACAAGGAAGAGGACAAACCCGAGTGCGAAAGCGCTGAGCGTTGCTGGATGGTCGAAACTGCCTTCGCCGGTGAGCATCTTGACGATCTGGACCGTCACCGTCGTCATACGCTCCAACGGATTTACGCTGAGATTGGCAGCGGTTGAAGCGGCCATCACTACAATCATCGTTTCGCCGATTGCGCGGCTGACGGCCAACATGACCCCTGCGACGATCCCGGGGAGGGCCGCGGGGAACAGAACCCTGGTGATCGTCTCGGATTTGGTTGCACCCATCGCATAGGACCCGTCGCGCATCGCGCTTGGTACAGCGGCCATGGAATCGTCTGCCATGGAAGAGACAAACGGTATGATCATGATGCCCATCACAACCCCGGCGGCCAGAGCGCTTTCAGTCGAGGCGTTGGTCATCCCCATTGCGACCGCTGCGTCTCTGATGGCGGGGGCCACGGTGAGCGCCGCGAAGTATCCGTAAACCACGGTCGGCACACCGGCGAGAACTTCAAGTGCAGGCTTCACCCATGTACGCGTGGTGGGCGCGGCGTATTGTGTGAGGTAGATTGCGCTCATCAGACCCAGCGGAATAGCCACGATCATCGCGATGATCGCGCCGATGAAGATCGTGCCCCAGAACAGCGGAATCGCACCATAGCGCGATCCGTCCGGGTTCGCCGGGTTGCTCATCGGGTCCGGACCCCAGAACGTGCCGAACAAGAAGTCCACAGGTGAGACCATTCCGAAAAAGCGCACGGTCTCAAACACCAGGCTTGCGAAGATGCCGAAGGTCGTAAGGATCGCCACAAGGGATGCCAGCAGGAGGACCATCATCACGGTCCGTTCAACTTTGGTGCGGGCGCGGAAATCGGGTCGCACTCTTAGGAATGCGAACACGCCTCCGCCAAATGCAATGAGCAAGGTGACAACCAGCCCGATAAGATTGTACCGGTTAATAGCGTCGCGAAAGGGTTCAACCAGCGTGGCCGCACCATCATTGAAGACCCCTTGCGCATTGCCATTTGCAACGGCACGAGCCTCGGAAAGCCATGCTTCTCGTTCAAAGCCAAAGTTGGGTAGGTCAGCAGCGCTGGGGGACGCCAATACCTCTTGCGTCACCAATTGCTGTGACAGGATTGACCAGACCGCGATGAAGGAAAGAACCGGGATTACCACCCAGATCGCGACATACCACGCGTGGTAGATCGGACGCGCGACAGGACGCGCCTGCGGGTCAGCCTTTTGAAAGCTCCATGCCTTTGCGCGACCGGCGAGCCACCCGGCAATGCCGAGCCCGATTGCAATCAGGATGAGAGTAATTGGCGACATTGATCAATAATACCCCTGCGGAACCCGTGCGCGCGGTTCAAAGCGTGCGAGAGAGAGCATCGCCGCCCCAAGCGTGGTTCCATGGCGCGCAGATGTTCAGGAAATAAGACATCTTCACGACATCTCAGGCGTGGAACTGGATTCGCTGAAGTTTGTGCCTGCTTTATCACTGGTCGCTTGCGCGCTTTCATCCGCGTCAGCGGGGTCTTCTACCACGGGAAGGCGAACAATGACGCGGGTGCCCTCGCCAAGCTCGCTCTCAATATCCAGCCTTCCGCGGTGACGCTCCACAATATGCTTCACAATGGCAAGGCCCAGACCGGTCCCTCCGGAAGCACGGCTGCGCCCTGGATCAGTGCGGTAAAACCGCCTTGTCAGATGCGGGATGTGTTCGGGCGCTATGCCGTCTCCGCGATCGGCCACGGTTAAGCGCGCCTGCCCGTCGCGTGCACAGGCCAGTTCGACGGTAACATGTGTGTCAGGAGCGCCATATTTGAGCGCATTGTCGACAAGGTTGCGGACGAGCTGCTCCAATTGCTGCCTGTCCCCACGCACCTGCGCCGGATGATCCAGCGCCAGAACCAGTCGGTCCGTTCGACTGGATCCCGCCGCGTCATTGGCCGAGCGCTCGATCAGATTGTCGAGGTCGATCAGGTCCTGCGGGATATCATGCTTTTCCGCCTCGACACGGCTCAAGCTCATGAGATCGCTGATAAGGCTTTGAAGACGGCGACCCTCACGTTCAATCGTCCCGAGAAATTTCTGGGCAGTCGGCGAATCGAGGCTTTCTGAACTGTCCGCCAGTGTCTCCACATACCCAAGGATGGCCGCCAGAGGCGTGCGCAGTTCATGGCTTGCATTGGCGACGAAATCGGTATGGGCGCGGCTTATATCAGCCTCTGCGGTCTGGTTGATCAGTTCCAGCACCGCGAAGGTTCCGTCAACGCTATGCCGGTTGAACTGCCAGATGTCTTGTCGGCGCACGAGCCCGCGCAGGATCGCTTGCCCGTTTCTATTAGTGTTTAGCAGTTTGATCGCCTCGGGCTGGCGAAAGGCTACGCGTGCATCTTGCCCGATGACATGTTGGCCCAGCATCCGCCGCGCTGCGCGGTTGGCAATGGCAATCGCGCCTTTTTCTGTGACGAGAAGGGGAGTTGCTGCATGTTCGATAAGCTGGCGCATCATATCGCGCTCCAGCGGTTCCTGAACGATAATGCTTGGCTTTTCGGGGGGCCTCAGTGCTGCGATCAGCAACGATCCAACCCATACGAACAGGACTGCGAGAGAAACAACCGGATCGGTATCCAGTAGCAACAAAGCAAGGAACGTAAAGGCCGCCAGCATCAGTCCGGCAAAAGGGATGGAATGTGTTGGGCCCATGGCGGGCAACTCTTAGCGACAGGATGTCTCGCTGGGAAGCATGCAAGCGCCATGACGCCTGCTCGTCTGCAGAGCGCGTTGGTCAACCAAATTTTTTGAAAAGTGGTGACCCCTACGGGAATCGAACCCGTGTTTCAGCCGTGAAAGGGCCGCGTCCTAACCGCTAGACGAAGGGGCCACGCTCGTTTGCGAGAGCGCGCATTTAGGGGCGGTGGTGCAGGCGGTCAACCCGCTGTGTGAAACAAATTCGAAATTTTCGCCGCAATGTCAGTCATTCTCGTTTCAGTCAGCGAATGCAGCATCTTCCAGATGCAGTTCAGCCGCCGGTCTGCTGCCCCAGTCATCCAGCTTTACACGGCCTGCCAGATAAAACTGTCGACCCTGGCTTCGGTGGAGGAGTGTCTGGCCCATTTCAGTTTCCGCAGCGCGAAAGGCGATGGCTTTGAACGAACGACCATCACCGCCGCTCACAATCAGGCGGACATGGTCAGAGCCGACAATATCGGCTTTCACAATCCGCACAGGCCCCACCGCGACGCGCGGGGCGGGCCAGCCCACACCGTAAGGGCCTGCCGCATCAAGGGTGCTGACAAGCTCAGGGGTCAGACCGCCGGGCGCCAGGGCCAGATCAAGCTTCATGCTTTGCGTCGAGATCGCACGTTCCACATCCCGGGCAAGGCGCGTGTCCAGAAACTCGGTGAAGGCAGACAGGTTCGCGTTTGGAATGGTCAAGCCAGCCGCCATGGCATGCCCACCTCCGGCAACCAGAAGACCTTCTTCGCGCGCCGCAATGATAGCGGCGCCAAGATCCACCCCGCTGACGGATCGCCCGCTTCCTTTGCCTGTCCCTTCACCTTCGTCCAGCGCAATCACAATTGAGGGTTTTCCTGTTTTCTCCTTGATCCGCCCTGCGACGATCCCGATCACGCCGGGATGCCAGCCAGACCCGGCAACCACGTGGACCGCGCTGTTGTGCTGACCCGCAAGCTGCTCTTCGGCAGACTCCTGAACCGCCGCTTCTATGGCTCTGCGCTCTTCGTTTAGGATCGAGAGCTGTTCGGCAATCGCTCGCGCCTCTTCGGGATCCCGCGTGGTCAGCAAGCGCACGCCAAGAGTGGATTCGCCAATGCGCCCGCCCGCATTGATGCGCGGCCCCAGTGCAAATCCCAGGTCAGAGGCAATCGGTGCGCGTTTCAGCCGGCTTGCGTCCATCAGCGCGGCCATCCCGATGCGTTCGCGCCGCGCCAATATCTTCAAGCCCTGCGCCACGAATGCGCGGTTGAGCCCATGCAAGGCCGCGACATCTGCAACTGTGCCCAACGCGACGAGGTCGAGAAGCGCCATCAGGTCCGGTTCTTTGCGCCCTGCAAAATAGCCACGGCTGCGCAATACCCTTACCAGCGCAATCGCGAGCAGAAAGGCCACTCCAACCGCCGCCAGGTGTCCGTGCTGTGCGCCAATGTCGCTTTCATCAAGGCGGTTTGGGTTCACGAGTGCTGCAGTCGGCGGCAGTTCGGCCGAGCATTTGTGGTGATCAACCACGATAACATCGACGCCCGCATCGCGGGCCATGGTCAGAGCCTCATGGGCCATGGCGCCGCAATCGACCGTTACGATGAGGCTGGAGCCTTCTGCCGCGAGTTTGACCAAGGCCTCGCCTGTGGGGCCATATCCCTCAAGCAAGCGGTCGGGGATGTAATAGCCCGCATCGCTCCCCAAAAAGCGGATCAATTCGACCAGCAAAGCGGCGCTTGTGGCTCCATCGACATCGTAGTCGCCATAAATCGTGATGGTCTCGCCGCCCATGATGGCATCGGCTAAACGCTCGGCCGCCTGATCCATATCTTTAAAAGCGGATGGGTCCGGAAGAAACTCACGCAAAGTCGGCTTTGCATGTCGGGGCAGGTCGTCCTCTGAAACTCCGCGGGTCAGCAGCAATTGCGAGAGAATGTCATGGTTCAGGCTCATCGGGCTGGCTTCGGCATCGATCTCCATATTGCCCCCGCGCCACTGCCATCCGTTGTCAGACAACGAATTAGAGACGCCAAAAACGTATGAAAAAGATGCAGGGTCGCCGGTCATACGTTCGGCGTATCGCAAACGGCCTGACTGGGACAGGGACAGGCATTGACAATCTACAGTGCTATCGCGTTGCTATGTCACCATGGACAAAGATGAAGCACCTCCGCCCTTGCTGATCGCATGGCACAGCAGAACGGGAGCAAGTGAGGCAATGGCAAGAGCAGCTGCTGAAGCGGTAGCGGTTCATTGCAAGGTTGAGATATGCCCATGCGACCGCGTTGAACCTGAGCTCTTGCTGCGATGCACTGCCTATCTCTTTGTCTGCCCGGAAAACCTTGGAAGCATGAGCGGCGCGATGAAAGAAATGTTCGATCGTTGCTATTATCCAGTCCTGGGTCGGATCGAAGGGCGGCCATACGCCTCCATCATTGCGGCAGGGTCCGATGGAGAGGGCGCACTTCGCCAGTTGGATAGAATCGTCACCGGGTGGCGATTAAAGCGCGTGGCCGATCCCATGATCAACAATCTGGGCGCGCAAACCCCTGAGGAAATCGCCGCACCAAAGACTGTGAGCCAAACTATGCTGGCCCGTTGCCGCGAAATCGGAAGCGCTTTGGGGGCGGGTGCTGAGATGGGCATATTTTGAAGGAGCATGAAATCATTGTGATCAGAACGGTAATCGAGACTCGACGCTGGCCATAATTCTCGTCAGAAAGCTTGTACGGACAACGGACTTGGTTCTCGGGGGATAAAAGAGAGTCGTGAGTCATTAACACTGAGCAACACACTGATGTTGCGGGGCTCTATCTGCTTTTTGCGGCAGGTAAGCGACCCACGCGAGCAGCGTTGAGGGACTTCACATCGTCTCAGCGGTTCATTTCGCTTACCCATGATCCGTCCGATGATGCTCGCCCCCACTTGGTCGATACGGACACAATACCCACGCCAAAATCCAATGACGCGACAGCGCAAACAAGCACCCCTTGCAAGGACGAGATTTGGGTTGAGCTGCTGCGCGAAGGCCTCACATTCGATCTTGGCGGGCTGGCTCAAGGGGCTCCCAGCGCTTTCCCGGCTATTGAGCATCGGTTCGATCTGGAAAGCGTGCCGACCACTTTCACCTACGAAGCCTTGCGGCTTGTGCCGGGTCAGCATCTTGCGGGCGGAGAGCGCAGCATGCCGGTGGTCAAAGGGTTGATGGCTGTTGCGCGTGATCTGACCCACCACTTCGAAGACCTTGAAGCGGTTGTCTGGCCGCCTTCGCAAAGCGCTATTGGGCGCCGCTATTTTGAATCGACCTCGACTGCATGGCTTGAAGGCGGGGCATTTCCCGGTCTGGGGCTCACGGCTTTTCGGGAGACGGTTGACGGCGCGCTGCAAAGTGTGGGTCTGGAATTCTGGATCGGGCAGGAACTTCGCATCGAACAGCCAGTTTCGAGTGATAAGGTGGCGGCAATCCGGCTTGGGGTCAGGCTTATCAACCAGCTCATCATCGTTGGCGGTCTGGATGAAAGCGAGAGGATTGTCGCCCCGGATGGCAGCAGATTGGTTATGCGGCCGTCGCGAAATGGAAAGTTCATCCGGGTGTGGCGGGACTGATACGGGGCTAAGATGCGCGCGTTGCGAGTTCAGACGACCAGCATAACTGCTGGGTCCGATAGCCGTGCTGCGTTCCGCATTGAGCTGAACACCACTTGCGGCGTCATTCTTCCGTTCCGCAAGGTCAATGCGCGCGGCTCTCCTGAACATGATCCGGGGCTCCAGCGTCATCATCTTTTGCCCCGGCAACTGCTTTCAGCTCCATACTTCAAGACGATGTTTGACGAGATTGGCCGCGTGCCTTTCGGATTTGACGATTTTCGTTCGAATGGGCTCCTGCTTCCGGCGACCGAAGAGGCAACGCTGCGCACCAGTATGCCGATGCACAGGGGGCCGCACCGGCAATATAACGAGCTGGTGATCGAGCGTGTCGGCTGTGTTGAGGCAACCTGGGTCATCGCCCGCGAAACTGATCCCGAAGCCGCCCTGATTGAGGCTTTGACGCGTCTGCGCCTGCCCCAGCAAGCGCTGAGAAAGCGCCTGCTTAACGAACAGCGGCGCATGGTTCTCAACCGGAATGATCCGCTGGGTACAGGCTTTGACTTTACCGAGCTGGATGCGATGGCTGAGTCCCTGTGGGTCTCAACCTCGCCATCTGACTGACGGGCAATGTCATCTGCCATTCAGCCGCTTACTCCGCCGCTTCGGCCACTGCATTCCACGCCGTATACCGCGTTTTGGCGTCGAGCGCGGCTTTGGCCTCGTGATACTCACGCTCCATCCTCGCAACTATGTCCTCCACCGTTCCGACCGACTTGACCGCGCCCACACCCTGGCCCGAGCCCCAGATGTCCTTCCACGCCTTTGCCTTGGTGTTGCCGCCCGATCCGAAGTTCATCTTTGACGGGTCGCTGGTCGGCAGATTTTCGGGGTCCAGCCCGGCATTCTCGATGGAGGACCGCAGATAGTTGCCATGCACCCCGGTAAACAGGTTGGTGTAGACAATGCCGCTCGCATCCCCTTCGACGATGCCCTGCTTGTACGCTGCATCCGCATTCGCTTCTTCGGTGGCGATGAAGGCGCTCCCGGCATAGCCGAAGTCCGCGCGCATCGCCTGAGCCGACAGGATCGAGGCACCGTGCGCAATAGAGCCGGACAGCGCGACCAGCCCGTCAAACCACTCGCGAATTTCCTGCATCAGGGCAAACGGCGACAAAGCACCCGCATGGCCACCAGCGCCCGCAGCCACGGGGATCAGGCCATCTGCACCTTTTTCGATCGCCTTCTTTGCAAAGCGGTTGTTGATCACATCGTGCATCGTAATGCCGCCCCAATTGCGCACCGCCTGAAAGATCTCCTCGCGCGCGCCCAGCGATGTGATGACCATCGGCACCTGCCATTTCTCGCAAGTCGCCATGTCTGCCATCACGCGGTCGTTTGACTTGTGGACGATCTGGTTCACGGCGAACGGAGCCGCCGGGCGGTCTGGATGCTCGCGGTTGTGCTTGGCCAGTTCCTCGGTGATCTGGTGCAGCCATTCATCGAGCAGCGTTTGCGGGCGCGCATTGAGCGCCGGGAAGCTTCCCACGATCCCCGCTTTGCACTGCGCGATCACCAGTTCGGGGCCTGATACGATGAACAGGGGCGAACCGATCAGCGGCAGGCGAAGGCGGTCAAAAGGTGCGGGAAGGGTCATGTGTCTCTCCAAGAAGGATGTTTGCCTGCGCGGTATGAGCGATAGCGCAATCAGGCAAGCACATGATCAATGCGGTAGAAGCGGCTTGCGTTCCCGGCATAGAGCGCTGTTTTTTCGTCATCACTGGCGCCTGCGGTGATCCGTTTGAACGCATTCCACAGCACCGGATAGGTCGCGCCCCAGCGATCAACCGGGTAATTGCTTTCAAACATTGCCCGTGTCGGCCCGAAAGCCTCGATGCAGGTCTCGATATAGGGCTTCCACAGCCGCGCCAGCTCTTCAGACCCTATGCCTGCCGCCGGACCTTGCTCTGGCAAGGCGCAATTGTGCATCGCCAACCCGCCCAGTTTGACCATCACATTCTCGCACTTACCCAGTTCGATGATGTTGGCGCGCCAAATCTCAAAGCGCTCCTCCAGCTTGCCAGTGTAGCTCGCCATGCCCAGCGGTGTGCCGCAATGGTCAAGGCAGATCGGCGTATCAGGGAAGGCGCGTGCCAGTTCGATCACATCCGGGATTTGCGGCTCAAGGATCCATGCATCGAAGCTCATCCCGCGCTGGCCAAGCTGCGCAAAACCTTCGCGGAAAGTCGCATCGCGGTATAGCTGGGGCGGGGCATGGAAGGGCGGGCCCAGCACCTCGGGATCGGCATCCCATGCGCCCTGATGGCGGATACCCCTGAAGCGATCAGGCGCAGCCACCTGCAATGCGTCCAGCACATCACCCACCGCAGAGCCCAGCATCAGGTCTGCATGGCCGACGATCCCGGCACAGGCGCGCAAGGGACCATACAGGCCGCTCGCCGATTGCGCCGCGACCCCGTTCACATATTCCACCTCGCCCACGACCTTGTTCGCATCGCCATAGTCCGCGTTATAGAACGCTCCGCATTCCATGTAGACCGTGGCGACGATGTTGTGACCACTCGTCAGATCAGCGTGCAGGTGGTCAAAGCCGTAATACGCCACAGGAACCAGAGTTTCGATGAAGCGATGGCGAGGCTGCGGAAACATCGGCATCATCGGGCGCAAGTCCCACAGGTGATGATGCGGGTCGATGATCGCCAATTCTGGCTCGATTATCTCTTCGGGTTCCAGAATCGCTTCAGTCATGGCTTGTTCTCTCCGGTTGCGGGCCTGTGTGCGAGCCTGTGTGCGGTCTCGTCTCTTGGCTTCGGTTCGTCGCAGCTGCGGGGCGGCTGACACACCTGACACACTGTATAGGGGTCAAAATCGCTTCGATTGCAAAAGTGCATTTCAATCGGAAAAAGCGATCAGGGGGCCGGCAATCGGGCATGGGAAGAAACCTATGACATTCGCAGCCAGTAGGAAACGCCCCAAACCCCCATACTCCAAACCCGTGCGCCAATCCCTTTATCGAACGGCGCGGCGATAAAGATGCCATGTTGCATGGCCCAGCACTGGCAGCGCGATCAGCAGGCCGAGAAAGGCCGGTATCAGGGCGACAAACAGCACCGCGGCAATGATTGCGGCCCAGATCAACATCACAGCTGCGTTATGCTTCACCACTTTCAGGCTGGTGACGATCGCGGTGAGAAAGTCCACCTTGCGCTCCACCAGCATCGGCAGGCTGATGACCGTGATCGCATAAAAGGCGTAGGCCATGATCGCGCCGACCGCACTGCCGACGCCAAGCATGGCAAGGCCCGCAGGCGTCATCAGAGCGTTCAGCAAGGCGATGCCGCCATGCGCGGAAACGCCGCTTTCGGACATGAAAATCGCAAAGATCGCATGCGCAACAATGGTCCAGAAACCGAAGGCGACAAAGACAATCACCCCCATTGAGAGGATCTGGTCATCACCATGCCCCTTAAGCGCGCCCAGAACACCGCCCCATGTCAGCGCCTCACCGCGTTCCCTCCGGCGGCTCGCCTCATACAGGCCGACCGCGACGAATGGAGCGATCAACGGAAAGCCTGCGGTCGCCGGGATAAGCCACGAAAGCTCTTGGCCGATCAGCGCGATAGCCCCGATGAGCAGACCCGTCACGACATAGACGCCGCCGAAAAACAGGCCAAAACGAGGCATCGCAAGAAAATCGCGCCAGCCCGCAGCCATCGCAGCCTTCAAGTCGGCAACATTGAGATCATGGGCAATATGCAGCGTAGCCGGGTCGGGCTGCGAATTGTGCAGCGAGTTTTGTACCGTGCTCACCAACGTCTCCTCCCGTCGTCACACGTGAACAGAGTGCTCTCAAAGCGCCCGGGTGGCAAGCGTGGATGTCATGACGCCGGTATCGGCGCAACTGGAGCCTAGATCGCAGCGCTGAACTGTTTGACACTGGTTTCGCGGAAACTGTCGAGCCATGACGCGATAACGCGGGCATAGGGCAGGCCAGCGGGCTTTACGCGCAGCTCCAGCCCGTCCAGTTCAGCCAGATCGCGCGCGGCAAACGGTCGAATGCGTTCGCTTACACAGCCCACAAGGCACGGCGTCAACGTGGCGTGGCCCTTGCACAGCAGACTTTCGATCAGCCTTCCGCGCAACTGGTCCTCGCGCGAGCGGACAATGCCATGCTCGGCGGTCAACCGTGATTTGGATGTCAGCATCCGGTATCGGCCCGAGTTTTTCTCGTTCTGCGCGATCAGGCCGGGAAACCCGCTTATCGCGGAGGCACCCATTCCAATCAGAACTTCGGTCGGGTCGTCGGTGAAGCCCTGAAAATTCCGCCTCAGTGTTCCTTCGCGCGTGGCAATAGCCATCGGATCATTGGGGGCTGCAAAATGGTCAAATCCGATGGGCTGATACCCGTATGAAGTCAGCGTCTCGAAGCCCTGCCTGGCCATCGCAAAGCGCTCGTCACGATCGGGCAGGGCAGAGGCATCAATCACTTTCTGACGCGGCACGAAATGCGGCACATGGGCATATCCGAACAGGGCGATCCGGTCCGCGCCAATCTTGCGCGTGTAGTCAAGGCTGTCTGCCAGATCATGACGGGTTTGATGTGGTAGCCCGTACATCAGGTCGAAATTCATCGAGGTGACCCCGCCATCGCGGATCCAGTCCACACTGCGGCAGATCATCGTATCGCTCTGCTCGCGCCCGATGGCTTTCTGGCAATGCGGGGCAAAGGTCTGCACGCCCATGCTGGCGCGGGTGATGCCTGCGGTGCGGATGGTCTGGCCCCATTCCGCTGACATGGTGCGCGGGTCCAGTTCGATGGAGAGCTCCGCCTTGTGCAGGTTGAAGCGGGTGTTGAGCATTTCGACCAGAGTCAGAAATTCAGCGGGCAGGATCGCATTGGGGCTGCCTCCGCCAAAGGCGATGCGGCGCACGCGCACATCGCCCGGCAACAGGCTGGCCACTTGCGCCATTTCGCGGTGCAGTGCGGCGAGATAGCTCTCAACCCGTTCGCGCTTGCCGGATCTGCTGGTGTTGCAGCCGCAGTAAAAGCAGATCTTCTCGCAAAACGGGATATGCAGATAGAGCGAGATATCGCCCGTGGTCTGCTCAATCGCGCTTTCGAGTGAACCGGTGGGGAGGGCGCCGAAATCGGCGGCAGTCGGATAGCTCGTATAGCGCGGCACGGGCACTTCGAGCAGTTCTGGATAATAGGGCCACATAGGCAGCCTTTCAGCAGGGTGGCGTGCCCGCGTCTTTGCGCCAGATCAAATACGATTGCTTACGAGGAGATGCGCGGTTTCAGCTTGTCCTTCTCCCGGCACGTGCCTGCGTGGCAGCCTTTCTGGTCGCACTCCCGCTTTTGCGGCGTGTCACCCTTGCGCAGCGGGATCGCTATCTCTCCGCCTGAGCACAACGAAACGGCGATTGCGTCATCGCCCGGCGGCGGGATCATTGGCGCGGCGATCATCTGGGAGAGGGCAAATGCGGCGAGAACGGCGGCGTTCATGCCTCGTCCTCCTCGTCGATCAGGATGCGGTTCGCCGCGCCGTCCATGTCTTCATACTGGCCGCTTTTCATGGCCCAGAAAAACGCGGCAAGTCCCGCTGCGCCCATGCCGAGAGCGATCGGGATCAGGAAGGCGAGGCCGGTCACTGACCCGTCTCCTTACCCGCAGCGCCCGCCAGCCTCAGCGAATTGGCGACCACCACCAGCGAACTGAGTGACATCGCAATGGCCGCGATTAGCGGGGTGACATATCCGAACAAAGCAAGCGGCACGGCGAGCAGATTATACCCGATCGCAAAGCCGAAATTCTGGCGCACCACCCGCATCGTGGCGCGTGCGACTTCCACTGAAAGCGCGACCGGCATGAGCCCGCGACCGATAAACACCGCATCCGCCGCCTGCTGGCTCGCATCGCTGGCGGTGCCGGGCGCGATGGAGGCATGCGCGGCGGCAAGGGCGGGGCCATCATTCAGCCCGTCGCCAATCATCAGCGGGCGTTTCCCCTCGCTCTTCACCTGTTCGAGCGCGTCCAGCTTTTCCTGCGGTGTGACCGAGGAGCGCGCCGCGATGCCGAGCCTGGCGGCGACGTCCTCAACAGCCTCCTCGCGGTCGCCCGAGATAATGCCCGACGTGATGCCCTGAGCGGATAGCCGCGCAATGGTCTGCGATGCATCATCGCGCAGCGTATCGCTAAAGATGATCGTCTGCGCGCGCCCGCCGATGCGAAGCCGCGCGGCCAGTTCCTGCGCGCCGCTGTGGGGGCGCTCGATTGCGACCTCAACACCGTTCCACTCACCCGCCAGGCCTTCGCCCGGTGTCTCGGTGACGTTGGTAACATCCGCAGGCTGCACCCCTGCATCCAGCAGGGCAGAGGTCAGCCCCTTGCTGAGGGGATGGCGGCTGTTTTGCGAAAGGCCCAGCGCAACCGATCGCGCCTCTGCATCGAGCAATTGCACTGCGGGACGCGGTTCTCCCAGTGTCAGCGTGCCGGTCTTGTCAAAAAACGCCACATCCACTTCGGCAAGCCGCTCCAGCGCGCTCCCGTCCTTCACCAGCAAGCCGCGTTTCAGCAGTGCGCCCGACGCCACCACCTGCGCGGTCGGCACGGCAAGGCCCATTGCGCACGGGCAGGTGATAATCAGCACGGCGATGGCGATGACAAGCGACTGGTGCCAGCCTGCGCCCGCAATCATCCATCCGACAAAGGCGAGCGCCGCCAGCGTGTGAACCGCCGGCGCATAGGCACGGCTCGCGCGGTCGGCAATGCGCACATAGTGGCTTCGCGACTGGCCCGCTTCATCCATCAGGCGCGCGATCTCTGCCAAGGCTGTATCATCGGCGGTGTGGGTCAACCGGACGCGCAATGGCGAACTGAGATTGATTGCGCCAGCGTGGATCACATTGCCGGGGCTCACCTGTTCGGGTGCGCTTTCGCCGGTCAGCATGGCGTTGTCGATGGCGCTGGATCCGTCTTCAACCTCGCCATCCGCTGCCATCGCTTCGCCTGCCGCGACGAGCACCAGCATGCCTGGCTCCAGATCGGCCGCCTCCACGCGGGTGGTCGATCCGTCTTCGCCGATGACGCTGGCGCTTTTGCCCATCCGGCCCAGCAATGCCCCGATCCCGTCGCGTGTGCGGTCGCGCATCATCGCATCCAGCGCGCGCCCGGCGAGCAGGAAGAACAGCAGCATCACCGCGCTTTCAAAATAGGCGTGCTCGCCCCCGGTGATCGTCTCATACAGGCTGAGCGCGGTTGCGAGGATCACGCCGATAGAGATCGGCACGTCCATATTGGTGCGCCGGTATTTGAGCGCCATCCACGCGCTTGCAAAGAACGGGCGGCCCGAATAGGCGATGACAGGCATGGCGATGATCGCGGACAGCCAGTGAAAGAGCTCCTTCGTCGATCCATCCGCGCCCGACCATACGCTGACAGAGAGCAGCATGACATTCATCATGCCAAAGCCCGCAACGCCCAGGGCGCGCATCAACATGCGGCGTTCACCCGCCTCAATGCCCATCGGATTGTCTTCGACCCGCTGCGCTTCGAATCCGATGGAGAGGAGAGCCTGTTCCAGATCACTCTCGTCCATCCATGCGGCGTGTTCGATGGCAACGCGTTTGGCCGAGAAGTTGACCCGCGCCGCCTCTATCCCGTCAATCTTGGGCAGCTCCCGCTCAATCTTGCCGATGCAGCCAGCGCATTTCATGCCGGGGACGGTAAAGCGCGTGCCGGTCAACGCCGGTGCCGCAGGAGTGGGGGTAAGGGCAGGAGGAGCGTTCACTTAAGCTCGCTTTCCTCGACCCAGTTTTTCCCTTGCGCCGCGATTTGCAGGCGGATGGTCCAGCGACCTGAATCAACATTTTCGAGCGAGCGGTATTGGCCTTGTCCGACGGGCGCGAAGGTCATTGTCGCAAATTTCTGCTCGCCAATCGGGCGTCGCAGTTCGGCAGTGATTACTGCACCTTCGGGCACATCCTTGGCGATGATCGTCACATGGCCGTCGGCCGCGCGGCTTGCCGAAGCGGTCCAACCCAGCGCGCGCATTTCCTCTGCTTCTTCCAGCCAGCCGTTGAATTTCTGGCTGGCGACATAGGAGTTTTCGACCACGATCCCGTGAAAGCCGCCCACAGCGAGGCTTGCCATGTAGAAGTTGACGATCATGACGATGCCAAACCCGGCCACCATGACCATCACCATATGGCGACCGGTAAACTCGCGTGCTTTGGGCTTGGTCATTCTGTGTGATCCTGGTTCTTCGATTATTGCGGCAGTTGGAAATTCGTCTGTTCGGTGTCCTGTTCGCCCTGTCCGTCAAGCGAGGTCAGCTGGAACGAGAAATCGCTCACAGCCGATCCTTCAGGCACTGTAACATAGGCACGCACAATTTTCGTCTCATTCGCGGGGACGTTGATACTCTGCTTTGCGGCGGCATCATTGCGACCAATCGCATCGGTCCACATCGCAGACCCTTCGGGCAGACCGATCAGCGCGATCTGCATATCACGCGGGCGCGCCTCCATATTGCGCAGGCGCAAGGTGTAGGCGTTGCGCACCGATCCGTCCTTCAGCAGCATATAGGGCGGGTTGCGGTCTGGTGAGACGGTGAGATCGGTATGCGTGCGGGTGCCCAGCGCAAACAGCAGAGCCGCGCCAATTCCGCCCCACAGACCAAAATAGATGAAGGTGCGCGGACGCAGCAGCGCTTTCCACGCCGGTTCCGCGGGTGCGCCTGCGGCCTCTGCAGCGCACTGATCCAGCGTGGCGTAATCGATCAGGCCGCGCGGGCGCCCGATATCGTTCATCACCCGATCGCATGCATCAATACACAGCCCGCAAGTGATACAGCCGATCTGCGAACCTTCGCGAATGTCGATCCCGGTGGGACATACCGAGACGCATTCGTGGCAGTCTATACAGTCGCCGTATTCTTCGGGGTTCTTCTGCGCTTTCTTCAGACTGCCGCGCGGTTCCCCGCGCCAGTCCTTATAGGTGACGATCAGAGAGCTTTCATCCAGCATCGCGCCCTGAATGCGCGGCCACGGGCACATATAAATACACACCTGCTCTCGCATAAAGCCGCCCAGCCAGAATGTCGTACCTGTCAGGATTGCGACAGTCGCATAGGCAACCGGCGCGGCTTGCCCGGTGAAAAAGTCAGTGAACAGAGTTGGCGCATCCGCGAAATAGAGGATCCACGCGCCGCCGGTCAGCAGGCTGATGACGAGGTAGATTGACCATTTGCCGGTGCGCCGCGCGATCTTCGATGCGCCCCATGGGGCCTTGTCCAGACGCAGGCGCGCATTGCGGTCACCATCGATGAAGCGGTCGATATGTTGAAACAGATCGGTCCACACCGTTTGCGGGCAGGCATAGCCACACCATGCGCGTCCCACGGCGCTCGTGACCAGAAACAGGCCAATCCCTGCCATGATGAGCAGGCCTGCAACGAAATAGAACTCGTGCGGCCAGATCTCGATATCGAACATGTAGAAACGCCGATTCGCGAGGTCGATCAGAACCGCCTGATCGGGCGCAAACGGACCGCGATCCCAGCGCAGCCAAGGCGTAACATAATAAATGGCCAGCGTGACAATCATCACCAGCCATTTGAAACGACGAAATGACCCGTCGATCCGCTTGTTATGGACCGTCTTCTGCTTGGCATAGAGATCTTGCGGAGGCTGACTTTGCGTATGCCGCTGGGTGGCGGCGGCGGGTTTGGTTTCCGCCGCGCCCAGGGCAGCACCCCAGTCACGCGTGGAGCTGTCCACAGCAGTGCCCTTTTTCCCGGCGTCGCTGAGGGACTCAGGAGTTACCATCGTCCCTCTCGCCGGTGGCAGCGGCCACCTCACCAGTCTCCCCGACAGCTTCGGCTTCGATCTCGGGCGCGACTTCCTCGGTCGCTTCACCAGCATATTCACCGCCACCGCGCGAGTGGACATAGGCTGCGAGCATCTTGATCGTGACCGGATCAAGACGATCCCGCCAGCCAGGCATCACGCCGTGGCGCGGATAGGCGATCTGGCTTTTGATCTGTTCGCGATCATCGCCATACAGCCAGATTGCATCGTTCAGGGCAGGCGCGCCCTGCACCTGATCGCCCTGTCCATTGGCCTGATGGCAGGCCGCGCAGTTTTCCTCATACAGCTGTGCGCCGACGGGAGTGGTCGCGCCCTTGCCGCTGAGCGAGAGGACGTGTTCGGTGACCGCATCGAGTTGATCCTTGTCGAAGATGTCTCCGAAAGCGGGCATATAATTCATGCGTGTTTCGTTTGACCCTTCCCAGCGAATGCCATGGTTCAGCGTGAATTCCAGCTCGGCCAGCTCGCCGCCCCAGATCCAGTCATCATCGTTGAGGTTGGGGTAGCCATATTCCTCATAACCCGCTGCGCCCGCGCCGTGGCACTGCACGCAGTTCACCTTGAATGCGGCCGCTCCGCCCGCAACCGCCTGTTGCATCAATTCCGCATTGGCCGGCAGCTTGACGATGTCGGTCGCGGCAATCTGTTCAAATACGCCCTGGCGGGCAAGATCAGCGGCAGACATTTCCTTGGCGAGATCGCCCCGGCTTGACCACCCGAGCACGCCATCGGTTGCCTTCTCCACCATCGGCCATGCCGGATAAAGCACGACATAGACCGCGGACCAGGCAATGGTCGCATAGAAGGTCCAAAGCCACCATCGCGGCAGCGGCGTGTTCAGTTCCTCGATGCCGTCCCATTCGTGGCCGACAAATTCGGTTCCGGTGGGTTCATCGATCCGATTCTTGTCGGTCTTAGACATCATCATCATCCCTGAAAATCGAGTTCTTGGCGTGCTCTACGTGCTGCTTTGCATGCGGGCGAAAATGCCATGCGCACAGCAGCAAATAGAGGCCGAAGATGAGCACAAGGCCCCAGCTGTCGGCAAAGTGGCGGAACACTTCATAGAAGCTCATTGACCCGTCTCCCCACCTGATTTCGGAGCGAGCTCGGCTTGCGCGGCGGCGCTGTTCACGTCCACCAGAGTGCCCAGCATTTGCAGATAGGCCACCAGCGCGTCCATCTCGGTCACACGGGTCGGATCACCGTCATAATCGCGGATTTGTGCCTTGGGATAGCGTTCCTCCAGATCGCCTGCATCCAGATCAGGATCGGCCTGCGCCATCAGATCATTCGGAGCCATCTCGATATCGATGTCAGTATAAGGCACGCCCACCCGGCTGAGCGCGGTGAGATTGGCGGAGATGTCCGAGATTTCCAGCTCGGTCTCGCTCAGGAAGTTGTAACCGGGCATAATGCTTTGGGGCACTACGCTTTGCGGGTTTTTCAGGTGGAGGACATGCCAGTCATCCGAATAGCGCCCGCCAACACGCGCCAGATCAGGCCCAGTGCGCTTTGATCCCCACTGGAACGGGTGATCATACATGCTCTCCGCCGCCAGACTGTAATGACCATAGCGCTCCACTTCGTCGCGAAAAGGCCGGATCATCTGGCTGTGACAGGTGTAGCACCCCTCACGAATGTAGATATCGCGCCCCGCCAGCTCCAGCGGGGTGTAGGGCCGCATGCCTTCCACTTTCTCAATCGTGTTATCAATCCAGAACAGCGGAGCGATTTCCACGATCCCGCCAATGGCAACCGTCACAAAGGTGGCCGCAGCGAGCAGGGTGACGTTTTTTTCGACCTTCTTGTGGCTTTCGAAAACGTCCGACTTTGGTGCATTCTTGCTCATGATTGTGGTCCCTTACTCTGCGGGCTCTGGAAGGGGCTGGCGTCCGCCGCTGGCGCCTTCCGGCACGATGGGACGGTCTGCCTTTTCATCGTAAGCGGCGTCATCCATCGGGGCTTCGGCGCGCTGGTATCCAGCGATCGTCATCCAGATGTTGTAGCTCATGATGATCGCGCCAGAGAGGTACAGAAGCCCGCCAAAGGCACGCATCCAGTACATCGGCCCAAGAGCAACGACGGTGTCTATGAAACTGTTCACCAGATACCCGTCAGAGCCATATTCGCGCCACATCAGGCCCTGCGTAATGCCGGCGACCCACATGCTGGCGGCGTAGACGACGATGCCTGCCGTCGCGAGCCAGAAGTGCCAGTTGATCATGCGCAGCGAATACATCCGCTCCTTTTGCCACAGGCGCGGCACCAGGAAGTACACACAGGCAAAGGTGATCAGGCCGTTCCAACCCAGCGCGCCGGAATGGACGTGGCCGATGGTCCAGTCGGTGTAGTGCGAAAGGCTGTTCACCGCCTTGATCGACAGCATCGGCCCTTCAAACGTGCTCATCCCGTAAAAGGCGAGCGCCATCACCATCATGCGGATGATCGGATCGGTGCGGATCTTGTCCCATGCGCCGTTAAGCGTCATCAGACCGTTGATCATCCCGCCCCAGCTGGGCATCCACAGCATGATCGAAAACACCATGCCCAGCGTCTGCGCCCAGTCAGGCAGCGCGGTGTAGTGCAGATGATGGGGACCGGCCCAGATATACAGGAAGATCAGCGACCAGAAGTGGATGATTGAAAGCCGGTAGGAATAGACCGGCCGGTTCGCCTGTTTCGGCACGAAGTAATACATCATCGCCAAAAAGCCTGCCGTCAGGAAGAACCCGACCGCATTGTGGCCATACCACCACTGCGTCAGCGCATCCTGGACCCCGGCAAACACAGAATAGCTTTTGGCACCCAGCAGGCTGACCGGCAGCGACAGGTTGTTGACCACATGCAGCATCGCCACAGTGACGATGAAGGCGAGATAGAACCAGTTGGCGACATAGATATGCGGTTCATTGCGCCGCAGGATCGTGCCGACGAACACCGCGAGATAGGCGAGCCAGACAATCGTCAGCCACAGATCGACATACCATTCCGGCTCGGCATATTCCTTCGACTGGGTGATCCCCAGCAGATATCCGGTCGCAGCGAGTACGATGAACAGCTGATACCCCCAGAACACAAATCGGGCGAGGCCGGGGAAGGCCAGTGTGGTGCGGCAGGTGCGCTGAACAACGTAAAAGCTCGTGGCCAGCAAGGCGTTGCCGCCAAAGGCAAAGATCACCGCGCTGGTGTGCAGCGGGCGGACCCGGCCAAAATTGAGATAGGGTTCAAAGTTAAGGGAAGGGTAGGCAAGCTGTGTCGCGATATAAACGCCAGCCAGCAAACCGGCGAGGCCCCAGAACATCGTCGCAATCACGCCCCAGCGAACGACGTCATCGTCATAGCGTGAAGGCCCCGGCGGCATTTTGAAGATGCTCTGTGCCTTGGCGAGCGGATCGAACCGCGTCAGCGTCAGCAGGATAAGCAGGACGGCGACACCGCCGATAATGCCCATATGAATGGCGAAACCGCTATCCTGCGCCCCCGCAATAGCAAAAATAGCCGCGAGCAGGACAAGCGCCCATACCCCCAGCCGTCCGACGACTGCTTCCATGATTTCGATCCCTTTCGTCGCCACGGGTGTTACCGTGACCCCAAGCTCACTGTAATTGATTCAAGTCAAAATGAAAACTGCAAGTGTCCAATTTTGTTTACACACTCCTTTTACGGAGGAGAGTGTCAAGGTCGCGCACCCGCACGATTGAGCGTCCCTGTGTCTCGATCAGGCCCAGATCGCGCAGCTCGGCAAACTGCCGACTTACGGTTTCAATGGCCAGCCCCAGACTGTCCGCAATGTCGCGGCGACTCATCGGTAGAGTGAATTCGCAAGCACCATCGGTGCAGCCGCAAAACCGCAGTGCCATGGATCCCAGGAAATCTGCGATCCGGTCTCCGGCTGATTTATGGCCAAGTTGCATCATGCCCGTGCGGCTTGCATGAAGCGCCTGAATGGAACTGGCGAGCATGGAGCGAAGCACTGCGGGATCGTCCTGTGCCACGTCCAGAAACTGATCGGCGAAAAACACGATCAATTCGGTGTCTTTCAGACCCACGATCCGGAAATTTCCGTCTGTTTCCCTCAGGACAGAAACAATGTCACCGGGGAAATAGAAGGCGAGCACCTGTATCTTTGCGTTCTGTCCGCCCTGCCTTGCCTGCGCACGCGTCAGGGCAGGCGGCTTTGCGATCAGTTTTGTTGCGCCGCTGGTCACGAAAATCAGCCGGTCTTCACTATCGTCGCCGGGCAATTCTTCGCGCGCATGCAAAAACCGGTATTGCCCGATTGCACACAATCGGTCCGCAACCGGTGAGTGCCGGGCGCTTTGCGGGATGGCAGCGCGGAACATGTCCATGCTCGCCACTTCTGGGGAGAGTGATTTGGAAAGAAGGGGTGCGGTCGCCATAATAGTGGCTTCTATGAAGGGCTGTGAACCATTCGTCTTTGATCCCGATCAACTGACGATTTCGGCTCACCGATTTGATTTCAGTCAATGATCGCTGGCCATCGATCGAGCAGATGGCCGTCCATCGACAGCAAAAACCCTGGGTTGCGCGAGGTAACCGCTGCTGTCGCCAAAAGGATCGTTAGAATGAAATTTGTACTTGCAGCAGGTTGTGCCGCTCTTGCCATGTTGGCCTCACCGGCCATGGCTCAGGAAGCGGGTGATGTTCAGTTGAAGGTTGTCGCCACTGGGGTTCTTCCGGACGGTGAAATCGATCGGGTCAATGTCGATCTGGTTGGCCTGCCGGCCGGCACCAATACGAAGGCAAACGACAATTACGTGCCCACCATCGCGGTGGAGTATTTCTTCGCTGACAACTTCTCAATTGAGACCATCGCCGGAACCACGCAGCACGATGTCGATACGGTGTCCGGCTTCCCCCGCGGCACGGAGCTTGTCTCTGACGCGCTGTTGCTGCCTGCGACGGTGACGTTGAAGGCGCATTTCGACCTTGGCGGGGTGAAGCCCTATGTTGGCGCGGGTCCGGCCTATTTTATATGGCTGAGTGACAAGCCGGGTGAAGCGGTTATTCCGCTGGGCGTCACCGACACCGATCTTTCGGACGAGTTCGGTTTCGCGCTTCAGGCGGGCGTCGATGTGCCAGTTGGCGAGAGTGGCTTTGGCGTGACCCTTGATGCAAAACGCTATTTCATTGGCACCACCGCGCGCTGGTTTGCGGGCGATACACTGGTGATCGAGACGGAGCACAATCTTGATCCGTGGGTGCTGAGCGCCGGGGTCAGCTACAAGTTCTGACTCGGCTTAACGCTCAATGCATCGCCGCTCTCCGCCAGAAGGCAGGGGGCGGCGATTGCATTTCGGGTCTGCGAATTTCAGCTGGCGACAGCGGAATTTGCAGCGCTCAAAACAGCGCGCACACTGGCGGTTGCAACGTCTTCGTCAATGCCGCAGCCCCAGATTGTCTGGCCATCGGGCGTGACACATTCAAGGTAGGTTGCGGCGTTAGCGTCCGTGCCTGCGCCAAGCGATTGCTGCGTGTAGTCAACCACCTCCAGTTCGACATCGAATACATCACGCATCGTCGCCATGACGCTGGAAATCAGGCCCTTGCCTCTGCCGCTGACGCTTTGTTCATGGCCATCAACTGCCACCTTGCCAGAAAAGATGCGGGTGCCGTCGCTTGCCCGGCTTTCCTCATAATCAACCAGTTGGAAATGCTTGTCCGGTGTTTGCACATGATAGGCCGCCTTGAACGCGCCCCAGATATCATCGGCATTCAGTTCGCGTGAGCTTTCATCGGCGAGGCGCTGAACATGCACGGAGAAATCGCGCTGCATTGTCTTGGGAAGCTTGAGCCCCTGCCGTTGTTCCAGCACCCAGGCAAAGCCGCCTTTCCCGCTTTGCGAATTGACGCGGATCACGGCTTCGTAATTGCGCCCCAGATCCGCCGGGTCGATCGGCAGATAGGGCACGCGCCATGTCTCGTCATTCTGCTCGCCGCGCGCTTCGAAGCCCTTTTTGATCGCGTCCTGATGGCTGCCGGAAAACGCGGTGTAGACCAGTTCTCCGCCATAGGGGTGGCGTTGGTGCACGGGCAGATCGTTACAATACTCGACCGTCTCGATGATGCGGTCGATGTCCGAGAAGTCGAGCTGTGGGTCGACGCCCTGAGTGTACAGGTTGAGCCCCATCGTCACGAGACAGCAATTGCCCGTGCGCTCGCCATTGCCGAACAGGCAGCCTTCAACCCGGTCGGCGCCCGCCATCAGGCCCAGTTCGGCTGCGGCAACACCCGTACCCCGGTCATTATGCGTGTGAAGCGAGATCACCGCGCTTTCACGGTTTGGCAGATTGCGACAGAAATACTCGATCTGGTCGGCGTAGATATTGGGCGTCGCTGCCTCCACTGTCGCGGGCAGATTGAGGATGATCGGGTTGTCTGGCGTGGGAGCCAGCACTTCCATGACCGCCGCGCAAACCTCGATACTGAAATCCAGCTCGGCGGTAGAGAACGTCTCGGGCGAATATTGGAAGTGCCACTGCGTATCGGGCTGCTTTGCCGCTTCATCGCGCATCACCTTGGCACCCGCGACGGCGATATCGCGCACTTGCGACTTGGACATACGAAAGACGATATCGCGCCACGCCGGGCTAACCGCGTTGTACAGATGGACGATGGCCGAATGCGCGCCGGTCAGGCTTTCAAACGAGGTGCGGATCAGGTCCTCACGCGACTGGGTGAGAACCTGCACCACCACATCCTCGGGCACGGCATCGGATCGCACGAGGCCTGAGATAAAGTCGAACTCGGTCGCCCCCGCACTGGGGAAGCCGACCTCGATCTCTTTGACGCCAATCTCGACCAGCAGATCGAAAAAGCGCCGCTTCTTCACCGCATCCATCGGATCAATGATCGACTGGTTGCCGTCACGCAGGTCAGTTGAAAGCCAGCGCGGTGCCTTTTCGATCAGGCGCGATGGCCATTGGCGGTCAGGCAGATTGACCTGACCGAAAGGCGTATACTTTTGCGAAGGGTCAGAGAGCATGGGCATGGTGAAGGTGTCTCAGGCATGAAGTTTCGGGAATGGCGTCTGGCGGATCCCTTGGAAGGTCAACCCGCGCGGCGCACACGCCCGGGCCTTCACCTCCAAGGGCGAATAAGTCGTAGTGCCAGAATGCCTTCGTGCTTCATGGCCAGCAGTCTTTGCCGATAACGGCGCGCCTTGCAAGTGGGGAAGGATGCGCAGGATGGGCGCGGTGCCCGCTTTCGTGTATGCTTTGGCCCTGCGCGAAGCCTTTTTCTGAAACTTTCTGCGGCTGTCTGTAACCAATCCTCTGAAGCTGGCGAAACAGGCAGTGTTGTCCGGCTTCAGGCGCCGGGCAAAGCAAACTTTCCCCAGGAGGAGAATACACATGAAAAAGTCAATTTTTGCCCCGCTCGTACTTGGCGTCCTGATGGCCACCACCGCTGCTTGCAGTGGCCCGGCTGAAACCGCTGAAACCGCTGAAACCGCTGAAACCGCTGAAACCGCTGAAACCGCCGCTGTTGAGGCTCCGGCTGAAACCGGCCTGATTGCTGATCTGGGTGGAGATCCCACCGGCCCGACCTTTACCAAGAAAAAGGGCGACACGCTTGCAGTCTCCGGCTTCGACGTTGTCAGCTATTTCAGCGATGACGGTGTCCCGGTTGAGGGTTCGGAAGACTTCACCGTGCGCTATCAGGGCTTTGATTACCGGTTTGCCAGCGAAGAGAATGCGCAGGAATTCATCGGCGATCCGGCCAAATACGCCCCGGCCTATGGCGGCTATTGCGCATGGGCCATCGGTGCCAATGACGCGCTCGCACCGGGCGATCCGCAGGTTTACAAGATCGTGGACGGCACGCTGTATCTGAACTTCAACGAAGCGGTTTCTGAAAAGTGGAACGCCGACATTCCGGGCTTCATCGCCAAAGCGGACACGAACTATCCGACGCACTCTGCTGATGAGCACTATCAGGACTGATTGGTCTTAAATGCCAATCCCGTTGCCCCCGTCGCTCAACCGAGCGGCGGGGGTCTTCCTTTTGCCGAAGATCCCTAACCGCAACGTGCGTCGCGGATGATCCCGGCCTGATCGGTCATGATGTTAAGGCGCGGATTGGTTGGGTCCGGCTTAACGTAGTCCGCTCCGGCGGGCACAAAGCGGATTTCAGTCACGTCCGAGGCCACTTCCATAATTGCCGCACGGGCGGCATCATCCAGTGGCCTGCCCAGAAACTGCCCCATCCGATTGGCCCCGCAAGTGGCGCTGTCCGGATCGGTTGCCGTGCCCGCTGCATAGGCACCCTCGGCGGCATTCTCGCGCGGCGGTGCAATGGTGGGCGTTTGCGTTCCCTGAGGGGCGGCCTGTCCGGTTTTGCCGCTATTTCCGGCATTGATCCGCGCGGCAAAGTCTGCCGCATCATCCTTGGGCGCAGGCGTTTCGGCAGCTCCGCCGCACCCCGTCAAAGCAAGCGAGAAAACAGCAGCGCTGAAAAGAATGTGTTTGTGCATGACTGGTCCCATCAAAATACGGTAATGCGCGGCTAAAGGGCCAATTGCATTACAAGCGTGTGACATTCACCTGTTTCAAGTGATGGTGTTCACTGTGATCACCGTGTTCTGAGGCGATCGCGCGTCAGTTGATCGACGCTCGTCACGCCCATCAGGCGCATGGCGCGCTCAATTTCATCCTTCAGGATACTGAGTGCGCGTTCAACCCCGTCCTGTCCGGCGGCCGCGAGAGCATAAAGATACAGCCGCCCACCGCTCGCCGCGTTGGCTCCGGTGCAGATCGCTTTCAGGGCATGGGTGCCGCGCCGCACGCCGCCATCGCAGATAATCTCGATCTCGCCGCCAACCGCATCGACAATTTCGGTGAGCTGGTCAAAGGGCGCGCGGCTGCCATCCAGTTGCCGCCCGCCGTGGTTTGAAATCATGATCGCGTCTGCGCCGATCTCAACCGCGCGGCGCGCATCGCCTGCGCTCATCACGCCTTTGAGCACGAAAGTCCCGCCCCATTGCTCGCGGATGGCGGCGGCTGTGGACCAGTCCATCGAGGTATCGAGCATGGTGTTGAAATAGTCCGCAATGCTGACCGCCTCGCTCGATCCTTCGGAGACATGGGTGTCCAGATTGGGCAGGCGGAATTTCTCGCGCAGCACATAATCCAGCGTCCATTTCGGGCGAGTGGCATAGCTCAGCACGCTGGCGGGGGTGAAGCGGGGCGGGGTGGTGAAACCGGAACGCAGGCATCGCTCCCGCTTTCCCGAGACAATCGTGTCCACGGTCAGCGCCATCGCATCGAACCTGGCCGCCTGGCACCGCTCAATCATATGCGTGTTGAGGCCCTTGTCCTTGTGGACATAGAGCTGGAACAGCTTTGGGCCTGATGTAAGCGCCGCAATCTCTTCAATGGAACGCGTCGCAAGGCTGGAAATGCCGAACCAAAGGCCGAATTTGTCCGCCGCTTTCGCCACCGCCGTCTCGCCCTGCCAGTGAAAGGCGCGTTGAACGGCAGTGGGGGAAAGCATCAGGGGCAGCGCGCTTTTGCGGCCAAGGATGGTGCAGGACGTATCGATGTCTTCAACACCGGCCAGCACATCCGGCACCAGATCGACGGTGTCATAACTCACCGTGTTGCGTGCCTTGGTCAGTTCATCATCCGCCGCGCCGTCAATATAGTCAAAGACGGGGAAGGGCAGGCGAGCCTTCGCCAGCGTGCGGAAATCATCGATATTGTGGCAATCAGCTAGGCGCATAATGGCGCTGGCTGTGCCGGATAGCGCAATTCAAGTCGAGCCCCTCCAGCGGAGCGTTGCGGGTTTCTCCAAAAGCCGATCAAATCTTTTTTCCAATGACTGTCACCATTTCGGGATTGCCTGCGAACAACAGATGTGCGCGGCCGTCCGGCGGTGTTCTCGGGTCAGGATAGCCAGTTCCCCTGCTGGCGCCCCTGACGACACTCCAGGCCCGAGCCATCCTCCGGATGGTCGCTGCACGCAAATCAA
>JBARXS010000150.1:0-3077 GCA_049647465.1 Erythrobacter sp.
CGGGACGATCCGGAACTACCGAAGGGCGGAATCCCTAGGGTTTCTGCGGGTTTTATAGATTATCTGGGAGAACAAGAGAAGAACAAATGGTGCCCAGAAGAGGACTCGAACCTCCACGCCCTTGCGAGCGCCAGCACCTGAAGCTGGTGCGTCTACCAATTCCGCCATCTGGGCACGGGTGGCGAGCAACAACGTAAAAAGCTCGCCGGGTAGGAGCGCGCCATTAGCGAGCGTGACGGTGTGCTGTCAACGCAAACATGGCGTGGATGGAAGAAAGACGCTGCAGGCCATCGCTGGCGGCCAAAGGTGACAGCTTCAGGAACGCTTGCCCGGGCGCCTTCGTTAAAGCATGGACGCGTCAAGCCAAATGTTTGACCCGTGACGCGTAAGGGACACGCCATCATGACCACAGCATCGCCACTTGAAGATCGCCTTGTCACTGTCTTTGGAGGCAGCGGCTATATCGGCAATTATGTCGCGCAAAGCCTGCTGAGCCGGGGTGCCCGCCTGCGCATTGCCAGCCGCAATCCTGAAAAGAGCCACTCGCTCAAACCGCTTGCCAATCTGGGGCAGTTGCAATTCGCCCGGTGCGATATCCTGAAAGAGGAGAGCATGGCTGCGGCTCTTCAGGGGGCGGATTATGTCGTAAACCTTGTCGGCGATTTTGCGGGTGATCTCGAAAAGCTGATGGGCGAGGCGCCGGGCACCATGGCGCGGCTCGCGGCGGAAAACGGGGTCAAAGGCTTCGTCCATATGAGCGCGATTGGGCCGGACGCCGGGTCAAGCGCAGCCTATGCCCGGGGCAAGGCGCTAGGCGAGGAAAAGGTGCTCGCAGCCTATCCGAAGGCCACTATCCTGCGCCCTTCGATCGTGTTTGGAAAAGACGACAATTTCCTCAACATGTTCGGGAAGATGATCGAGATGGCGCCTGCAATGCCGGTCTTCGCACCCGATGCGAAACTGCAACTGGTCTATGCCGATGACGTTGCCGAAGCGGTGGCGGTCGCCCTTGAAAACCCCGCAGAGCATGGCGGGCACATTTACGAATTGGGCGGGCCGGAACAGATCACGATGATGGAAATCAATGAGCGGATCGCGGCGGCGCAGGGTCGGTCGCGTCGGTTCATTGCCATGCCGGATGGATTGTCAGCTGTGTTCGCCGCGATGCCGTTGACGCCGATGAGCAAGGACCAATGGACCCTCTTGAAGCCGGGAAGCACGGTTTCAGGCGAGCATCGCACTTTCGCAGACATGGGCATTGAACCCAAACCTCTGGGACTGTTCCTCGACAAGTGGATGACCCGTTATCGCAAATTTGGCCGCTTTGGCTTATCGAACGAGCGTAACAAGGAGCGCGAAGCGCATGATGTGCCGCCCGTTCCTACTGGTGCCACCGCGCAAAAGCCGGTCGAGTAAGGGGGACTGGCCCGTTAGGCCAGCGCCTCCGAATACAGGGCAAGAAGGTCGGCATAGGCCTTTTCCGCCGCAGGTTTTGCATATGCGGGGCTGTCGGGAACGGTCCAGCCGTGATCACCAGCATAGACTTCGACTGTTGCCGGGCGCCCTGCTGCCTCAGCGGCTGCTGCGAAGGCTGTCTTGGCCTCGGGAGCGGCGGCATCATCATCCTGGGCGACTGCGATCAGATATGCCGCCTGTGAGGCGCTCAGCACCTTGTGAGGGCTCTTGTCATAGTCTTCGCGCACCAGTCCGCCGCCATGGAAGCTTGCGGCGGCCTTGATACGCTCAGGTACAGCGGCTGCGCTCCAGACGGTAAAGGGGCCGCCCATGCAATAGCCTTGCGTGCCGATACCCTTCGAGGTGTCGACCGCAGATTGCTCATCCAGCCATGCCACGGCGGCGGTGGCATCGCGGCCGATCGAATCCGCATCCAGCTTGGCGCGCCACGGACTGACCTTGGAGAAGCCTTCATCAGCGATAAAGGCCGCAAAGTCCGCAAATTGCTCGCCCGCGACATCGCGGTAATAGGGGTTTAGCACCAGCACGGCGTAGCCTTCGCCAGCCAGCCGGCGGGCCATATTACGCTTGGATTCGCGTACAGAACCGATGTCAGGCCAGAATATGACTGCGGCATGTTTGCCCTCGGCGGGATGGACGAAAAAGGCATCCATAGTGCCATCGGCGGTGTCGAAAGTGACTGCGGTCTCGGTCAGATCGAGGCTGGCAGTGGATGCCTTGCTCTCGCTGCTTGCAGGTTCGGGAGCGCACGCGGTGATGGCCGCCGCGCCGGAGAGAGCTGCGAATTGGCGGCGGGAAATCGTCTCACGCGCCCATTGCTTCAGCTTGGCTTCTTCGCACATCGTCCGGTCTCCTGTGAATTTTGTTCACCACAAACTCTAGGCGGTGATTGTTTGCATGACCAGTGTGTGAGGGGCAAGGTAGCCACTGATCGGTTGAAGGACATATTTCACCGCAAACGTCGTCCTGATATCTCGTTTGGCTCCAAGCTCAGTTCCGCTCGAATGTCAGGCTGGAGAAAATCGTAAAATAATCGGCTCGCGCGTCATTGGGTGCGGGCTCTCCCCATACGACAGAGAGCAAATAGCGTGAGCCAGAAGCCAGCGCGACATTTGCCTTTCCGTCCACATCGGTTGTGTAGGGAGTTGTGTTTCCCGGCTCTGTCAAAGGTGTTGCAGTCAGCAAGGCGCCTTCAAGCGGCTTGCCGCGCCACAAGACCTGAAATTCCATCGACATGGCGCTGCCCAGATCGAGTGGATTTGTCAGTGGCACGATCTCGAGCGTTTGCCCGATTGGCTGTGTGACGTTCCCGGTCGTATTCGAGCCGACTTGCAAGAGTGTCTTGGCGCGTCTCGCATACAGTTCTGTGCCCGCCTGATCGTTGGTGCCTTGCTGAACGCGGTGCGCAGCGATGGCACTAAGGCCTTCATTGACAAGATAGCGGTTGAAGCGCTCTGCCTCGAGATCGCTGAAGCTGGGATTGCTGGTAAAGGCGAGAATGTGCGAACCGGGCGATGTTGCCGTGATGCGGGCCGAGCCAACTTCGTTATCAGCGGTCGTGCGTACGCCGGTCTGCTGGTCTGCGACCAATGCTGGCCCAT
>JBARXS010000151.1:0-5478 GCA_049647465.1 Erythrobacter sp.
GCGGCGCCCTTAGCGGGCAGCTCATTGCGCGTGCCTGTTACGCCTTTTAGGAAGTTAGGCATGAGTGACGAAAAACCCGCAGAGGAACCCATCGCTGAAGATGCGCGAGTTGATGCGCTCGAAAAACGGCTTAAGGCCGCGAACGAGCGCGAGGATAAGCGCAGCAAAAGCTCGGTTCAGGGGGTCGATGCGAATTACCGCAGCGGCAACCGTGTTCTGGCAGATCTTCTGGGCGGGATTCTCGGAGGTGCGGCTGTTGGCTGGACCATTGATTGGTTCGTCGGCACCACGCCATGGGGTCTGTTGGTCTGCCTGTTCCTCGGGATTGGCGCGGCTTTCAGGAACATTATTCTCAGCGCGAATACGCGCCCCGAAGACCCAGACGAGCCGCCACGATAGGGCAGGCTTGTGGAAAGTCGAATAGGGGCGCGTTTCATATAGGGCATTAAGGACCGACGCGACATGGCTGCCGAACAGGGCAAAGTCGATCCGATGAAACAGTTCCAGATCGAGCCGATAATTGGCTCGGATTGGGATCTGGCGGACGGTTTCAATATCGCATTCACGAATTCCGCACTGTGGATGGCCATCACGGTCGCCCTGGTGTGGGCATTTGTCTACGGGGGTATGAAGCGTGAGCTGGTGCCCGGCCGCTGGCAGATGGCGGTCGAGACGATGACCGGTTTCATTGATGACATGCTCGCCGCCAATATCGGCAAGGAAGGGCGCAAATATGTGCCTTACATCTTCAGCCTGTTCATGTTCATCCTGTTCGGCAATCTGCTGGGCCTGATGCCGATCGGTCTGTTCGGCCTGCACCCGTTTACCTTCACCAGCCACTTTACGATCACCGGCGTTCTTGCGCTGATGAGCTTTTCGATCGTGCTGCTGGTCGGTTTCTGGAAGCACGGCTTCCACTTCTTCAGCCTTTTTATCCCGCACGGCACTCCGGCATTGATGATCCCGCTGCTGTTCGTGATTGAACTGTTCTCATTCCTCATCCGCCCGATCAGCCTCGCGCTGCGTTTATTCGTGGCGATGATGGCAGGGCACGTGCTGCTGAAAATTCTCGCCACTTTCGTGATCGACAGCATTAATGCTGGCCCGATCTTTGGGGCAACAATCGGCCCCGCCGCACTGATCCTGATGATCGCGATCAGCGCGCTCGAAATTCTCGTCGCGGGCATTCAGGCTTATGTCTTTGCCCTTCTGTCGTCGCTGTACATCAACGACGCTGAAAACCTTCACTAATCCACTTACAAACAACGATTTTTCCCAAGGAGTATTATAATGGATATGGAAGCCGCCAAGATGATCGGTGCCGGTCTCGCCGCTATCGGTGCAGGCCTCGCAGCTCTGGGTGTGGGCAACGTCTTTGCCTCGTTCCTCGAAGGCGCTCTGCGCAATCCGGGCGCCGCAGACAGCCAGCAGGGCCGTCTGTTCATCGGCTTTGCCGCTGCCGAGCTTCTCGGCCTGCTGGCGTTCCTTGTGGCCGTTATCCTCGTCTTCGTCGCCTAACAGCTTCGAATACGCAGATGGGCGGGAGGCGTATCGCGCCAATTGACCAAGTCACCCGCCCACTAACGCTTTTTGCACGCGGACACTGCTGATGCCTCAAATAGATCAAATCGACATGCTTTCCAGCCAGGTGTTCTGGTTGCTGGTGTTCTTCGGTATCACCTATTTTCTCATCGGGCGGGGCATGGTCCCCAAGGTGATGGGAACCGTGGAATTGCGGGACAAGCAGATCGCTGATGATCTTGCTGCCGCGCAGGCTGCGCGTGATGCGGCAGATACGCAGGAAGAGCAGTGGCGCGTTCGCGAGAATGAGAACCGCGCTGCGGCTCAAGGTTTGATTGCGGAAGCCAAATCGAAAGCAGCTGCCAGCTCCGAAGCCAAACTGGCTGAGGCGCAGGAGCGGCTCGACGCCAAGCTGGCCGATGCGGAAGTTCAGATCGAAGCCGCGCGCACCAGCGCAATGGCCGAGATTGAGAATGTCGCGGCCGACGCCACACGTGATATCGTTGCCCGCCTTGCTGGTAGCGAGATTGACGAGGCTGCTGCGAAGCAAGCCGTGAAGGAGGCCTTGGCTGATGCCTGATCTGCTGATTTTTCTCGCTGCATCTGACGCCGATGCTCCGTCGGCGCTGGGGTTTGACGATTATGGCTGGGTCGCTGCGGCGATGACGATCCTGCTGCTCGTTTTTGTCTGGAAGAAGGTTCCGGGCATGATGATGAGCGGGCTCGACGCGAAGATCGCCGAGATCAAGTCGCAGCTGGAAGAGGCCAAGAGCCTCCGCGCTGAGGCGGAAGCGCTGCGGGATGAATATGCTGCCAAGATCGCAGGCGCTGAAAAAGACGCTGAAGCCATGATGGACGGAGCCCGGCGCGAAGCTGATGCGATCCTCGCCAAAGCCGAGGATGACAGCGAAAAGATGGTCGAGCGCCGCCAGCGTATGGCGGAGGAGAAAATCTCTGCGGCCGAACGCGAAGCGGTCAACGAAGTGCGTCGGCGCGCGGTTGATGCGGCAGCTGTTGCATCGCGCACGCTTATATCGCAGAACCACACGCGTTCGGCAGACAGTAAGCTGGCCGACGAGGTTATATCTTCACTCTAGCGGCTGTGCGGTCATGCGACCGCTGCCGTTTGGGATCCTGAGCTGGAGAGGGGAAAGGCGGTCTGTCGTGGGCCGCCTTTCTCGTTGTCGGGTCAATTCCCAAAGCACGTTTCAGACTGATGCCCCCTCAATCACCCGGCGTGAATACCACTTTGCCCACCAGTTCCCGGTTCGCCATTGCCTCGAAACCCTCACGCCAGCACGACAGAGGCAGAACCCGGTCAATCGCCGGGTCGATCCGCCCCGCCTCGGCGAACTCCCGGATAGCCACGTTGATCACTGACCCGCGCTCCGGGAAACGGCGTGCATATTCCCCTGCTCGCAATCCGACGATGGAGAAACCTTTGATCAGCGGGATATTGGTCGCAACTTCGGCGATGCGCCCACTGGTGAAGCCCACGACGACAAGCTTTCCGCCGAAAGTCACACATCGGGTCGATTCGTCGAACACGTCGCCGCCCACCGGATCAAACACAATGTCGCACAGCGCGCCGCCGGTTATGTCGCTCACAGCTTCGCGAAAGCGCCCGTCAGCATGGATCACTGCGTCCGGGGCGTAGAGGCTGGCGATCCGGTCCCTTTTCGCCTCCACACCTGTCGCCGCGATAACATGCGCGCCCATCGTCTTGGCAAGGTCGATTGCGGCAAGCCCGACACCGCCGCTCGCGCCGTGTACGAGCACCCATTGACCTTCGCGCAACCCGCACAGCTCGATCAGCCCCGTATAGGCGGTGGAGTATGCGGCGCCCATGGCGGAGGCTTGCTCAAAGCTCATCCCTTCCGGCATCCGTGAGAGGCCGCCCGCTGGCAGGCTCGCAAACTCTGCGAACGCGCCGGTCTTGTTCCCGCCCATCACGCGGTCGCCGGGCACAAAGCCACTCTCACTGTCGGCCTCGATCACTTCGCCAGCGCATTCAAGGCCGCTGGTGAAAGGATGTTCGGGTTTGAACTGGTATTCACCTTTCGTCATCAGCAGGTCGGGATAGTTGAGCGACGCGGCATGGACGCTCACCAGAACTTCGCCCGATTTGCGCTTTGGCACGGGCACATCAGTGAGAGATACGCCGGACAGATCGGCGCCCAGCTTATCGACGCGCAGTGCTTCCATCCGTGCTTGCATCAGCCTCAGAAACTGTCCTTGCCAGCGCGTAAGGCGGCAAAGGTTTCATGCGGAGCGCTGCCGTCCCATCTTGCGATTATCGCGGGATCATCAGCGCGCAGGAACGGATTGGTTGCCAATTCACGCGAAAGAACGGTCGGCACGGTTGGCTCGCCGCGTGCGCGCTTAGCGGCGATTTCGGCGGCGTATTTCTGAAGCGCTGCGTTGTCGGGGTCAGCATGCAATGCAAACTTCGCATTGGCAGCGGTGTATTCGTGCGCGCAATACAGGGTGGTTGCAGTGGGCAGACGGCGGATGCGATCAAGGCTGGCCCAGAACTGTTTGGGCTCGCCTTCGAACATGCGCCCGCATCCCAGAGCAAAGACCGCATCGCCTACAAATGCGATCCCCTCCTCGACAATATGGAAGGCGACATGGCCGTTGGTGTGGCCCGATACGTCGATCACGTCCGCGCGGTGTTCACCCAGATTGACGACATCACCATGCTCCACAACGCGGTCAATGGGGCTGAGCTTCTCTACCTCTTTGGGAGCGAGGACGCGTGCGCCGGTTGCCTCAATAATGGCCTTGTTACCGCCCGCATGATCGGGGTGCCAGTGTGTGTTCCAGATATGGGTGATGGTCCAGCCCTTGGCATCGGCCTGTTTGAGGTATTCCGCAGCGTCGGGCGTGTCGATGGCGGCGGTTTCGCCGGTCACGCTGTTATGCAGCAGAAATCCGTAATTGTCGGACAGGCAGGGGAATTGGTGAACGGTAAGCATAGCTGCACCATACCTTGCTCCCCAGACGTAGGAAAGGCCCGCTCTCCGATTGGGAGGGCGGGCCTTTCTACAATGGTTGCGGATCCCAGCGCAGGCGGGGACCGTTCTCGATTTGGCACGAAGCCGATTGAGGCTCCCGCCTGCGCGGGAGCTCACATCAAGATCAGTCGTCCGACTTCTTGAGCGCTTCGCCCAGAATGTCGCCGAGCGATGCGCCGCTGTCGGATGAACCGAACTGCTGCACAGCTTCCTTCTCTTCGGCGATCTGACGCGCCTTGATCGAGAAGTTCGGCTTTTTCGAACGGTCGAACCCGATGACCATCGCATCGACCTTGCTGCCGACCTGGAAGCGGTCGGGACGTTGTTCGTCGCGGTCGCGGCCAAGGTCCGAACGCTTGATGAAGCCCGTTGCACCGTCGTCGCCGACCTGCACTTCGAGCCCGCCATCGCGCACTTCGAGAACCGTGACCGTAACTGTCTGGTTCTTGCGCAGCGAGCCAGCAGCAGCCGCACCGGCTTCTGTCGGAGCGCCCTTTTCGAGCTGCTTCATGCCGAGGCTGATGCGTTCCTTGTCAACGTCAACGTCGAGGACCACGGCCTTGACTTCCTCACCCTTGCGGTGAAGCGCCAATGCGTCTTCGCCCGAGATGCCCCAGGCGATATCCGACATATGCACCATGCCGTCCACATCGCCGTCGAGGCCGACGAACAGACCGAACTCGGTGGCATTCTTGACTTCGCCGGTAACTTCGGTGCCGACCGGATGCTTCTCGGCAAACTCATCCCACGGATTGCGCTGAGCCTGCTTCAGGCCGAGGCTGATGCGACGCTTTTCACTGTCGACTTCGAGCACCATCACTTCGACTTCCTGCGAGGTGCTGACGATCTTGCCCGGGTGGACGTTCTTCTTGGTCCAGCTCATTTCGGAGACATGGACGAGGCCTTCGATGCCAGCTTCCAGTTCTACAAATGCGCCATA